>JANNBZ010000392.1:0-10391 GCA_031386065.1 Burkholderiales bacterium
TTCTTCGGCAGCTTCATACAAAATTTCATCACCCAGATTCTGGTGGCCCAACCATCCGGTGTACGACACTGCATTCCGGCCACCCATCAGGTAAGCACGCCAGTGGCTCACCCGCTCCATTTTTCTGCTGATTGATTCGATCATCTGAAGGTGTGAAGTGACAGAGTGAAGGTATTGCGATTCCGCCCCGCAAACACGGGCGCGGAGCGCCAAGCACTCGGCAGTGACGGAACTGGCCGTGAGACGGCCTACACAGCGAGGCGTGGTCTGCAGATCAGCCGGCCTTGCCGAGCCCGCTGAGTCGGGCGCGGTCTTTGGGTGAAACGGCAGTCAGGAGATCGCCCACGAACTGATCGTGGGCTACGTAAGCCCGCGAACTCTCGTCGTCGATCGACGACACCCGAAACAGCAGGCCATCGGGAATTTGCCCCGTCAAGCCGAGCCGAATCTGCACCATGCGCTTTTCCAGCTTGTTCCGCACGGCGGTGTCGCCCACATTGAACCAATAGGTCACCGGCTCTCGGCGCTGCCCCATGCTGGTGTCCAGTCGCCGGCCCGGAATGGCTCCGAACGGCGTTGACAACTGCGCTTCCTGGTTGGCCAAAAGGCGAAAGCCCTGTGCCGGGTAGCAGACCTCAGGCTTGTGCGCTGCCAGCCCGCCTCGCTGATCGTCGCCGTAGGCCAGCGACAACATGATCTTGTAGCCCTGCGAGTTGACGTAGGTGCGCGACAGGATCTGGCTGTACAGCTTGTCCAGGATCTCCTGCGTCTGCGGGTTGACCACCTGAACGCCTTGCCCTGGCAGTTCCTTCCAATCACCGAACTGCTTGGGAACGATGTCTTCAAGAAGGAATTTCTGAGTGCCGTCAGTGGCTTTCACGGTGGGGCGGGCGGCGATTCCGCCGACTGACGAGAGCACCATCAACGCGCCCACGATCAGCGCAATTCGAAGTGTTTTCATGGAGTCATTCCGAGCTGTGGTCGGCACCGAGTGTACGCGCCGAGCCAAGGGAAAACGAACCCCGCACTTCGGTGCCATGTCACCAGACACAACGGCCGCGTCGTGTTGCAGATTGGCCTGTCCAAGCGTGCTGAACCTGCGCTTTCCGAGCACTGGCCGCGCAGCCGCTGAACACCGAAGAAGCTTACTGAACCTTCACGCTGGCCGGGGCCGCAGGTGCAAGTTTATCGACCGGTCCACCCGCCGATTCGTACGCGCCCACATCGGGCAGTGGGCCTCGTGGCTTGCCGAGCATGTCTTTCGGCGAACTGAGTTTGGCGTTGCCGGCATTGATGGCCGGCGAGCCCATCTGCGGCAGCATCGAGTACGCTGGACCGATCGGGGCGGCGATCATCGGATTGCTCAGTTTCGAACTCGCGTCCAAGCCCACAGCTTGCCAACTGGCCAGCGTGGGGTGGTCGCTCTCCCACTTGCCAATGATTCCGGTGAAGTGACACAGGTTGTTGTCGAAGTTCCGGAAGGCTTGCGGGCTCAACCCCTTGATGCTGAAGCAGGAAGTACGGATCGATGCGGCCGGGCCGAACTGAACCAGGTTCGACACCACAACATGGTTCGCGCCCTCGTTGCCCACCCGAATGCCGACGCTGCCTTCAGTCGGGTGGCCAATGAAGATTGAGTTGTTGCGCACGGTGACGCCGTCGTCGGGCGTGTCTTCAGCACCTCTGTTCCTGTCGGGCACCGCAATGCCGATCATGCCGCCAGGAGCGTTCTTCACGATCAAGTTGTTCTCGATCACGCACTCGGGGCATGAGGCCACGCCGATCCCGACCAGGCCAACATTGATCACCCGGTTGCCTCGAATGATGGCGCCCCGAAAGCTCTCGGCCTTGGCGTAGCCCGGGTCCACCGCAATGCCGTAGCAGGTGTTCGCTGCTGCGGTTTCCTCTACCAGGTTGTTCTCGATCACCAGGCCGGTGGAAGTTCCGTGCACCACCAGCGACACGCCCTGGCATTTGCCGTCGACGATGGTGGACCGGGTCAACGTATTGCCCCGCACCGTCACCCGTTCGCCGCCTGAGATGTAGACGTTGTGATTGAAAACGGCTTTGCTGAATCCGTTGTTGTCGAAGGTGTTGCCCTCGATCAGAACATCCACGCCGCCGCCCAGAAATCCTTGGCCACCGTTGTCCTTGATGGTCGAGTTGAGCACCTTGAAATTGCTCGAAGGTCCACTGCTTTGAATGGCCAGGTTGAAGCCGCTGATGGTCAAGTTGTCGAGCGTCACATGCCCTACGCCGTCTCGCAGCCAAACTCCGCGCAGAGCCTTCGGCCCACCACGCAAGTCCAGATTGCGCACCGTGAAGCCCTGCGACGGAACGCCGTTGAACAAGCCCCCGATGGCGAACACTATGGCGCCATCTTTTGAGTCAGTCAGTATGGGCTTGGCTCCTGGCCCGACCGACCATGCGGGCGTGTAGTCCGCAAACAGCATCGGGCTGCCGGCGCTGGCCGTGGCGTGTTGCAGCTTCATGCCGGCATTCACGAACGACGCGCCTCGCGCGAACAGCAGCGAGTCGCCTGGTTTCAGCGACCTGAACAAGCCCTGAATCTTGGCCGTCGTCCGCCACGGTGCGCTGGGGCTGGTTCCGGCGTTGTTGTCATTGCCGGGCACGCACGTGCTGCTGGCACCTTCTTCGCAGTCCGCCAAGTAGTAGGCGGTGGCAAACACCGCAGGGCTGGTTGCTGCTGCAACGACCAGAACGGCAAGGCTGATCTTCAGGTTTTTCATTTTGGGAAACTCCAATTCTTCTTACTGGCGAGGCCAGCAATTCGCGTGTCAGGGCTGAGGTGCTCAGTGCTGCCACCGGCAACAACGGGCGGCATCGGTCTGGAGTTCACCGAATGATCTTGCCCGCCTCGGCTGACGCGGCACTCTCGTTGTTCGATGCGTCGTAAGCACGCACCACCACATAGTAGGTACCCGCCGGAAGGCCCCGGATGGTGTGGCTCACAGCCCTCGCATCACTGATCGAAACCGAGTTGGCGTAGCTGCCTCTGACGGTGCCGTAGAACACACGGTAACCCGCCAGGTCGTTCATCGGCGTTCCGTCTGCATTGGTGGTGGGGGAACTCCAGCTCAACGTGAGGGAACCCTGCCCGGGTGCAGGTGCAGGTGCAGGTGCAGGTGCAGGTGCAGGCGCCGGTGCCGGTGCCGGTGCCGGTGCCGGTGCCGGTGCCGGTGCCGGTGCCGGTGCAGGCGCTGCCGCAACGCTGTCGCTGGCAACGAAGCAATACTTGACCACGCCCTTGATCGGATCGCCGAAGGCGTCGTTACTGCATGTGGCCCCGTTGGTGAACATGCGGGTCACGAACCTTCCGCTTGCGCCGTACGCGACCCGGTAAGTGCCTTTGAAAGAACATGTGGCCCCGAGCGACGCAGTAGGCACGCTGCTCGCACACGGCGCTGCGTTGAACGCTGTCCCGGCCAACGTGAAAGTCTTGGCTTTGTCAGCCACCGCCAAGATCTTGAAATTTGGAGGCTCCGCGCCGTCGATCACGTCAACCGCCACCTCGGTGTCGTCGACCGTCTCCACCGCATCTGCGGCGTCCAACGCTGCAGTCACCTCGAGGCCCATGGCGGTTGGACCCTCGTCTGTCACTGCGGTCAAGCCGCCGCCGCAGCCTGCCAGCATCACTGCGGCCAGCAAACATACAAAGCCGGTCGTGCGTTTGTCCAATTCCGTTTCAAGCATTTGGGCTTTCGTGATCTGAAGAAGGGTTCAGCCCTCGGCCTCTGCGTGGCAACCTCTCCGTTCCCTGCGCCAGTGATACCGGCCGGGCTAGAGGTGATTGAAGAAGACGAAGACTCATCCTGTTGATTTCGATCGCCCGACGAAACGCTTGAACTGGCGTTTGTAACGTTCGACCCCCATGTGTTGCCAATTGCTTCTTTGGTGGCAATCGAGCTCTGCTGGCTCTGTTGACTGCGCGCCATATCTAGCCTGTCGATCAGCCGAGAAACCAGCAGCCAAAGATCACAGCCGACATCCCGCCTGACACCAGGCAGCAGCGTTCATGCCAGCCGCCGGAACTGGCCAGCGAAGAGAAGTAGCCGGGGAAAGGCGACCATTTCGAGTCGTCACAGTTACACCGACTCACTCATCTGCCACGGATCGACCTTCGATCTGGGCAATCGGTGTCCAGCCGTTGCAGCTGGCCCCTGGACTAGCGGGACGCCTCTTGCTCCGCCTTGCGTCGACCTGCTCAGGTCTGCGCTGAGAACTGTGACTTCTTGCGCAAGAAGATCGACTCGAAGTGTCGAAAACTGAGTGTCGCCACGACGACAGTTCCGATCACGGTCAACACGAAAATCAGGTACGGCGAAGGCGTCACGTGAAGCAACGAAAGCGCTCGACCCACCACGTTCTTGACCAGCATGTGCATCAAGTACATGCCGTAGCTCACCGCCCCCAGGTGCGCCAGCACACGCCACTTCAACAGCCCGGCCAGCCAATGGTCTTCGCGGTAAACGCACGCGCCTATCATCAGCGCAGCCGCCAGGTGGATCAGCTGCAACGGGCCGCCGCGCCACGACAACGACGCAATCAACACGCCAAGAAAAAACAGGCTGCCGAGACGGCTGGCAAACAGCCATCGCAACGCAACGAAGCTGCTGCGCCAGTGAAGCAGATGGGCCAAGACCACCCCGAAGCAAATGGCCAGCGGGATGCCCGTCACCGCGCGGTACCAAAGCGGCGCTGGCCGCTGCCCGCCGGGTGGCCCCAACCATTGCAAGCCAGCCACCACCACGATGACGGTGAGCATCAGCGCCACCGCCCGCAGGGGCGTGAAGAACCTTTGCACGCTCGGCCACAGCAGATAGAACTGCTCTTCCGCAGCCAACGACCACGCGAAGTAGAAGATCACTCGGCCCTCAAGCACTACGTACCAGTTCGAGGTGTAAGTCAAAAAGAAAATCAGGTTCGCAAAGAACTCGCGACCGGCCGGCGATGTTCTTTCGAACAGCAGCGTGAGCACCACGTAGACGGCCACCACCGCGTAGTACAGCGGAAAGATGCGAAGCGCCCGGCGGATGTAGAACGCGCGCAGGTTGATCGATCCGGCGGTGTCCCGCTCACGCAGCAACAGGGTGGTGATCAGGAAGCCACTGATGGCGAAAAAGAGCGTCACGCCCTCATCGCCGTTGCTGAAAAAATGCGGCAAGGTCTTGTCGTGCCCGACGGTGTGGTGCCACATCACCGCCAGCACACTGATCGCGCGCAAGCCGTCCAGCGACCCGAAGTAGCGCCCACTTCGAAAGCGCGCATGGGCGGTGTCGACAGCGGCGGTTGGAGCCGCAGCCGAACTCGCAACTGCGCTCATGGCGCACTCGCAGTCATGTTCACTTGCGGCGTTGGTGGTTGCGCATCCAACAGAAAAAGCGCGCAGCAGTACCCAAAGATGCGGCGCACCGACGGCACCACTCCGATGATTTCCGTCTGCTGTTCGTTCTGATCGCGGTGTGCCTTGAGCAACCCCAGCAGGGCCACGAAGGCGCTGTCCACATGGGTCACTGCCGACAAGTCGAGCCGCAATGAAGGAACGCACACAGCGACATCGGTGAAGACCCTTCGCACGGGGCCGAGGTTGCTGTGTGCCCACGCGCCACGCAAGTGAACCACTGTGGCCGCTGCTCCACGCTCCACCTGAACGCTGGCACTGCCCTGCTCGGCTGCGTCAGGGCGGTTGAAGTGCAGATGCCAAGCGTAGGGAATGACGCATCGCCACAGCAGTTTTGCCGCACCCATTGCATCCTGCGCATAGCGCCGCCACAGCGCAGGCTCTTCGCGAATGCGCCACAACCATTCAACACCAGACCGCTGCATCCAGCCGGGCGCGCGGCGCACCGTTCCCGCCACGAAGTTCACCACCGCCCCCAGGTGGCTGATGACGGGCGCACGCAAGCGTGCCCGGTTGCGTTCGATCCACGCCTGGCCTTTTTTCGCACCCAGCGACACCACCACGAAATCGGCAGCACTCGCGTTGATGCGGTCAATGCGCGCGGCATCGCTCATCGCCTCTACCGGCACGAAACCTGGCGAGTCGTGACCCACGCAGCGCAGGCCCTGCGGTTGCGCATTGAGGTGTTGAGCCGCTGCGGCGGCCACCCCGTCGGGGCCGCCAAAAAAGTACACGCCGATCGGCTCCGAAGTGCTGTGACGCAGTGCTTCGAACAGCACCGAACCGGCCACTCTTTCACGAAACGGCAGGCCCAGCAGGCGCGCCATCCACAGCAGCGGCATCCCATCGACCAGGCTCAGATCACTTCGGTAAACAGAAGCGCGGAACGCTTCGTCTCGCTGCGCCGTGACCACGAAGTTGGTGTTCGGCGTCGAAAAAAAGCAGGGCGTTCGGGCACGTGCCGACGACTGCACTGTGCGCACCGCATCGGCCAGATCGATCGCGTCGAAGGGCAAGCCGAGCAGACAGAAAACCTGACGCTCGAAGTTCGGACTCAACGGCCTGCTCCGCTGTCGATCTCTGCAATGGCGCGCGCCTTGCCGACGCGCAGTGCGCGCCATTGGTAGTGCCGCAAGAAGCGCCGAAACGCCGCGTCGCCGTAGCGCGGCTGGCCCTGCAATGCGCGCTTGCACCAGCCCCACAGCATGGCCAGGCTGCCCAGCAGCACGGGCTTCTCGGTCACGCGGTTGAGTGCGTTGGCGAACATGTACGCAAAGCCGGTGCCCATGAAGTGCTGCCCTGCGCCGTGCCGCATGCGGCCAGTCAGGATGCCGGTCTGGCTGGAGCCCATCGGCCGCAGGTGAATGAAGCGCAGATCGGGGTCGTCCCAACTGCAGGCGATCCAGCCTTTCATGCGGCAACGGTGGCCGTCGATGCCGTCCCACATCACCTCGCGAACGAAGCCGCCCAGTTCCAGGAAGCAGCTCATCCGGTAGAACTTGCTGGCCCCGATCGACTGTTCGTCGCCGTGGCGCCCATTCACCAGTTCTCCGTGTTCGCGAACGTAGGCCTTGCCGCTGCAGGTGGCCAGGCGCGGTTGCGCTTCCATGCGTTGCATCAGGATCTCGAAGTAGCGCGGTGGCAGGTTCAGGTCGAGGTCGAGCTTGCACAGGTAGGTGTACTCACTCGGATCCAGCGTGTCGTACCCGGCATAGAACGCCTCAATCACGCCCGGCCCCACAGCGCGGCGCCCTCGGTCGTGGCGCGTCACCACGGTGATCCAGTCGTGCCGCGCGGCGTACTCGGCCAGGATGCGCGGCGTGTCGTCGGTGGAACCGTCGTCAACGATCACCCAGCGTGCGGGCCGCACCGACTGCGCCACTACGGTGTCGAGCGTTTGGCGCATGAAGTCGGCTTCGTTGCGGCACGGAGAAACAATGGCGTAGCGTCGGTTCATGGTGTGTGGTGGACTGAGTGCGCGCGGGCTGCCGCCCGTGACGTGCTTGGATCGATGATGCCGAGCAGCCGGTCGATGTTCACCGATTGTCCGAACTCGGCTTCCACATGCGCAAGCGCAACCTCGGCCAACGAGGCGCGCAATGCGGGCTCGTTCAGCAGCCGGGCCAGTGCGGCTGCCAGCGCCGCAGGGTCGCCAGGAGACACGAGCAGCCCCGTCTGCTCGTGCAACACCAGCTCCGGAATGCCGGACAACCGCGTCGTCAACACGGGCACGCACTGCGACATTGCTTCCATCAGCACGACGGGGATGCCGTCCATGTCGCCACGTGCATCGGCCTTGCAGGCGAGCACGAACACATCGAGCCCCTGCAGCCACGCCGAGACCTCGGTATGTGCCAGCGCTCCTTCGAAGCTGACCCGCTCCGTCAAGCCCAGCGACGCGGCCAGGGCTTCAAGGTCGACCCGCAGCTGGCCTTCGCCGGCCACGCTGACTTGCAGTTGCCAGGGCCGCAGGCCGAGTTGCGCAACGGCCCTGAGCAGGTCGTCGACACCCTTCTTCTCGACCAGGCGGCCCAGCGTACCGATGCGATAACTTGCCTTGGGCACGAAACGAGGCGGCACCGCACGCGGCGCAAAGCTGACACCGCAGCGCACCACCGCCAACTTCGACGCGGCCACACCCACCGACAACAGGTGGCGGCGATTGAACTCGGAAATCGTCATCATCTTCAGCGCGCGCTGCGCCTTTTGCGGCAGCAGCAAGCCGCGCTCGAAAATGTCGTTCGCGTGCGCCATCACGCTGAACGGAATACCGGTGAAGGCCGACGCATACATGGCGATTTGCGTGGGTACGTGGGCAAAGTGAACATGCAGGTGCGTGCAGCCCTGCACCTGCAACTGGTGGCCAAGGCGCGCACCCGCAAGCCATTGCCAAGGCAACTTCCAGGCGTTGGCACGATGCAGGCCGACACGCAGCATGTCGCTCGCCAGCCAACGCAAGGCGCGCAGCGCGCCCGAGCCGAAGCTCGACAGCGACCGCAGCGCGGTGAACACGCTTTTCAGCGGCTGGCCGCTATACAAAACATGGGTGCGATCCGTCAGCGCCTGCTGGCCAGCGACAGGCGCTGCGGCAGGGTGCACCGCGAAGGCACGCACCGGCAGCCCTCGGCGTTCAAGCGCAAGCAGTTCTTCGTACACGAAGGTGGCAGAAAGCGCCGGTAGCTCCGGCGCGAGGTAGGCGATGACGGTCACGGTCTTAGAGGACAGGTGTGGTCGGAGGAAGGGGAAGAAAGCCGCGATGAAGATGTCGATCACTTGAAGGAGTGATCGTTGCCACGTGCCGACGTGGCGGCGCTCAAAGCTCGCTCATCGGGCTTGCGCATGAAAAGAAACCAGCACCTTACGCGAGCGCTTCCGCGCAAAGCTGCAACCCTTGGGGTGAGCGCATAACTCAACTTCTCAGTTTCATATGAAGGCGACACGATACCGACGGCCTGCGGCTTGTTCCACCCCCACACGAAACGACGTGGGGGAGCGGTGAATGCGAGCGCTGTGCTGTCAGTGATCATGACCTTGCTCTTCCTTCCGATTCTTTCTTGCGAACTACCCGTTCGGCGCCTTCGCGCCATCCGAGGTCCTGCGAGCCGATCACGCTACTTGTATTCGATCAGCGCGGTTCGCCGCCGCAGCAAACGATTCCAGTGAAATTGCAATACGCCCGATGCCTCGGCAAAGCGCGCGAGCACCATGAAGAATGCGCGCGCCCAGTCCGGCCTTCCGTCAGCTCGAAATCGCCGCGCCAGACGCAGCGTCTGTGCCGGGTAGACCGCGGCCAGCCAGAGCCATCGCACATCGATCACGAACAGCAAGGCCAGCAACACAGGCAGCACTACCCCCCAGACGACCGCACGCCGGGTTTCACGCACCGCATACCGTTCGGGTGGCGCACCATGCAAATGCGCACCTTCGGCGTACGCATGACCACCCCGCTTCGCGCGTCTCCACCACTGACCGAAACGCAGCAATGCGGCATCGTGCAAAGCCATTTCCGAAGCAATCCGCCAGACAGTCCAGCCAGACTTTCTGAGTCGAACGCACAACTCCGGCTCTTCGCCAGCGATCAGTTCGTCCCTGAATCCGCCGACTGCTCGCAACGCGTCGACGCGCATCACCACGATGCCGCCGCATGACCGGACTTCTCCGACCGCAGCATCCCATTCAAGATCACACAGCCGGTTGTAAACAGAGCGTTCCGGATATCTCTCTCGAAGCCGCCCGCAAACTGCAGCAGCTTTCGGATGACGCCAAATAAAGCTCAAAGCAGCCTCCGTCCATCCGGAATCGACCTCGCAGTCACCGTCAACAAAAAAAACGAAAGCTAGAGATGGATGGCTTGCGCACAAACGCCGAAACCCGGCGTTGCGCGCACGCGCCGCAGTGAACGGCACGCGAAGGTCCAGGTTCACCACCGTGGCCCCACGCGCCTCGGCCAGGGCCACGGATGCATCGGTGGAACCCGAATCGACGTAGACCAGCGGCACACCGCTGACTGACAGCGACTTCAAACAGCGCTCAAGGCGCTGCCCTTCATTGCGGCCGATAACCACCACGCCAAGGACATTCGCAGGTGTGGCGGGGGAGTCGGTCGACATGCCGGCGTCGGCCGGATGTCGTTGGCTTTGGCTCATGCCAGTTGCTCCCGTCGGCGCAATGCAGCAGAAAGACGCTTGCCGAACGCGATGCAACGATGTTCGAACTGGAAAGTGGACAGATGCGCCAGGGCGAAGACCGCGCCGAACAGCAAGGGGCGCTTGATGTACTTGGCCCAACCCTCACCACTGCCCAGCCACGTGGCGGCCAGCAACGGGTGAACCACATAAAGCGCAAACGACACCTCGGCGATGTACTTGAGCGGGCGGGCCGTCAGCTGGCGGGGCAACCAGGCACCTTGATTCACGAGTGTGGTACCCACCAGCGTTGCTGCAAGATAGGGCCGCAGGTAGTTCATGAA
>JANNBZ010000182.1:0-11488 GCA_031386065.1 Burkholderiales bacterium
TCTTCGCGATCAGTGGCGGGGCCAGGTGGTAGTGCAGCTTGTAGTCGCCTTCGAACTGCGCAGCCACCTTGTTCAGGAAGCTCTTGTCGGTGTGCAGGCGCGCCACTTCGTACTCGTCCTTGTAGGCCATCAGCTTGAACAAATAGCGGGCCACGGCCTCGGTCAGCCTGCTGCTGCCCAGCGTGGCTTCGGCGGCCTGCACCTTGGCTACGAAGGCCTGGTAGTGCGCCGCATAAGCCGCGTTCTGGTAGCCCGTCAAGAACTCCACTCGCGTGGCCACCATCTCGGCCAGGCCGGTCTTTTTGGTGAACGAGATCACCTGCCCAGGCTGTAGCAAGGCCAGCACTGCGGGCAGGTCGTGCGCGGCGCGGCGGCCCCACTCGAAGGCCAGCTTGTTGTTGTCGACCTGCACGTTGTTCAGCTCGATGGCGCGCATCAGCGCCGCGTGGCTCAGCGGCACGCGGCCCTTTTGCCAGGCATAGCCGAGCATCAGGGGGTTGGTGTACAGCGAGTCGCCCACCAGTTGCACCGCCAGCAGGTCGGCGTCGAGGCGGCCGATGTTCGCACTGCCCACGGCGGCTGCGATGGCGGTGTCGCAGTTCGCAGCCGGGAACTGCCAGTTGGGGTTGCTGACGAAGGCGGCCGTCGGCGTGCCGTGGGTGTTGACGGCGACGAAGGTGCGGCCTTCGCGCATGACGGCCACGGTGGCCTTGTTGGCGGTGACGATGGGGTCGCAGCCGATCACCAAGTCGGCCTCGGCGGTGCCGACCTTGGTGGTCAAGATGGCATCCATGCGGTTGGCGATTTGAATGTGGCTCCAGGTGCCACCGCCCTTTTGCGCCAGGCCGCCGGCATCCTGCGTGACGATGCCCTTGCCTTCGATGTGCGCCGCCATGCCCAGCAACTGGCCGATGGTGATCACACCGGTGCCGCCCACGCCCGCCACCACGATGCCCCACGGCGTTTCGGCCAGCGGCAGATTCGGCTGCGGCAGCGCGGGCAGCGTGAACGGATCAGGCCGCTTCGATGTGGACTCGGCCGCTTTCTTCGCGCTCTTCATCTGTCCGCCTTCGACGGTGACGAAGCTGGGGCAGAAGCCCTTCACGCACGAATAGTCCTTGTTGCAGGTGTTCTGGTTGATGCGGCGCTTGCGGCCGAACTCGGTCTCGACCGGCTCCACGCTGAGGCAGTTGCTTTGCACCGAACAGTCGCCGCAGCCTTCGCAGACCAGTTCGTTGATGACCACGCGCTTGGCCGGCTCGACCAGGGTGCCGCGCTTGCGGCGGCGGCGCTTTTCGGTGGCGCAGGTCTGGTCGTAGACGATGACGGTGCAGCCTTCGATGTCGCGCAGCTGCTTTTGAATCGCGTCCAGTTCGTCGCGGTGGTGCACCGTGACCCCGGGCGCGAGGTTGGTCACGCCCTCGTACTTCTCGGGCTCGTCGGTCACCACCACGATCTTCTTCACGCCTTCGGCTTCGAGTTCGCGCGTCATTTCGGGCACGCGCAAGGTGCCGTCGACCGGCTGGCCGCCGGTCATCGCGACCGCGTCGTTGAACAGAATTTTGTAGGTGATGTTCACGCCCGAGGCGATGCTCTGGCGCACCGCCAGCAGGCCCGAGTGGAAGTAGGTGCCGTCGCCCAGGTTGGCGAACACATGCTTGTCGGTGGTGAACGGTGCCTGCCCGGTCCACGACACGCCTTCGCCGCCCATCTGGCTGAAGGTGACGGTGCTGCGGTCCATCCACACCGCCATGTAGTGGCAGCCAATGCCGGCCACCGCGCGCGAGCCTTCCGGCACGCGGGTGCTGGTGTTGTGCGGGCAGCCGCTGCAGAAAAAGGGTGTGCGCTCGCCTGCCGCGTCGGTGACCTTGATGCCGTCGGCATTCAGCACCGTCATGCTGCGTTCCTTGGCGTCGATCAGTGCAATGCGTGCGTCCATGCGGTCGGCCGTGTCGGCGTCGACGCCGAGCTTTTTCAGCCGCTTGGCGATGGCCCTGGCAATGATCGCCGGCGTCAGATCGGCCTGCGCGCGCAGCAGCCAGTTGCTGCCCGGGTTGGGCTGCGACCACTCGCCGCCGGTGGCATCGCCTTCGGCCTCGTCGAACTTGCCCAGCACGTTGGGCCGCACGTCGGCGCGCCAGTTGTACAGCTCCTCCTTGACCTGGTACTCGATGACCTGGCGCTTCTCTTCGACCACCAGAATTTCTTGCAGGCCCTGCGCGAAATCACGCGTGATGGTGGCCTCGAGCGGCCACACCACGTTGACCTTGTGCAGACGGATGCCCAGCTTGCGGCAGGCGTCGTCGTCCAGCCCCAGGTCGACCAGCGCCTGGCGCGTGTCGTTGTAGGCCTTGCCGCTGGCGATCAGGCCGAAGCGGTCGTGCGCGGTGGCAATGACGTTGTGGTTCAGCTTGTTGGCGCGCACGTAGGCCAGCGCCGCGTACCACTTGTGGTCGAACAGCCGCGCCTCCTGGTCGAGCGCGCCGTCGGGCCAGCGGATGTGCAGGCCGCCTTCGGGCATCTGGAAGTCTTGCGGAATCACGATGTCGACTCGGTCCGGGTCGACGAACACGCTGCTCGACGATTCGACGATTTCCTGGATCGTCTTCATGCCGCTCCACACGCCGGCGAAGCGGCTCATCGCGAAGGCATGCAGGCCCATGTCGAGGATGTCCTGCACGCTGCTCGGGAAGAACACCGGCAGCCCGCAGGCCTTGAAGATGTGGTCGCTCTGGTGGGCGGCGGTGCTGCTCTTGGCGATGTGGTCGTCGCCGGCAATCGCGATCACGCCGCCGTGCTTCGCGGTACCCGCCATGTTGGCGTGCTTGAACACGTCGGAGCAGCGGTCCACGCCCGGCCCCTTGCCGTACCAGATGCCGAACACGCCGTCGAACTTGCGCGTCTGCGGGAACAGGTCGATCTGCTGCGTGCCCCACAGCGCGGTCGCCGCCAGTTCTTCGTTGACGCCCGGCTGGAACACGATGTTCTGCGCCGCCAGGTGCTTCTTGGCCGCCCACAGCGCCTGGTCGTAACCGCCCAGCGGCGAGCCGCGGTAGCCGCTGACGAAGCCGGCGGTGTTCAGCCCGTTCATGCCGTCGCGCTTGCGCTGCAGCATCGGCAGCCGCACCAGTGCCTGTGTGCCGCTCATGAAGGCGCGGCCGTTCTCCAGGCTGTACTTGTCGTCCAGGGTGACGACTTCGAGCGCCTTGCGGATGGATTCGGGCAGCGGTGCATTCATCGATCGATCTCCTGGAGGTGACCGAAGTTTATGGATTCGCCCCGCGGATGTCCTTTCTTTCTTTCCCCCTAAAACGAGTGGTGCGGCAATAATCCTTCAATCGAAAGGCATCGACGTTGCAGATCATGCTCAAAACAGCCGCTTCAGGGAAAACCATTCATCCACCGCCCGAGGCCGGCGAAATCCACGCCACTTCGCTCGACCGCTTCGACGTGGCCATCCTGCGCGAGCTGCAGCAAGACGCGCGCCTGTCCAACACCGAGCTGGCCTCGCGCATCGGCCTGTCGGCCGCACCGACCTGGCGCCGCGTCAAGTGGCTGGAAGACCAGGGCTACATCACCGGCTACCGGGCCGAGATCGACCGCCGCAAGATCGGCCTGGGCGTGCTGGCCTTCGTGCGCGTCGACGCCGAGCGCAATGCCGGCGTGGCCACGCGGGTGCTCGAAGAAGCCCTGCGCGCGCTGCCCGAAGTGATCGCCTGCCACTACATCTCGGGCACCGGCACGTTCGAGCTGCAGGTGATGGTGACCGACCTCGACGCCTTCTCGCAGTTCTCGATCAAGACGCTGCTGAACCTGCCCAATGTGAAAGACATCCACACCAGCTTTTCGCTCGGTGAAGTGAAGGCCGGCGGCGCCTTGCCACTCGACCACCTCGGCATTGCCGCAGCCCCGTCTGCGACGGGCGATAAGATGCCCCGCCCTGTTGTTCCCCCGGCTGCGCGCGCCACGCTGCCAAAGCCGCCAAAGCGTTGAACCCATGCCCGATTCCATGAACGAAGCCACCGCCGACGCGCCGATTCACGAGCCCCGCCTGTGGCGCGATGGCGAATGGACGGCCTGCGTGATCAAGAACGAAGACGACGAAGGCTGGGCGGTGGCGATGACCAAACTCGGTGAAGCCGAGCCCGCGCTCGTCGGCCCCTGGACCATGGGCCGCGACAAGAAGAACCCGAAGCCGCTCGACACGTCGGCCTTCAACACGCTGGTGAAAACCGCCGCCGAAGTGCTGCGCCGGCATGAGCAGCAGTTGCACGCCACGTTGCACCGCAGCGTGGTCGTCACCACCGCCTCGGGCCGCGTCAGCGTGACACTCGACATCGTGCCCGACGAAGACGACGCCTACGCAACGTTGCGCGCGCAGGCCGCCGATGGGGCGGTGCTGGCCGAGGTGCGTGTGGCGCCGAATTTCAGGCTGACGGCCAGCAGTGCGCTGGCCTGGATCGACAACGACTTTCGCAAGCCGGGCTGAGCGCGCCGTGCGCGTCAGTCGATGCTGATCCCGACCTTGCGAATGATCGCGCCCCACACCCGCGCTTCGCTGTCGATGAAGGCCTTGAACTCGGCCGGCGTGCCACCGCCGACGATCAAGCCTTGTTTCGCCAATGCCTCGCGCACCGACGCGTCCTTCAACACCGCGTTCACGTCGGCGTTGATGCGCGCCACCACCTCGGGCGGCGTGCCGGCCGGGGCGAACAGGCCGTTCCAGGCCAGCGCCTCGAAGCCGGGGTAGCCCGACTCGGCCAGCGTCGGCAGGTTCTTCATGCCGTCCGTGCGCTGCGCGCTGGTGGCGGCGATGAACTTGATGCGCCCGCCCTGCACCAGCGGCAGCAGCGCCGGCGCCACCGCGAACAGCATCTGCGTTTCATTCGCGGCCAGCGAGGTGGCCGCAGGTGGTGAACCGGCATACGGCACGTGCACCGCGTCGAAGCCGGCCTGCGACTTGAACAGTTCCATCGTCAGGTGCGATGAGCTGCCATTGCCGACCGAGCCGTAGCTCAGCTTGTTGCCCTGCGCCTTGGCCCAGGCCACCAGTTCGGGCAGCGTGTTCGCCGGGTTGCTGGCCGCCACCGCCAGCACGTTCGGCTGCGAGGTGGTCAGCACCACCGGCAGCAGGTCGCGCTCGGGCGCATAGGGCATCTTCTTGTACATGAACGGTCCGAACGCGATCGGCCCGTTGAAGCCGATGCCCAGCGTGTAGCTGTCGGGCGCGGCCTTGGCCACCGCGTCCATGCCCAGCAGGCCGCCGGCGCCGGCCTTGTTGTCGACCACCAGCGGTTGCTTCCAGCGGTCTTTCAGCTTGTCGCCCAGGGTGCGCACGATGATGTCGAGTGAACTGCCGGGCGGCGCGGGCACGACCACGCGCACCGGTTTGTCGGGCCAGTGGGCGGCGCCCTGCGCGGCCACGGTGGCGCTGAACGCGCAGCTCAGCAAACAGGCAGTCAGTGTCTTCATTCGGTGTCCGGTGGGTGGGCTGGCCGCGTGGCGGCCGGCTGCACGCCCGCAGCGTCAAGCCGGCTGCTTGCGTCGGATGACCGAGGCGCGCTTGGCGTCGTCAGGATACTGGAACTGGATCTCGCCCTTGCGCCACACACCGAGCCAGATCATGTTGCGCGTGAAGGCGTCGTGGTCGGTGGCGGAGAAAGGCTTGTCGTGCGTGGTGACCACGCCCGAGTAGGGCCGCTCCAGATTTTCCAGTGCCGCCTTCAGCGCGGCACCCGAGGTGTCGCCGCGGGTCTGGAACATCACCCGCAGCATCAGTTGAACCGCGTCGTAGCTTTGCGCCGCAGCCATCAGCGAGCCGATGGCCTGCTGGCCCGAGTGGCGCCGCAGCCGCGCGATGAACGACGAGCGCCGCTCGTTCGACAAGTCCTGAATGATGGTCTGCACCATGATCGCGCCCTCGGCCGCGCTGCCTGCCTT
Organism: Burkholderiales bacterium; assembly: GCA_031386065.1. Taxonomy (GTDB): domain Bacteria; phylum Pseudomonadota; class Gammaproteobacteria; order Burkholderiales; family Burkholderiaceae_C; genus JANYJJ01. The sequence goes on from JANNBZ010000182.1 coordinate 5,941, forward strand.
CTCGGCCACGGTGCGAAACGACAGCGGCCACGGCCCGTACAGCGGCCCGGCGAACTTGCTCTGGGTTCGCGCCTGCGCCAGCACCGCCATCTCGGGCCCGACCGAGTAGCCGACGATCACGTCGGCGCCGGCCGCGCGTGCGTCGGCCACTTCCTGCGCCAGCGACTTCACGCCGAGGTCGAAGCGCGCGGTGTAGACCGGCTTCAGCTGGCGGTCGGCCAGGAACTTCAACACGTCGTTGAAGCCGCCCTCGCCATAGCCGGTCTTGTCGGCCAGCAAGGCGACCCGGCTGAAGCCGCGCCGCACGATGTCTTCGACCAGGAAGTCGGCCTGGATCGTGTCGCGTGCCGACAGCCTGAACACATAGCTGGTGGCAGCCGGGTACTTGGCGGTGACCGCCGAGCCGGTGGCCACCGGCACCAGCAGCAGGTGCTTGTGGTCCTGGAACACGTCCAGCGATTTCATCGCGACGCCGGTGTTGCAAAAGCCGATCGTGAAGTCGACCTTCTCTTTCAGCACCAGGTCTTCCGCCGCCTTGCGGCCTTCGTCGGGGTTGGCCTTGTCGTCGCGAATGACCAGTTCGATGTTGCGGCCGAGGTAGCCGCCGACCTCGTTCATTTCCTTCGCCGCCAGCTCGGCGCCCATGCGCGCGCTGTTGCCGAAGTCCTGCGAGCCGCCGGTCAGCGGGCAGATGAAGCCGATGCGCACCGGTCGGCCGGCCGGTGCGCTGGCCTGCGACCACGCGGCATCGCCCAGCAGCATCGCCAACAGGGTCAGCAGACCGCGCGCGGCCCAGGCAGTTTGACAACTCATCCGCATCGCGACACCTCCGGTTCGGCAGGCGGTCAGCTTAGCGTCGGGTCACCCGGCCTCGCGACGCGTTAACCCCCGGCCCGCCGCTACAAAGCGCGACGGATTTGGGGCCGACGGGCCGCGCGTGCTCGACGAACCCGGCGTGGTAGCTTCGTCGCCCGCCGTAGCCTCAACGACACCCGACCCGCATGCGCACCGTTCTCGATCCCCGGCGCTGGCGCCGCATCCCGTCCTTCCTGCGTCATGTCGGGCCCGGCGTGGTCACCGGCGCGGCCGACGACGACCCGTCGGGCATCGCCACCTATACGCAGGCCGGCGCGCAGTTCGGCACCAGCATCCTGTGGACGGTGTTCCTGACGCTGCCGTTCATGATCGGCATCCAGCTGGTCAGCGCGCGCATCGGCCGGCAGTCGGGGCAGGGCATCGCCGCCAACTTGCGGCTGCACACGCCGCGATTTTTTCTGTATGCCATCGTGCTGATGCTGCTGGTGGCCAACACCATCAATATCGCGGCCGACATCGGGGCCATGGGCGAGGCCTTGCAACTGGTGGTCGGTGGTGGCGACCACTTTCACGCGGTCGCATTCGGGCTGTTGACGTTGCTGCTGCAGGTGTTCGTGCCGTACCGGCGGCTGGCGCCGATCCTGAAGTGGCTGACGCTGAGCCTGTTCGTCTATGTGGCGGCGGCGTTTGCCGTCAACGTTCCGTGGGCGCAGGTGCTGCACGACCTGGTGGTGCCGCAAATCGTGCCCAGCCCAGCCTTCTGGATGATGATCGTCGCCATTCTGGGCACCACCATCTCGCCCTATCTGTTCTTCTGGCAAGCCGCGCAAGAGGTCGAGGAAATGCGCCTGCACGGCATCACCGCCGGGCGCGAGAGTGGCGCCACGCTGCGCCGCGCCAAGCGGCGCATGCGGCTGGACACCGTCATCGGCATGGTGTTTTCCAATGCCGTCGCCTTCTTCGTGATGCTGGTCGGCGCGGTGGTGCTGCATGCGGGCGGCGTTACCGACGTGCAAAGCGCCGCGCAAGCCGCACAGGCGCTGCGTCCGCTGGCCGGCGATTTCGCCTTCACGCTGTTCTCGCTGGGCATCATCGCCACCGGCCTGCTGGCGGTGCCGGTGCTGGCGTCATCGGCGGCCTATGCGGTGGCCGAAGCCTTCGACTGGCCCGAGGGGCTGGAGCGGCACTGGCGCGAAGCCAAGGGCTTCTACGCCATCATCGCCGTCGCCACCATCGTCGGCACCGGGCTCGACTTCACCCCCATCGACCCGATGAAGGCCCTGTATTGGAGCGCGATCATCAACGGCGTGGTGGCCGTGCCCATCATGGTGGCGATGATGCTGCTGGCCGGCAAGCCGCAGGTGATGGGCGTGTTGCCGGTGCGCCGCAAGACGCGGGCGCTCGGCTGGGGCGCGGTGGCGCTGATGGCGGCGGCGGTGGCGATGATGCTGCGCGACCTGCTTCGTTGAACCGACCGCACGCGCCGCGCCGGGGCGTGAACAGATGCCTCAAGACTTGCCGGCTTCGCACCGAAAAGCCGCTGGTGACAAACCCAGATGCATCCCCCGGCCATCGCCTCGCGCGCTGGCTGGCCCACCCGGCCGACCCGCAGCGCACGACGTTTCAAACCGCCGTGCTCGCACTCGTCCTTTATGCCGTGTTCGCGGTGTTGCAGCAGTTTCAAGTGAATGCCGGCATGGTCGAGCAGGGCGCGTCGATTCGGCAGAGCGTGTTCTGCCTGGTCGGCGCACTGGCCTTCGTGCTGGCGATTCAAAGCGGCCTCAACCGGCACTTTCGAAGCGACCCGGCGCTGCTTCAGGCGCAGTGCGGCTTCGCCGTCGTCGCCACCGCCGGCGCGTACGCCATCCAGGGTCCGAACCGCGGCGCCGTGCTCAGCATCGTGACGCTGATCATGGTGTTCGGCATGTTCGTCCTCACCGCCGTGCAGGCGGTGCGACTGGCCGTGTTCGCGTGGGCGGTGCTCGGTGCCGTGATGCTGTGGAAGGCGCTGACCGATCCGGCGCACTACAGCCCCGCACTCGAGCTGGTTCACTTCTCACTCGCCGGCGTGGTGCTGCTGGGCATCGCGCTGCAGTCGGTGCGGCTGGCGCGGCTGCGCCTGCACCTGGACCGGCAGAACACCGCGCTGTCGAGCGCGCTGGAACAGATCCGCCGCCTGGCCACCCGTGACGACCTGACCGGGCTGTTGAACCGCCGCCACATGTCCGAACTGCTGGTCGAAGAAAAGGCGCGCCACGACCGCAGCGGCCTGGCCACCAGCGTGGCGCTGATCGACATCGACCTGTTCAAGCGCATCAACGACCAGTTCGGCCATGCCGCCGGCGATGCGGTGCTGAACGGGTTTGCGCAAACCACGAACGCCTGCCTGCGCAGCGGCGACCGGCTGGCGCGCTGGGGCGGTGAAGAATTCCTGCTGTTGCTGCCCGACACCGACGCCGCCGCCGCGCTGTTGTGCATCGAGCGAATTCGCAGCCACCTCGCCGCCGTGGCCTTCGTGCCCGAGCAGCCCGACCTGCAGGTCACCTTCTCGGCCGGTCTGAGCGTGCTGGGCGCCGACGAGACGGTCGACGCCCTGATCGAGCGCGCCGACCAAGCCATGTACGCCGCCAAGCGCAGCGGCCGCAACTGCACGATGGTTGGCTGAGCGGAGGCAGCGAAGTCGGCTCGCGAAGGCCAGTGCAGCGGGCTCGAATTCGGCAGGGTCGGTAAGCGAGGGCTCGCGCAGCCGGCGTGGCACGGCGCTTGCTGCAACGGGGGTGGGCCTTTCGGCCTCGAATGATCGACCCCATGACCCGCCCGACGAACGCCCCGGCATCCGCCCGCGACGCGACCCCCACCCCGGCGCATGACGGCACTTGCGCGCCGCCGGAGCCGGCCGCAGCGTGGACACCGCGCCTGCGGCTGCTGCTGGAATCGACCGGGGAAGGCATTTTCGGCATCGACACCGACGGTCGCTGCACCTTCATCAACCGCGCTGGTGCGCAAATGCTCGGCTGGCCGGCCGAACAGGTGCTCGGCCGCAACATGCACGGCCTGATCCACCACACGCACGGTGATGGCAGCCACTACCCCGAGGCCGACTGCCCGATCTTCAACGCCTTTCGCCAGGGCCTGCCATGCCGCATCGACAGCGAGGTGTTGTGGCGCGCCGACGGCTCGTCGTTCAGTGCCGAGTACTCGTCGTACCCCATCCTCGAAGGTGGCGTGGTGCTGGGCGCGGTGGCCACCTTCGTCGACATCACCGAGCGCAAGGCGGCCGAAGAAGCGCTGCGCCAGGCGCGCGCCGACCTTGAGCAGCGGGTGCAGGCGCGCACGCAAGAGCTATCGACTGCGGTGGCGCAGTTGCGCGACCTGTCGGCCCACGTGGAATCGGTGCGCGAAGACGAGCGCACCCGCATCGCTCGCGATATTCACGACGAACTCGGCTCGCTGCTGGTGGCGCTGAAGATGGACGTCGACTGGCTCGACACCCGCCTCGCAGACCGGCCCGAGCTCGGCGGCAAGTGCCGCGGCATGGGTCGGCTGATCGACGCTGCGGTCGACAACCTCGGCCGCATCATCACCGACCTGCGGCCCAGCATCCTCGACCACCAGGGGCTGTGGGCCGCGCTCGAGTGGCAGGCGCAGGAGTTCACCGACGGGCGCGACATCGAGGCCGACATCCAGTTCCACGTGAGTGCCGACGTGCAGGCGCCCACCGACCCGCAGGGTGAGCGCTGGGCGATCGCGGTGTTCCGCATCTTTCAGGAAATGCTCAGCAATGTGGCCCGCCACGCCAGCGCCAAAAACGTGCGCATCCGCCTGTATGTGGACGGCCCGCCGTTGCCGGTGCTGCACCTGGAAGTGCGTGACGACGGCGTCGGCGCCGAACGCTCGGCCATCGAGAACAGTCGCAGCTACGGCGTGATGGGCATGCGCGAGCGGGCCGGGCATTTCGGCGGCACGCTGGCCATCGACAGCGTGCCCAACCATGGCACCGTGGCGCGGCTGGCCATGCCGTTCCCACCCGCCGCCGGGGAGGTGCTGTGATCCACGTGCTGCTCTGCGACGACCACCAGATCGTGCGCCAGGGAATCAAGCAGATGCTGGCCGACGCGCCCGACATCGCGGTGGCCGGCGAAGCCGAAAACGGGCCCGACGCCATCGCCGTGGTGCGCGAGGCGGCGGCCCGTGCGGTGCCGGGCGCGGCGCTGGGCATCGACGTGGTGCTGATGGACATCGCCATGCCGCACCGCGACGGCCTCGACGTGCTGCGCCAGTTGCGCACCGAGTTCGCGAAGCTGCCGGTGTTGATGCTCAGCACCTACCCTGACAAGCAATACGCCGTGCGCAGCCTGAAGCTGGGCGCGGCCGGCTATCTGAACAAGAGCGCCGATTCGCAGGTGCTGTGCGCTGCCATTCGCAAGGTGGCCGAAGGCGGCCTGTTCATCACGCCGGCGGTGGCCGAGCACGTGGCGATGTCGATCGGTGCCGGCCGCTCGAAGGCGGCGTCAGCGTCCGGCGAGCTGCCGCTGCACGAGCGCTTCTCGCACCGCGAGTACCAGGTGTTCCGGCTGATCGCGACCGGCCGCAGCGTCGGCGAAATCGCCGAGCAGCTGTCGCTTTCGTCGAACACCGTCAGCACCTATCGGGCGCGCATCCTGGAGAAGTCCGGCGCGCGCAACGACGTGGAGTTGGCGCTGTATGCGGTGCGCCACGACATGCAGTCGGT
>JANNBZ010000442.1:0-6027 GCA_031386065.1 Burkholderiales bacterium
AAAATCGCTTGCAGGCGCGCGGTTGGCTGTTGAGCCGATGCTTGTTGTGACATATCGGAACCCCTTACGCCTTGAGCTGTTCGCCGCTCGACTTGAAGATGCGAACCTTCTTGCCGTCGTCCAACAGCTTGATGCCAACGCGATCGGCCCTGCCGGTCGCTGCATTGAAGATGGCCACGTTCGACTGATGGATCGACATCGTCTTGTCGACCACGCCGCCGGTCGTGCCCTTCATGGGATTGGGCTTCACGTGCTTCTTCACCACGTTGATGCCATCGACCATGATGCGAGCTTCGTCGACGCGCTGCGTCACCGTGCCACGCTTGCCTTTGTCGCGGCCGGTCAAAACAATGACCTGGTCGCCTTTGCGTATCTTGTTCATGCGCTGTCTTTCAACCTGGGCTCAAAGAACTTCGGGAGCGAGCGAAACGATCTTCATGAAGCGCTCGGTGCGCAACTCACGCGTGACCGGCCCGAAGATGCGGGTGCCGATGGGCTCAAGCTTCGCGTTCAACAGCACGGCGGCGTTGCCGTCGAACTTGACCAGCGAGCCGTCCTGACGGCGCACGCCCTTGGCGGTGCGAACCACCACGGCGCTGTAGACCTCGCCCTTTTTGACGCGGCCTCGCGGAGCAGCTTCCTTGATGCTGACCTTGATGACGTCACCAATGCCGGCGTAACGACGCTTGGAGCCGCCAAGCACCTTGATGCACATGACGGATTTGGCGCCGGTGTTGTCCGCGACGTCGAGTCGCGACTGCATTTGAATCATGTTCTGTGTCCCCAACTTGTACCGCTGGCCAGCCCGCAAGGGATGGCGTCGCAGTCAGTCTTGGGCCCGTCAGTCGGTGATTGCCGGTGCGGCACTCACTTCGTGTTTGGGCGGAACCGGCTTCTGTCTGCACGGGAACGTGCAATAGAAAATCCGGCGAAGTCTTGGATTATGCACCGCTTTCGCAGCGCCTGTCAAACTGCATCGGCTTTCATCGCTTCGGAGCCGGTCTGCTAGGCGCCAACGGCCGGCTCAACGGCGAGCGCTGTCAGTTCGCCGCAGCCTGCGCCAACATCGTCTCAGCGCCGCTGACCTCGAACTTCCCGGGCGCTTCGATGTTCAGCGTCTTCACCACACCATCGACCACCAGCATCGAATAGCGCTGTGACCTCAGCCCCATGCCCCGGCTGGTCAGGTCGAGCGTGAGTCCGGTGGACTTGGTGAACTCGGCGCTGCCGTCGGCCATCATGCGAACCTTGTCCGTGGCGTGCTGTTCGCGCCCCCATGCGCCCATCACGAAGGCGTCGTTCACCGACACGCACCAGATCTCGTCGACGCCGGCCGCCTTCAGATCGTCAGCGTGCTTCACGTAGCCAGGCACATGCTGTGCCGAGCACGTCGGCGTGTAGGCCCCCGGAAGTGCAAAGACGGCAATTTTCTTGCCTGCGGTTGCCTTGTCGATATCGAAACCGTTCGGCCCGATGGCACAACCATTGCCTTCGACTTCAACAAATTCCTGCAGGTTGCCCGAAGGCAGCTTGTCACCAACTTTCAGCATGTTCATCTCCGCTCTTTGAGCCGCAACAAAAAAAAGCGGCCGGCCGCCAGCATGCCAGCGATCCGACCGCAGTGCGCAAGGGCTTTTTCAAGTCCCCGCGGTTCGTGATTCAGACGACGATGGCCTTCTCGACCAACCGGGTCACAACCCAGGCTTTGGTTTTGGAGATCGGACGCGTCTCGGCAATTTCAACCACATCGCCCATCTTGTATTCGTTGTTCTCGTCGTGCGCGTGGTACTTGCTCGAGCGCGCGACGATCTTGCCGTAGAGCTCATGCTTCGTCCGGCGTTCGATCAAGACGGTGATGGTCTTGGCGCGTTTGTCGCTGACAACCTTGCCGACGAGTGTGCGCGTGTTCTTGGCTTTGGCGGCGTCGACCGGCGTCGTGGAAACGGCGTTATCGCTCATTTCGTTGCTTCCTTCTTCTTCTGGGCCAGCACGGTCTTGGCACGTGCGATGTCGCGACGCGTGTTGCCCAATTGCGTGTGATTGCTCAGCTGTTGGGTGGCCTTCTGCATGCGCAGGCCGAAGTGGGCCTTGAGCAGATCGCCGACTTCCTTTTGGAGGCCGGCAACGTCCTTGGCGCGGAGTTCAGATGCTTTCATGAATGTCTCCGGTTGGGCTCAAGCGCCCACCTGACGTGCGACGAATGTGGTGCGCAGCGGAAGCTTGGCGGATGCCAACCTGAACGCTTCGCGGGCCAGTTCCTCGGGCACGCCGTTGATTTCATAGAGCACCTTGCCAGGCTGAATTTCAGCGACGTAGTACTCCGGATTTCCCTTGCCGTTGCCCATGCGGACTTCGGCCGGTTTTTGCGAGATCGGCTTGTCCGGAAAGATTCGGATCCAGATGCGCCCACCGCGTTTCACGTGTCGCGAAATGGCGCGACGCGCCGCTTCGATCTGGCGCGCCGTGAGGCGCCCGCGATCGACGGCCTTCAAGCCGAAGTCGCCGAACGACACCTTCGCGCCGCGCGTGGCGACGCCAGTGTTGCGGCCCTTCTGTTCCTTGCGATATTTTCTGCGTGCAGGTTGCAGCATTTTTTATTCTCCTTTGGACTCGCCCGGCGTGGGCGGTACGGCCTTGCGCACACGCTTCACGGCGGGAGTCTTCGTTGCGTCACCCGCTGCGGCGTCTGCCGGCTTGGCGGTCCCCGCATCTGCAATGGCGGGAGCTGCGGTCTGACGCGGCGCGCCACGATCAAAGCCGCCACCGCCCGGGCGACCGCCACGGCCCGCTGGAGCACCTGGGGCGCCAGGCCGCGTATTGCGACGTGGGCGGCGATCATCGTCTGCGCCCGGAGGCGTGACGATGCCAGGCGCTTCACCGTTCGCGAGGCGATCGCCACGATAAACCCAGCACTTCACACCAATGATCCCGTACGTCGTCTTGGCTTCGGAGAAGCCGTAGTCGATGTCGGCCTTCAGGGTGTGAAGCGGCACGCGGCCTTCGCGGTACCACTCGCAGCGCGCGATCTCGATGCCGTTCAAGCGGCCCGACGACATCAGCTTGATGCCTTGGGCGCCCAGCCGCATTGCGTTCTGCATTGCACGCTTCATGGCGCGGCGAAACATGATGCGCTTTTCGAGCTGCTGCGTGATGCTGTCGGCGATCAATTGCGCATCGATTTCAGGCTTGCGCACTTCTTCGATGTTGACGGCAACAGGCACGCCCAGGCGACGCGTCAGCTCGGCCTTGAGGTTCTCGATGTCCTCGCCTTTCTTGCCGATCACCACCCCCGGACGCGCCGAGAAGATGGTGATGCGTGCGTTCTTGGCCGGGCGCTCGATCAGGATGCGCGAGACCGCTGCATTCTTCAGGCGCGCCTTCAGAAACTCGCGAACGCGCAGGTCTTCGGCCAGCATGGTCGCGAAGTTCTTGTTTGACGCGTACCAACGCGACGCCCAGTTGCGCGTGACCGGCAGGCGGAACCCGGTTGGGTGAATCTTTTGTCCCATGGTTTTCCTTGTGCCTCAGTTGCCGACGGTGATGTAGATGTGCGCGGTCGGCTTGCTGATGCGGTTGCCGCGGCCTTTGGCCCGGGCGGAAAAGCGCTTCAGCGTCGTCCCTTGCTCTACGAAGATCGTCTTCACGCTGAGTTCGTCGATGTCGGCACCGTCGTTGTGCTCGGCGTTGGCGATCGCCGATTCGAGACACTTCTTGATGATGCCGGAGGCCTTCTTCTGGGTGAAGGTCAGGATGTTGAGCGCTTGGTCCACCTTCTTGCCGCGGATCAGGTCAGCCACGAGGCGGCCCTTGTCGGCAGACAGGCGGACGCCGCGCACGATCGATTTGGTTTCCATCGTCGTCATCCTTATTTCTTGTTGGCCTTCTTGTCGGCCGGGTGGCCCTTGAATGTGCGCGTCAACGCAAATTCACCGAGCTTGTGGCCGACCATCTGGTCTGTCACGTAAACAGGCACGTGCTGCTTGCCGTTGTGCACGGCAATCGTCACGCCGATGAAGTCGGGCAGGATCGTCGAGCGGCGCGACCAGGTCTTGATCGGCTTCTTGTCCTTGATCGCCACGGCCTTCTCGACCTTGGCCATCAGATGGTGGTCGACGAACGGACCTTTTTTGAGTGAACGGGTCATGTCAGCAGCCCTCTGGTCCGGTTACTTCTTGCGACGCGAGACGATGAACGTCTGCGTGCGCTTGTTGTTGCGAGTGCGGTAGCCCTTGGTCATGGTGTTCCATGGGGACACCGGCACCTGGCCTTCGCCGGTGCGACCTTCACCACCGCCGTGCGGGTGGTCCACAGGGTTCATGGCCACGCCACGCACCGTCGGGCGGATGCCCTTCCAGCGCTTGGCACCGGCCTTGCCGTACTGGCGCAGGCTGTGCTCTTCGTTCGAGACCTCGCCGATGGTCGCGCGGCAGTCGATGTGGATCTTGCGAACCTCACCCGAGCGCAGGCGGACCTGGGCGTAGACGCCTTCACGGGCGAGCAGCGTGCACGCCGTACCGGCCGACCGGGCGATCTGGGCGCCCTTACCCGGCAACATTTCGATGCAGTGGATGATCGAACCCACCGGAATGTTGCGGATCGGCAGCGTGTTGCCCGCCTTGATGGGCGCCTCGGCACCGCTCAGCAGCGTTGCGCCGACTTCGAGCCCACGCGGCGCAATGATGTAGCGACGCTCACCGTCTGCGTAGCAGACCAGCGCAATGTGCGCAGTGCGGTTCGGGTCGTACTCGATGCGCTCGACCTTCGCCGGAATCGCGTCCTTGTTGCGCACGAAGTCGACCACGCGGTAGTGGTGCTTGTGACCACCGCCCTTGTGGCGAATCGTGATGTGCCCGTTGTTGTTGCGACCGGCATGCTGGAACTGAGGCTCCACCAGCGAGGCTTCAGGCTTGCCCTTGTGCAGGTGTGCGTGCACCACCTTCACCACCGCGCGGCGGCCCGGCGAAGTTGGCTTGACTTTGATGACGGCCATTACGCGGCCTCCCCGGAGAAGTTGAGCTCCTGACCCGCCTTCAACGACACATACGCCTTCTTGACGTGATCGCGGCGACCCATGGAACGACCAAAACGCTTGGCCTTGCCCTTTTGAACGACGGTCTGAACGGACTCGACTTCAACCTTGAACAGCAGCTCGACAGCCGCCTTGATTTCGGGTTTGGTCGCGTCACGCAACACCTTGAACAGCACCTGGTTGTGCTTTTCCGCCGTCATCGTGGCCTTCTCGCTCACGATATGAGCGACCAGCACTTGTGCCAAGCGGTTGGCCGCGAATTTCACGCCGCTCATGTTGGATGTGGTGCTCATGCCAGCATCTCCTTGAGTTGCTCGATCGCGGCCTTGGTGACCAGCACCTTCTTGTAGTGAACCAGCGAGAGCGGGTCCGCATACCGCGGCTCGACCACCAGCACATTGGCCAGGTTGCGCGAAGCCAGCAGCAGGTTGTCGTCCACTTGGTCGGAAATCACCAGCACCGAATCCAGGCCCATCGCCTTGAATTTGGCAGCCAGCAATTTGGTCTTCGGCGAGTCGACGGTCAGCGAGTCGACCACCGCGAGCCGGCCTTCGCGGGCCAGCTGCGAGAAGATGGCCGCCATGCCAGCGCGGTACATTTTCTTGTTGACCTTGTGGCTGAAGTTTTCGTCGGGGCTGTTCGGAAAAATCCGACCGCCTCCACGCCACAATGGCGACGAAGTCATGCCGGCGCGAGCGCGACCGGTGCCCTTCTGGCGCCACGGCTTCTTCGTGGAGTGCTTGACCGCTTCGCGGTCTTTTTGAGCACGAGTACCCTGACGCGCATTGGCCTGGAAGGCCACGACGATCTGGTGCACCAACGCTTCGTTGTAGTCACGTGCGAACACGGTGTCAGGTGCGTCGACCTTGGAGGTCGCCTGGCCTTGTTCGTTGAGGAGCTCGAGCTGCATCAGTTGGCTCCTCTCTTGGCTGCGTCTTTGACCTTGACCTTGATCGCGTGGCTCACGACCACGTGGCCGTTCTTGGAGCCTGGCACCG
>JANNBZ010000013.1:0-4467 GCA_031386065.1 Burkholderiales bacterium
AAGTGCCGCGCCGGCACCGACCCGTCGCGCGAAATTCCCGATGCCGACATGGCGCTCGCCGTTCATGCCGAGTACACCAGCGACCCTGCCGCGCTGCGCGAGGCCGACTTCATTTTGATCGCGGTGCCCACCCCGGTCGACGCAGCCCACATCCCCGACTTCAGCCCGCTCGTCGGGGCCAGCAAAAGCGTCGGCCCTTACCTGAAGCGCGGCGCGACGGTAGTCTATGAATCCACCGTCTATCCCGGCGCGACCGAAGAGGTCTGCATCCCGGTGCTCGAAGCCACGTCGGGTCTGAAGTGGAAGGCCGATTTCTTCGTCGGCTACAGCCCCGAGCGGATCAACCCCGGCGACCGCGAGCACATGCTCACCAATGTCATCAAGGTCGTGGCCGGCGACACGGCCGAGACGCTCGACAAGGTGGCCAAGCTCTACGAACTGGTCGTCAAACCCGGCGTCCACCGTTGCTCCAGCATCAAGGCGGCCGAGGCCTGCAAGGTGATCGAGAACACCCAGCGCGACCTGAACATCGCGCTGATGAACGAGCTGGCGATCATCTTCGACAAGATCGGCATCGACACCACCGAAGTGCTCGAAGCGGCCGGCACCAAGTGGAACTTCCTCAGGTTCAAGCCGGGCTTGGTGGGCGGACATTGCATTGGCGTCGACCCGTACTACCTGACCCACAAGGCCGAGATGCTGGGCTACCACCCGCAGGTGATACTGGCCGGCCGCCGCATCAACGACGGCATGGGCAAATACATCGCCGAGCAGACCGTCAAACAGATGATCGCCAGCGGCAGCTACATCAAAGGCGCCAAGGTCAACGTGCTGGGGCTGACCTTCAAAGAGAACTGCGCCGACCTGCGCAACAGCAAGGTGGTGGACATCATCAACGAGCTGAAAAGCTACGGTGCCGAAGTGTTCGTACACGACCCCGAAGGCGACCCGGCTGAAGCCCTGCATGAATACGGCGTGGTGTTGCACCGCTGGGAAGACCTGCCTCGGGCAGACGCCATCGTGGCGGCGGTGGCGCACAAGCACTACCAAGCCCTCAGCGTGGATGAAATCAGCCGCAAGGTGGTCAAGAACGGCTGCTTCGTCGATGTCAAAGCCGGCTTCGATGCGGCGGCTTTCAAGGCGGCCGGGATCGCGGTGTGGCGGCTTTGACCCGCCGCCCTTTTCAAGTCTCACTGAGCCACCACGCAGCATGATTCTCGTCACAGGCGGCGCCGGCTTCATCGGCGCAAATTTCATTCTCGACTGGATCGCGGCCACCGGCGAGCCGGTCGTCAATCTCGACGCGCTCACCTACGCCGGCAACATGCAAAGCCTGGCCTCATTGAGCAGCGACCCGCACCACGTGTTCGTCAAGGGCGACATCGGTGATCGCGCCCTCCTCGACCGCTTGTTTGCCGAGCACCGTCCACGCGCGGTGGTGCACTTTGCCGCAGAAAGCCATGTCGACCGCAGCATCCACGGCCCCGGCGCGTTCATCAAAACAAATGTCGAAGGCACCTTCACCTTGCTCGAAGCCACGCGCGCCCACTGGTCGTTGTTGAGCGGCGATGCCAAGGCCGCGTTCCGTTTTCATCACGTTTCCACCGACGAGGTCTACGGCTCGCTCGGCAAGGGCGATGCGCCCTTCACCGAAAGCCACCTCTACGAACCCAACAGCCCGTACTCGGCCAGCAAGGCTGCCAGCGACCACCTGGTGCGAGCCTGGCACCACACCTACGACCTGCCGGTGCTGACCACCAACTGCTCCAACAACTACGGCCCGTACCACTTCCCCGAAAAACTGATCCCGCTGATGATCGTCAACGCGCTGGCCGGCAAGCCGCTGCCGGTGTACGGCGACGGTCAGCAGGTGCGCGACTGGCTGTACGTGAAGGACCACACCGCAGCGATACGAGCGGTGCTGGCGCGCGGCACGGTGGGCCAGACCTACAACGTCGGCGGCTGGAACGAGAAGCCCAACATCGAGATCGTGCAAACCGTCTGCGCCCTGCTCGACGAGATGCGGCCCGACCCCGCCGGCAGCCGCAGCCGGCTCATCACCTATGTTGCCGACCGGCCCGGCCACGACCGACGCTACGCCATCGACGCCCGCAAGATCGAGCGCGAACTGGGCTGGAAGCCGGCCGAGACCTTCGAGTCGGGCATTCGTAAAACCGTGCGCTGGTACCTGGACCACGCCGACTGGGTGGCACACGTGCAAAGCGGCGCCTACCGCGACTGGGTCGACACGAACTACCAAGGCCGCAGCGGCACATGAAGATCCTGCTGCTCGGCAAGAACGGCCAGGTCGGCTGGGAGCTGCAACGCTCGCTGGCACCGCTGGGCGAGGTGGTGGCGCTGGACTTCGACAGCCCCGGTCCGCTGAGCGCCGACTTCTCGAAGCCTGAATCGCTGGCAGCCACGGTGCGTGCGGTGGCACCGCACATCATCGTCAATGCGGCGGCGCACACGGCGGTCGACAAGGCCGAGGCCGAGCCCGACCTGGCATGCGCGCTGAACGCCACATCGCCGGCCGTGCTGGCACGCGAAGCGAAGGCGCTGGGTGCCTGGCTGCTGCACTACAGCACCGACTACGTGTTCGATGGCAGCGGTGATGTGCCGTGGCTGGAAGACTCTCCCACCGGTCCACTCAATGTCTATGGAGCGACCAAGCTCGAAGGTGAGCAGGCCATTCGCGCCAGCGGTTGCCGGCACTTGATCCTGCGCACGAGTTGGGTCTATGCGGCGCGTGGCGGCAACTTCGCCAAGACCATGCTCAAGCTGGCCCGTGAACGGGATCGGCTGACCGTCATCGACGACCAGTTCGGCGCTCCCACCGGTGCCGACCTGCTGGCCGACCTGAGCGCCCACATGCTGCGCACCGCGTTGCTGCGGCCCGAGGTGGCCGGCACCTACCACGCCGTCAACGCCGGTGAAACCAGCTGGCACGGCTACGCGCGCCACGTGATCGAGTTCGCGCGTGCGATGGGCCAGCCGATCAGCGTCTTGCCCGACGCGATCGAGCCGGTGCCCAGCAGCGCCTTCGTCACAGCCGCCAAGCGTCCCGGCAATTCGCGCATGAACACCCGCAAGCTGCGCGACACCTTCGGCCTCGCCTTGCCCAGTTGGCAATCGGGCACCGACCGCATGCTGACCGAAGTGCTCAGCGCCCATCTGAACTGAACTGCACCATGGCTCCATCGACACCACCGACATCCACCACACCACCGACGCGCAAAGGCATCATCCTGGCCGGCGGCTCCGGCAGCCGGCTGCACCCGGCCACGCTGGCCATGAGCAAGCAACTGCTGCCGGTGTACGACAAGCCGATGGTCTATTACCCACTGGCCACGCTGATGCTGGCCGGCATTCGCGACATCCTGCTCATCAGCACGCCGCAAGACACGCCGCGCTTCCAGGCGCTGCTGGGCGACGGCGCGCAGTGGGGCTTGCACATCAGCTACTGCGTTCAGCCCAGCCCCGACGGCCTGGCCCAGGCCTTCATTCTGGGCAAGCGCTTTGTCGATGCGCAGCCGAGTGCGCTGGTGCTGGGCGACAACATCTTCTACGGCCACGACCTGCAAGGTGTGCTGCACACTGCGGCGCAACAGACCCGCGGCGCCTCGGTGTTCGCGTACCACGTGACCGACCCGCAGCGCTACGGCGTGGTGGCGTTCGACGATGCCAAGCGCGCGCTCAGCATCGAAGAAAAACCTGCCGCACCGAAGAGCAACTACGCGGTCACGGGCCTGTATTTTTACGATGAACAGGTGTGCGACATCGCCGGGCGCATCAAGCCATCGCCACGCGGCGAGCTGGAGATCACCGAGGTCAACGCGCAGTACCTGGCGCAAGGGCAGTTGAATGTCGAAATCATGGGCCGCGGCTACGCCTGGCTGGACACCGGCACCCACGACAGCCTGCTCGAGGCCAGCCAGTTCATCGCCACGCTGGAACGTCGACAGGGTTTGAAGGTGGCCTGCCCAGAAGAAATTGCGTTTCGCTCGGGCTGGATCGGCGCCAGTGAACTCGAAGCGCTGGCCCAGCCGCTGTTGAAGAACGGCTATGGCCAGTACCTGATGCAACTCTTGAAGGACCGGGTGTTTTGATGAAAGTCACCCGTACCGAGATTGCCGGTGTGCTGGTGATCGAGCCACGAGTTTTCGGCGACGCACGAGGCTTCTTCCTGGAAAGCTTCAACCAGCAGGCGTTCAACGACGCCGTGGGTGCTGACGTGCAGTTCGTGCAGGACAACCATTCGCGATCAGCCCGCAGGGTTCTGCGAGGCCTGCATTTTCAGCGCCCGCCACATGCGCAAGGCAAGCTGGTGCGCGTGACGCAGGGCAGCGTGTTCGACGTGGCGGTCGACATCCGCAAAGACAGCCCGACCTTCGGCCGTTGGGTGGGCGTGGAATTGAGCGGCGAGAACCACAAGCAGATGTGGATCCCTGCGGGGCTCGCGCACGG
>JANNBZ010000022.1:0-13383 GCA_031386065.1 Burkholderiales bacterium
GACACCATCCTGGTCTCGGTGCTGTTGGTCAACAACGAGATCGGCGTCATTCAAGACATCGCGGCCATCGGTGCCATGTGCCGCGAGCGCGGCATCATCTTTCACGTCGATGCGGCCCAGGCCACCGGCAAGGTTGAGATCGACATCGCCACGCTGCCGGTCGACCTGATGAGCCTGGCATCGCACAAGACCTACGGTCCCAAGGGCATCGGCGCGCTGTACGTGCGCCGCAAGCCGCGGGTTCGCATCGAAGCGCAGATGCACGGTGGCGGTCATGAGCGCGGCATGCGTTCGGGCACGCTGCCCACGCACCAGATCGTCGGCATGGGCGAGGCCTACCGCATTGCCAAGATGGAAATGGGCGTCGAGAACGAACGCATCCGCATGCTGCAGCAGCGGCTGATCAACGGCCTGTCGGGCATTGAGCAGACCTTCCTGAACGGCCACGCCGAAAAGCGCGTGCCGCACAACGTGAACATGTCGTTCAACTTCGTCGAGGGCGAGTCGCTGATCATGGGCATCAAGGGCATCGCGGTGTCGTCGGGCTCGGCCTGCACATCGGCCAGCCTCGAACCCAGCTATGTGCTGCGCGCGCTGGGCCGCAGCGATGAACTCGCGCATTCCTCGTTGCGCATGACCATCGGCCGCTTCACCACGGTCGAAGAAATCGACTACGTGATCGCGACGCTGAAAGACCGCGTCGCCAAGCTGCGTGATCTGTCCCCTTTGTGGGACATGTACAAGGACGGTGTGGACATCAGCACCATCCAATGGGCCGCGCATTGAGCCGGCTCGATTGATGTCAATGGAGAACTGAAATGGCCTACAGCGAAAAAGTGGTTGAGCATTACGAGAATCCGCGCAACGTCGGTTCCTTCGACAAGGGCGACGACTCGGTCGGCACCGGCATGGTGGGCGCGCCGGCCTGCGGCGACGTGATGAAGTTGCAGATCAAGGTCAACCCGCTGACCGGCTTGATCGAAGATGCGAAGTTCAAGACCTATGGCTGCGGTTCGGCCATCGCGTCCAGCTCGCTGGTGACCGAGTGGGTCAAGGGCAAGTCGCTGGATGAAGCGCTGACCATCAAGAACACGCACATCGCCGAGGAACTGGCGCTGCCGCCGGTCAAGATTCACTGCTCCATCCTCGCCGAAGACGCGATCAAGGCGGCGGTGAACGACTACAAGGCCAAGTCCGCCGCAGCGCAGGCCGAAGCGCAAACGCAGGCCGCCGCCAAGGCGCACTGACCGATGGCCGTCACCCTGAGCGAAGCGGCGGCACGCCACGTGTCGCGCTACATCACCAAGCGCGGCAAGGGCGTGGGCGTGCGCC
This sequence comes from Burkholderiales bacterium, assembly GCA_031386065.1. Classification (GTDB taxonomy): domain Bacteria; phylum Pseudomonadota; class Gammaproteobacteria; order Burkholderiales; family Burkholderiaceae_C; genus JANYJJ01. Next base: position 1,333 of record JANNBZ010000022.1, read on the forward strand.
TGGGCGTGAAGACCACGGGTTGCTCGGGCCTGGCCTACAAGCTCGAATACGCCGACGACATTGCGCCTGAAGACGTAGTGTTCGAAGGTCACGGCGTCAAGGTGCTGATCGATCCGAAAAGCCTGCCGTACCTCGACGGCACCGAACTCGACTTCGTGCGCGAAGGCCTGAACGAAGGCTTCAAGTTTCACAACCCGCGCGAGAAAGACCGCTGCGGTTGCGGCGAGTCGTTCCGCGTCTGAGGTCACTCCAACATCGTCAAAGGCGCGGCCGTGGTCGCGCCTTTTTTGCGCCTTGAACCCCGCGCCATGAACCTCGCGCCATGAACCTAGCCAGCACCGACTTCGAATTGTTCGACATCGCGCCCCGCTTCGCGCTCGACGCCAACGCGCTCGACGCGCGCTGGCGCGCCCTGCAGGCCGAGGTGCACCCCGACCGTTTCGCGGCCGAGGGTGCCGCCGCGCAACGCATGGCCATGCAGTGGGCGGTGCGCGTCAACGAGGCCTATCAGCGCCTGAAAGACCCGCTGCGGCGCGCCGCCTACCTGTGCGAACTGAATGGCGCACCGGTCAACGCCGAGGTCAACACCGCCATGCCCACCGGCTTCCTGGTGCAGCAGATGGCGTGGCGTGAATCGCTGGACGAAGCCGGCGCGCTGCCCGCCGTCGAAGCGCTGGCCAACGAGGTGGCGGCCCACCGCCGCGAGGCCATCGCCAGCCTCCAGGCCACGCTGGACGACCAACGCGATTTCACCGCAGCCGCGCAGCAGGTCAGAGCCCTCATGTTCGTTGAGCGCTTTGCCAGCGATGTCGATCAACGCCTGGAAGCGCTGGGACAATAACGTCATGGCCCTTCTGCAAATTTCCGAACCCGGCGGCGCACCCGACCCGCACCAGCGGCGCATCGCGGTGGGCATCGACCTGGGCACCACGCATTCATTGGTGGCGGCTGTGCGTCACGGTGTGGCCGAATGCCTGCCCGATGCCGCCGGCCGCGTGATTCTGCCGTCGGCGGTGCGCTATCTCGCCGAGGGCCGTCGTCAGATCGGGCACGACGCGTTGGCCGAGGCGGCCACCGATCCGCGCAACACCATCGTCTCGGTCAAGCGTTTCATGGGACGCGGCCTGGCCGACATTGCCGACCGCGCCAAGCTGCCCTACGACTTCATCGACACGCCGGGCATGGTGCAGATTCAAACCGCAGACGGCATCAAGTCGCCGGTGCAGGTGTCGGCCGAGATTCTGGCGACGCTGCGCTTTCGCGCCGAAGACAGCTTCGACGACGAGTTGTTCGGTGCCGTCGTCACCGTGCCGGCCTACTTCGACGACGCACAGCGGCAGGCCACCAAGGACGCCGCGCAACTGGCCGGCCTGAACGTGCTGCGCCTGATCAACGAGCCCACGGCTGCCGCCATCGCCTACGGCCTGGAACACGGTTCGGAAGGCCTGTACGCCATCTACGACCTGGGCGGTGGCACCTTCGATATTTCATTGCTGCGCTTGACTGCAGGCGTGTTCGAGGTGGTTGCCACCGGCGGCGATTCCGCCTTGGGCGGTGACGACTTCGACCACTTGCTGGCCGACTGGGCGCTGGCGCAGGCGGGTCTCGCGGCCGACAGCCCGCAGGACAAGCGCGCGGTGCTGGTGGCCGCGCGTGCCGCGAAAGAAAAGCTCTCGGCCAGCGACCATGCCACGCTGGCCTGCCCGTTGAATGGCGGCGAGTTGTCGCTGCGCGTGACGCGCGATCAGTTCGAAGCGCTGGGCAAAGACTTGCTCGCGCGCACGCTGGCCGCGCTGCGCAAGGTGCTGCGTGACGCCAAGGCCGACAAGGCCGACGTGCAGGGCGTGGTGATGGTCGGCGGCTCGACCCGCATGCCGATGGTGCAGGCGGCGGTCGGCGAATTTTTCGGTAAGCCGCCGCTGACCAACCTGAACCCCGACGAAGTGGTGGCACTCGGTGCCGCCATCCAGGCCAATGCGCTGGCGGGCAATGCCGGCGCCGACGACCTGCTGCTGCTGGACGTGATTCCGCTCTCGCTCGGGCTGGAAACCATGGGCGGTCTGGTCGAACGCATCATTCCGCGCAACAGCACCATTCCCACCGCGCGCGGCCAAGACTTCACCACCTTCAAGGACGGCCAGACCGCGCTGGCGGTGCATGTGGTGCAAGGCGAGCGTGAACTGGTTTCCGACTGCCGCTCGCTGGCGCGCTTCGAGCTGCGCGGCATCCCGCCGATGGTGGCCGGTGCGGCGCGCATTCGGGTCAGCTTCCAGGTCGATGCCGACGGGCTGCTGGCGGTGAGCGCACGCGAAGAAGTCTCGGGTGTCGAAGCATCGATCACCGTCAAGCCCAGCTACGGCCTCAGCGACGAAGACGTGGCGCGCATGCTGACCGAAAGCTTCAGCACCGCCGAGGGCGACATGCGGCTGCGCAGCCTACGTGAATCCAGCGTCGAAGCCGAGCGCATGCTGCTCGCCACGCGCTCGGCGCTGGCCGCCGACGGCGACTTGCTCAGCACCGAAGAACAGGCGGCGATCCAGGCGCTGCTGGCGGCGCTGGAAGCCTGCCGTGAAGGTGATGACCACCACGTGATCGACGCAGCGGTCGAAGCGCTGGCCAAGGGCACCGAGGCCTTCGCGGCCGAACGCATGAATCGCGGCATTCGCCGGGCGCTGGCCGGGCGCAGCATCGAAGAAATCTGACCCTCCCCATGCCCATCATCAAGATCCTGCCGCACCCCGAATACTGCCCCGCGGGCACGCAGATCGAAGCGCCCACCGGCACCACGATCTGCGAGGCGATGCTGGAGAACGGCAACAACATCGAGCACGCCTGCGAGCTGAGCTGCGCCTGCACCACCTGCCACGTGGTGGTGCGCGAGGGCTTCAATTCGCTGGGCGAAATGGACGAGAGCGAAGAAGACCTGCTCGACCGCGCCTGGGGCCTGGAGCCGCAGTCGCGCCTGTCGTGCCAGGCCATTCTTTCGCAGCAGGACGTGACGGTCGAGATTCCGAAATACACCATCAACCACGCCAAAGAGAAGCACTAAATCGGCGCAGGAATCGCTGCGCCGCCACGCGGCTGCGCAATAAAGCGGTAGCCCACACCGGTTTCCGTCAGCAAGTGCACTGGCTGCGTCGGGTCGGCTTCCAGCTTGCGGCGCAGGTGGCCCATGTAGATGCGCAGGCAGTGGCTGTGTTCCACGCTCCCCGGCCCCCACACCTCACGCAGCAAGTGGCGGTGCGTCAAGACCTGACCCTCGTGGCCCACCAGGGCGGCCAGCAGCGTGTACTCCACCGGGGTCAGGTGCACGTGCTGGCCGTCGCGTCGCACGCTGCGGCACCCAGCTCAAGCGTTGCGCAGCCGGCGCTTCGCGGTGCCCGACACTGCGCCGCCATACAGCGCGACCACCTGACTGGCTTGCAGCAGCAGTTGGGCGCGCAACGCCGCTGGCTCGACGACCTCGATCTCTGCGCCCCAGGCCAGCAGTTGTCGTGCGCCTTCCTCGATCGACTCGACCGGCAGCAGCACGTCGTGCCAGTCGGGCTGCGCGAGCCGCTCGGAATCCGTGGCTGGCAGCACGGTGGCCTGCAGGCGCGCGTTGAGCATCCACTTCAAGCCGCGCGGCGAGACCCGCGCCCGAACCTGCAGTTGGCGCAACTCCGACTCGAACTTCGCCGACGAGGCCTGCCAGCTTCGCGACAGATCGAAACCGCGCGGGCGCTTGAAGGTGCTGGCGCTGGGCGCAACGCCGAGCAGGCTTGCCAATCGATAGGTTCGATACGTCTGATCGGTGCGCTCGCCGGGCCTGCCCGCCACGCGTGCCACCAGGTACCAGGCGCCGGCCTTCAGCACCAGGCCCAGCGGTTCGAGAACCCGCCTGGCCGTGCCGCGCCAGCTGTCGTAGTCGACCGTCAAACGTCGGCCACGCCACACCGCATCGGCCACCTCCTGCAGGAACTTCGGGGTGTCGCGCGCCCGGTACCAATCGACCGGGTCGATGTGCAGACGCTGGCCGACCCGGTCGGCCTGCTCGCGCCAGGCGGTCGGCAGGCTGGCCACCATCTTCAACCGTGCCGACGCGGCTGCAGCGCCCAGGCCCAGCTCGGTGGTGGGGCCAGGCAACCCGGCCAGCAGCAGGGCGCGGGATTCGGGCTCGGTGATGCCGGTGAGTTGCGTGCTCCAGCCCTCGCGAAGCTGGAAGCCGCCCTGGCGTCCGCGTTCGCTCCACAGCGGAACGCCGGCGGCGGACAGTTGGTCGATGTCGCGCAGGATCGTCCGCTGCGAGACCTCCATCGCATGCGCCAGCGCCCCGGCGGTCAGCCGGCCTCGGGCCTGCAACAGCAGCAGGATGTTCAGCAGTCGGCTGGCTTGCATACCGGCGATTTATACATGACAGACGGTGTCATGTTACGCGGCGGATGATGCAATCACTTCACTTCAGGGACGTGCGGCATGGATTCATCGAACGAACATGACTTCGATTTCTTGATCGGGCATTGGCAGGTTCTGCACCGTCGCCTGCGGCAGCGGCTGGCCGGCAGCGACGAATGGGAGGCCTTCGACGGCAGCAGCACCCTGCAGACCGTTCTCGGGGGCCAGGGCAACATCGACGACAACTGGTTGAATCTGCCGTCCGGACCGTACCGCGCCACCAGCCTGCGGGCCTTCGACCCGGTCACTCGCCGCTGGGCCATCTGGTGGCTGGACGGGCGGCATCCGCACGCGCTGGACGCGCCGATGATCGGTGGCTTCGAGGCCGGCGTGGGTCGTTTCTACGCCGACGACACCTTCAACGGACGGCCGATTCGCGTGCGGTTTTTGTGGACCGACACGCTGACGCCGTCGCCCCGCTGGGAGCAGGCGTTTTCGGCCGACGCCGGCACCACCTGGGAAGTCAACTGGGAGATGCGTTTCGTGCGCTTCGTGCGCATCGGCTCGCCGAACCTGCCGTCCGCCGGCTGAGCGATCGACGCCTGACCACGCGTTGTTCTAGGCAGCCACCTCGACCCGTGCGTGCCGCGTGTACAAGAAGTCCAGCACCTGCTTGCGGTAGTGCACGTAGCGTGCATCCTCGGCCAGTTCGACGCGGTGGCGCGGCCGGTCCAGCGTGACCGGCAGGATCTCGCCGATGGTGGCGGCCGGCCCGTTGGTCATCATCACGATGCGGTCGGACAGCAGCACCGCTTCGTCCACGTCGTGCGTCACCATCACGACCGTGCTGCGGGTGCGTGCCACGATCTTCAGCAGTTCGTCCTGCAGGTGGGCGCGCGTCAACGCGTCCAGCGCGCCGAAGGGCTCGTCGAGCAACAGCACCTTGGGCTCCATCGCCAACGCGCGCGCAATGCCCACGCGCTGCTTCATGCCGCCCGACACCTCGTGCGGCCGCTTTGTCAGCGCGTGCCCCATGCCGACGAGTGCCAGCGCCGCTTCGGTGCGTGCGTTCAGCTTCGACGAATCCTCGACCGTGCCGAAGACGCGCTCGACCGCCAGGTGCACGTTCTCGAAGCAGGTGAGCCACGGCAGCAGCGAGTGGTTCTGGAACACGACGGCGCGTTCCGGCCCTGGCGCGGCGATCTCGCGGTTGTCGCACAGCAGCGTGCCGCTGGTGGGCAGGGTCAGGCCGGCGATCAGGTTCAGCAGCGTCGACTTGCCGCAACCCGAGTGGCCGATGAGCGTCACGAACTCGCCCTTGTCGACGTTCAGGTTGATGTCTTGCAGCGCGTGGAAGCGGCCCTTGCGGGTGGTGAACACCATCTCGGCGTGCTCGACTTGAATGAAGCTGTTCATGCGGGTGTTCCTCGGGTGATTGGTGCCGATCAGCGGGTCAGACGTCGTCGTAGCTGAAGCGCTTGGCAATCGCGATCAGCAGCCATTCCAGCAGCAGTCCCACGACGCCGATCACGAAGATGGCGATCAGGATGTGCTTGACGTTCAGGTTGTTCCATTCGTCCCAGACCCAGAAGCCGATGCCCACACCGCCGGTCAGCATTTCAGCCGCCACGATCACCAGCCAGGCGGTGCCCACGCTGAGCCGAACGCCGGTCAGCATGTAGGGCAGCACGGCCGGGAACAGGATGCGCGTCATCACCTTCCACTCGCTCAGGTTCAGCACCCGCGCCACGTTCAGGTAGTCGGCCGGAACCCGCTGCACGCCGACGGCGGTGTTGATGATCATCGGCCAGATCGAGCAGATGAAGATGGTCCAGATGGCCGCCGGATTGGCCGCCTTGAACACCAGCAGCCCGATCGGCAACCACGCCAGCGGCGACACCGGCCGCAGCAGGCTGATCAGCGGAGACACCATGTTGTTGAGCACCGTGAAGCGGCCGATCAGGAAGCCCATGGGAATGCCCACCGCTGCGGCCATGCCGAAACCGACCGCCACCCGTTCCAGCGAGAACAGGATGTTCCAGCCGATCCCCTGGTCGTTCGGGCCGTTGCGATAAAACGGGTTCGAGAACACCTTCACCGCTTCTTCGAAGGTGGCCCCCGGTGTCGGGAAGGTGGTGCTCTTCATGGTCAGCAGCGCCCAGATGCCCACCAGCAGGGCAATGCCGAAGATCGGCGGCAGCACCTTCAGACCGAGCGCGTGCCAGTCGAACGGAACGCGCGTTTTTTGCAGCGGCGGCGCCACCGTTACGGCGACCTCGGGCGCGCCCACGGCCGCCTCTTTGACAAGCCGGTTCGCTCGCGCTTCGGCGGCGGTCTGGATCGAGGTGTGAAAAACGGCACTGACCATGGAATTCTCCTGTGGGGCTGTGTCAAGCCTTGACCGCAAAACCGTCGGCGTATTTCTTCGGGTCCTTGCCGTCCCAGACCACGCCGTCGAGCAACTTGCTGCTGCGCATCACGTCCTTCGGGACGCTGACCTTCAGTTGTGCTGCCGCCTGCTTGTAAAGGTCGATCTGGTTGATCTGCTTGGCCACGCCCAGGTAGTCGGGGTGCTCTTTCAGCAGGCCCCAACGCTTGTGCTGGGTCAGGAACCACATGCCGTCGGACAGGTACGGGAAGTTCACCGCGCCGTCGTTGAAGAACTTCATGTGGTTGGGGTCGTCCCAGGTCTTGCCCATGCCGTTCTGGTAGCGGCCCAGGATGCGCTGGTTGATGGCGTCGACACTGGTGTTGACGTAGCTCTTCTCGGCCACCGTCTCGGCCATCTTCATCTTGTTCGCCAGGCTGGCGTCGATCCAGCGACCGGCTTCCATCACGGCCATCATCACGGCGCGGCAGGTGTTGGGGTTCTTTTTGACGAAGTCGGCGGTGGTGCCGAGCGTCTTCTCGGGGTGGTCTTTCCAGATGTCCTGCGTGGTGATCGCGGTGACGCCGATGCCGTCCATGATGGCGCGCTGGTTCCACGGCTCGCCCACGCAGAAGCCGTCCATGTTGCCCACCCGCATGTTGGCCACCATCTGCGGCGGCGGCACGGTGATCAGCTTGGCGCCCTGCAACGGATTGATGCCCGATGCGGCCAGCCAGTAGTGCAGCCACATGGAATGGGTGCCGGTCGGAAAGGTGCCGGCGAAGGTGAATTCGCGCTTCTCCTTGGCCATCAGCTTGGCCAGGCTGGTGCCGTCTACCGCGCCCTTGTCGGCGAGCGCTTTCGACAGCGTGATGGCCTGCCCGTTGTTGTTCAGGCTCATCAGCACGGCCATGTCCTTTTTCGGACCGCCGATGCCCAGGTGCACGCCGTAGACCAGGCCGTACAGCACATGCGCCATGTCGAGTTCGCCGTTGACGAGCTTGTCGCGCACGCCGGCCCACGAGGCTTCCTTGGTCGGCACGATCTTGACGCCGTACTTCTTGTCGAAGCCCAGCACCGAGGCCATCACCACCGAGGCGCAGTCGGTCAGCGGGATGAAGCCGATGCGCACTTCCTCTTTCTCGGGCTTGTCGGAGCCTTGTGCATAGACTGCGCTTTGCAGACCGGGGACCAGGCCGGCGGCGGTGCTGGCGGCAGCGGCTTTGATGAGGGTTCGTCGGCTCATGGAGGGCTTTCCGTTCAGGGGGCTGTGCATGACGTTTCCAGGTGCGGTACACGGGGCGCGCAGCCTCGAGGCTGGCGCGGAAAAAAGAAAAGGCGCCCGCACGAGCGCAGGTTTTTGCCTGAGCCGTGGGGACGCCATCGTCCTGTCTGCACACACCCACATCGGTGCGTGAAGATGTCTTCGAGAGATCGCCTTTGACCTCTCGCCATCACCTTTGCAAGCCGCGTGCCAAGCGATGACGAGCCTGGGATCGCGTCGCGTCTCAGGCAATGAAGCCGCGTGGGCGCACCGTTTCAGATGAAGCGCAGCCTGCGCGGCCGCAGCGAGCGCACAGGATGTGTGCGCCGCGGCGGCTCGCCGTCAACCCAGCAGGTCGGCCACGTCGAGAATGCGCTGCGCCACGTCGGCCAGCTTCATGCCCTTGTCCATCGCGGCCTTGCGCAGACGCAGGTAGGCCTCGTCTTCGCTGACGGCGTGGCGCTTCATCAGCAGGCCCTTCGCGCGGTCGATCACTTTGCGGTCCGACAACTGGCTGCGCGCGTCGGTGAGTTCCCGGCGCATCGCTTCCTCGTGCTGGAAGCGCGCCATCGCGACTTCCAGCACCGGCTTGACGCGGTCGGAGGCCAGGCCGGCCACCACATAGGCCGTGACGCCGGCGGCAATCGCGTCGCGCACATGCGTGGTGTCGTCGTCGTTGGTGAACAGCACGATCGGACGCCGCGCATCGCGGGTGGCCATGACCACGTGCTCCAGCGTGTCGCGCGCCTCGCTTTCGGCGTCGACGATGATCATGTCGGGGCTGATCTGCGCCAGCCGTTCGGGCAGGAACACATCCACCGGCAGCACCGCGACGATGTTGTAGCCGTTCTCGAGCAGGCCGATGCGCAGGCTGCGCGAGCGCTCGGCCTCGACGTCGGACTGCGCATCGGCAAGGTCGGGCGCGACGATGACGATTCGCAGGGCAGCGGCGGTGGGATTCATGGACTGGGCCACGCAATATCCGCACCATCACCGATGCGGCGGGCAGACATGAAAAAACCCGCCGTGGCGGGTTCGTGGAGGCCGCGGGCCGGATCAGTGGTGGTGCGCGGTGGAAATCGCCCGTTTCAACCAGCCGCCGAGAGGCCGCAACGAGCCGAACAGCGAGTCGGGGATGGCGCCTTCGCGCACTGCGAGCAGGCTGCGAACTTCAAGCATCTCGACGAACTCGCGCACCATGGCGCGGTTCAGGCCGCTGCACTCGGTGAGCTGCGGCATCGACATGAAGCGATGCGACATGTCGGTCAGCATGCGCCGGTAAGCGGTGCGGCGAAATGGCGCGGGCAATTCCGGCCAGGCAACGAGACGGTATTCTTTCATCCAACGACTTTCTGTTATTTCGGTGACCGTATCAAGACAGCTCACTCGTGAGGCGGAGGGTAGTCGCTCAAGGCGGTGCCGTGAAGTGCAATTTCAAACAGTCTAGGGAAATCCCTTGAAGCCGGCTGTGTCGGTGTGTTGCTGGCGGTGCTGTCGACATCGGCGTTCGTGACGCAATCTACACTCGACCATGCTTGTCCTCGGAATCGAATCGTCCTGTGACGAAACGGGCGTCGCACTGGTGCAATACGCCGACCGCGAGACGCCGACGCTGCTGTCGCAGGCGCTGCACAGCCAGGTCGCCATGCATGAAGCCTACGGCGGCGTGGTGCCCGAACTGGCCTCGCGCGACCACATCCGCCGCGTCCTGCCACTGACCACACAGGTGTTGCACGAGGCCAGGCTCGCGCTGCCGCAGATCGACGTCGTCGCCTTCACGCGGGGGCCGGGTCTGGCCGGTGCGCTGCTGGTGGGGGCGGGCGTGGCCTGCAGCCTGGCGGCCGCACTGGCCCGGCCGGTGGTCGGGGTGCACCACCTCGAAGGGCACTTGCTGTCGCCCTTTCTGAGCAGCGATCCACCGCAGTTTCCGTTCGTTGCCTTGCTGGTGTCGGGCGGCCACACGCAGTTGATGCGCGTGGACGACGTGGGTGCCTACGAGTTGCTGGGTGAAACCATAGACGACGCCGCTGGCGAGGCCTTCGACAAGTCGGCCAAGATGCTGGGCCTGGGCTACCCGGGCGGGCCTGCGCTGGCGCGGCTGGCCGAGTTCGGCGATGCGCGCACCTTTGTGCTGCCGCGACCGCTGTTGCACAGCGGCACGCTCGACTTTTCGTTCGCCGGGCTGAAGACTGCCGTGCGCACGCAGGTGCTGAAACTCGGCAGCAATGTGTGCGAGCAAGACAAGGCGCACCTGGCGGCGTCGACCCAGCAGGCCATCGTCGACGTGCTGGTTCGCAAGACGCTGGCCGCCTTGCGGCAGACCGGCTTGAAACGGGTGGTTGTGGCCGGCGGCGTCGGCGCGAATGCGCTGTTGCGTCAGCAGTTGAATGCCGAATGCGAACAGCGCCAGATTCGAGTGCACTACCCCGAACTGGCGCTGTGCACCGACAACGGCGCGATGATCGCGCTGGCCGCCGCGATGCGCCTGCAGCGCGGCATGGCCGAGCCGCGCACCGACCATGCGTTCAGCGTGCTGCCACGCTGGCCGCTGGTGGCGGCCTGATGCTCAGCTGATGCTGAGTTGCGTGGCGCCGGTGGGCACCTTCTTGGTCAACGTCAGCGTCAGCACGCCGTTCTCGAACGTCGCTTGCGAGGCAGTCTGGTCGACTTCGGCCGGCAGGCTGACGACGCGCGCATAGCGGGCCGCAGTGCGTTCGCGGTACAGCGGGCGTTGGGCCGCTGAAGCCTCGGCCTCGACCGGTGCGAGATCGGTCGTCTCAACGCTGACGCGGCGGCCTTCGACCGAGATTTTCAGCTGCGCCTTGGTGACGCCGGGCACATCGAGCAGCACGGTGTAGGCGGTGTCGCTTTCGCTGACGTCCATGGCGGGGGTTTGCGTGGTCACGGCCGCCTTGCCGTTCGCGCCACCGTTGAAAATGCGGGCCAGCGATTCATCCAGTGAGCGCTCGAACGCAGGCGATGCCGCAGCGCGGCGAACAGCGGGGTGTGAGAGGGGCAGAACAAACATGGCAGGCTCCATAATCCGAATCGGCTGCCGCACCGTGCAGCAACCCATGCCGCTGAATTTGGAGCGGCATTTTTGTTTTCAAGGGGCTTGAAATTGGCGATGTCCAAGATGCTGGTCAGTCTGTTTTTCAGCGGTGCGCTGTGTGCCGGATCGGCCGTGGCCGCCGCAGCCGAGCCGATCAAGCTGGCCTTGATCGAAGGTCTGTCGGGACCGTTCGCCAACGCGGGTGAAGCGGTCTATCGCAACCTGGCGATGGCGGTCGACCGCGTGAACCAGCGCGGCGGGGTGAAGCTGCCGGGCGGCGCACGGCCGCTGGAGCTGCTGCGCTTCGACAGCAAGGGCAACAGCGAGGAGGCGCTGGCGATGCTGCGGGCCGCGCAGGACGCACGTGCCGGCTTCGTGCTGCAAGGCAACAGCTCGGCCACGGCGGCGGTGCTGGTGGACGCGCTGAACAAGCACAACCAGCGCGAACCGGCCAACCGCGCGCTGCTGCTGAACTACTCTGCGGTGGACCCGGCGCTGACGAACGAGAAATGCAGCTTCTGGCACTTTCGTTTCGACGCCCACGCCGACATGCGGCTGGCCGCGCTGACCGACGTGATGCGCGGCGACACCTCGCTGAAGAAGCTGTACCTGATCGGGCAGGACTACAGTTTCGGGCAGCTGGTGCTGCGCGATGCCCGCGCGATGGTGGCTGCCAAGCGGCCCGATGTCGAGATCGTCGGCGACGAGTTGCATCCGATGGGCCGCATCAAGGACTTCCTGCCGTACGCTGCCAAGATCAAGGCCAGCGGCGCGCAGGCCGTGCTGACCGGCAACTGGGGCAACGACCTGACCTTGCTGATCAAGGCGGCCCGCGAGGTCGGCCTGGACGCGCGCTTCTACACCTTCTACGGCAACGCGCTGGGCGCACCCGCGGCCATCGGCGAGGCCGGTGTGGGCCGCGTGCTCGCGGTCGCCGAATGGCATCCGAACGTCGGCACGCGGGCGTCCGACGCGTTCTACGCCAGCTTCAGG
>JANNBZ010000051.1:0-3026 GCA_031386065.1 Burkholderiales bacterium
CAAATCGACCGCCGTGCGCGCGCTGGCGGCCTTGTTGCCGCCGATGCAGGCGGTGGTCGGCTGCCGCTACCGCTGCGATCCGGCGCTGCCGGTGGGCTGCGAAGAATGCGAAGCGCGCAAGGCGCGCGGCCCGCTCAAAAGTCACCGCGTGCCGGTGCCGGTGGTCGACCTGCCGCTGGGCGCCACCGAAGACCGCGTGGTCGGCGCGCTCGACCTCGAACGCGCGCTGGCGCAAGGCATCAAGGCCTTCGAGCCGGGCCTGCTGGCGCGCGCCAACCGCGGCTTCCTGTACATCGACGAAGTCAACCTGCTCGAAGACCACTTGGTCGATCTGTTGATCGACGTGGCCGCCTCGGGCGAGAACGTGGTCGAGCGCGAGGGCCTCAGCGTGCGGCACCCGGCGCGCTTCGTGCTGGTCGGCAGCGGCAACCCGGAAGAGGGCGAACTGCGGCCGCAGTTGCTCGACCGTTTCGGCCTTTCGGTGGAAGTGCGCACGCCGCAGGATTTGCCGTCGCGCGTGCAGGTGGTGAAGCGGCGCGATGCCTTCGAGCGCGACGGCAGCGCCTTCATCGCCACCTGGGCCAAGGAAGAAGCGCGTGTGCGCAAGCAGATCGTCGCCGGGCGCGCCCGCATCAACGAGGTGGCGGTGCCCGACGCGGCGCTCGAACGCGCAGCGCAACTGTGCATGGCGCTGGGCACCGACGGCTTGCGCGGCGAGCTGACGCTGATCCGTGCGGCGCGAGCGCTGGCAGCGCTGCAAGGCGATGCGACGCTAGCCGACGCGCACCTGCGGCGCGTGGCGCCACCCGCGCTGCGGCACCGCCTGCGCCGCAACCCGCTCGACGACGCCGGCTCCAGCGTGCGCGTGGACCGCGCCGTGGCCGAGTTGTTCGGCGCATGACGAACCCGGCCGCCGCAGCCACGAATGGCGCGGCAGCGGCCATCTCGAACGCGCTCGCGGCGGCGCTGTTCGCCGTCGATCCACTGGGGCTCGGCGGTGTGGTGCTGCGCGCGGGCAGCGGGCCCGTACGCGACGCGTGGCTGGCGCGGCTGAAAGCGCTGCTGCCTGCGGATGCGCCGTGGCGCCGCGTGCCGCTGCACATCAACGACGACCGCCTGCTCGGCGGGCTCGACCTGTCGGCCACGCTGCAGTCCGGCCGGCCCATCGCGCAGCGCGGGCTGCTGGCCGAGGCCGACGGCGGCGTGCTGCTGCTGGCGATGGCCGAGCGCCTGTCGGGCGCCACCGCAGCCAGCGTGGCCTCGGTGCTCGATGCTCGGCAGGTGGTGGTCGAGCGGCACGGCGTGGGCGTGCGCAGCGACAGCCGGCTCGGCGTGGTGGCGCTCGACGAAGGGCTGGACGCCGACGAGCGAACGCCGGCGCGGCTGCGCGAGCGGCTGGCATTTCAGGTCACGTTCGACATCGCCACGGCGCATGCCGAGGTTGACGTCGAGGTCAACGCGCTGTGGACGCGCGACGACGTGGCAGCGGCGCGCAGCCGCCTTGCGGCGGTGACGCTGGGCGACGACATCGTCGAAGGCCTGTGCGCGGCCGCGCTGGCGCTGGGGGTCGATTCCATCCGCGCGTCGATGCAGGCCTGTCGCGCCGCACGGGCTGCGGCCGCGCTCGACGGGCGCGATGCGGTGACGGCGCAGGACGCTGCGCTGGCCGCGGGCCTGGTGCTGGCCCCGCGCGCCACGCGGGTGCCGGCGCAAAGCAGCCCACCCGAAGCGGCCGGCGATGAATCGGAAGCTGAACCACCGCCCCAGCCCGAAGACGCGGCGGACCAGGCGCCGCCATCACCACCGCCCGGCGAATCGAACGGCGACCCTGAAGCCGACACCGAGTCCGCCATCCCCGACGGCGCGGTCGACGACATGGTGCTCGAAGCCGCGCTGGCCTCCATCCCGCCGGGGCTGCTGGCCCTGCTGGCGTTGGGCAACCTGCGCTCGCCGCGGTCGCCGTCTGCGGGCCGCGCGGGCGCCTCGCAGGCCGGCACCTCGCGCGGCCGGCCGACCGGCGCGCGGCGCGGCGAACCGCAAGGCGGCTCACGGCTGAACGTGATCGAAACCCTGCGCGCTGCCGCGCCATGGCAGACACTTCGCCGGCGCGAGGCCGCCGCAGCGGGGCGCGAATGCGCAGCCTTGATCCAGGTGCGCCGCGACGACTTCCACCTGTGGCGGTTCAGGCAGCGCAGCGAGACGACCACGCTGTTCGTGGTCGACGCCTCGGGCTCGTCGGCGCTGAACCGGCTGGCCGAAACCAAGGGCGCGGTCGAGCTGTTGCTGGCCGACTGCTACGTGCGGCGCGACAGCGTGGCGGTGATCGCCTTTCGCGGCAAGGGCGCCGAACTGCTGCTGCCGCCGACACGCTCGCTGGTGCGCGCCAAGCGCAGCCTGGCGGGCCTGCCCGGCGGCGGTGGCACGCCGCTGGCCGCCGGCATCGACGCGGCCTTCACGCTGGCCGGCGCCATTCGCCGCAAAGGCGCGACGCCGGTGGTGGTGCTGCTGACCGACGGCCGCGCCAACATTGCACGCGACGGTTCACCCGGCCGCGCGAAAGCCAGCGAAGACGCGCTGGCCTCGGCGCGGCAATTGCGCGTCGACGGCTTCGCGGCGCTGCTGCTCGACACCTCGCCGCAACCGCAAGACACCGCTCGCGCGCTGGCCGCCGAGATGGGCGCGCGCTACCTGCCGCTGCCGTATGCCGGGGCCGACGCCATGTCGCAGGCGGTGCGCGCGGCGGGCGGCGTGTCCAGCCCCACGCGCTGAGCGCTGGCGTGACGCAATCACTGGTGTGGGAGCGCGACGGCCGCGACTGGCCGCTGCGCGAGCACAGCCGCTTCGTGCAGGCCGGCGGGCTGCGCTGGCACGTGCAGCAGCTCGGCCAGGGCCCTGCGATGTTGCTGATCCACGGCACCGGCGCGTCAACGCATTCGTGGCGTGAACTGGCGCCGTTGCTGGCGCCGCACTTCAGCCTGGTCAGCGTCGACCTGCCCGGCCACGCCTTCACCGACACGCCGCCGCAG
>JANNBZ010000096.1:0-4677 GCA_031386065.1 Burkholderiales bacterium
GCGCTGGCGCCTTCGGCTACGTCAACAAGGGCGGCGACCCGGCGCTGATCGTCGCCGCGGTGCGCACCGTGGCGCAGGGCCGCAAGTACGTGACGCCCGAGATCGCGCAGATGCTGGTCGAAAGCCTGACCACGCCGACCAACGGCCTGGCGCATGAAAAGCTGAGCGACCGCGAACTGCAGACGCTGGTGATGATCGCCTCGGGCAAGCGCCTGTCCGACATTGCCGAGGAGCTGACGCTGAGCCCGAAGACCGTCAGCGTCTACCGCGCCCGCGTGCTCGAAAAGCTGGGCCTGGCCAACAATTCCGAGATGACGGTGTACGCGATCCGCAATGGGCTGGTGGGGCAGTGATCCGAACGCGGTTGTCTGTCGGGGCGAAGCCCGTCCTGTAGCATCGCGACCCCATGAACTGGCCCTACGAATTGCAGATCGGTTGGCGCTACACCCGGGCCGGCCGCGCCGGTCGCCGCAACGGATTCATCTCCTTCATTTCCGGCGTGTCGATGCTCGGCATCGCGCTGGGCGTGGCCGCGCTGATCATCGTGTTGTCGGTGATGAACGGCTTTCAGAAAGAGGTGCGCGACCGCATGCTGTCGGTGATTGCGCACATCGAAATCTACGAGGCGCAGGGCAATGCGCTGGCCGACTGGCGCGCCACGGCAGCGCAGGCGCGCGCCGACAAACAGGTGGGCGCGCAGATCATCGGTGCTGCCCCGTTCGTGGCGGCGCAGGCGCTGATCGCGCGCGGTGACGACATGCGCGGCGCCATCGTGCGCGGCATCTCACCGAACGACGAAGCCACCGTCACCGACCTGGCTGCGCAACTGAAGGACACCACGCTGGCGCAGCTCACGCCGGGCGGCTGGGGCATCGTGCTGGGGGCCGAGCTGGCGCGCAACCTGGGCGTGAAGGTGGGCGACAAGGTCACGCTCGTCGCGCCGGGCGGACAGGTCACACCGGCCGGTGTGGTGCCGCGCCTGAAGCAGCTCACGCTGGTGGGCACCTTCAATGCCGGCCACTACGAGTACGACAGCGGGCTGGCGCTGATCCACATTGACGATGCGGCCAAGCTGTTTCGCGTCGACGGCCCGACCGGCGTTCAACTGCGCCTGAAAGACGTGCAGCAGGCGCGCGAGGTGGCCGACGTGCTGGCCCTCACGCTGGGCCCGCAAGTGCGCGTCAGCGACTGGACGCGCACCAACCGCAACTGGTTCGACGCGGTGCAGATCGAGAAGCGGCTGATGTTCATCATCCTCACGCTGATCGTCGCGGTGGCCGCCTTCAATTTGGTCAGCACGCTGGTGATGACGGTGACCGACAAGCAGGCCGACATCGCCATCCTGCGCACACTGGGCGCCAGCCCGCGTTCCATCATGGGCATCTTCATGGTGCAGGGCGCGGCCTCGGGCGTCATCGGCACCCTGGTCGGTGTGGGCCTGGGTTTGTTGATCGCCTTCAACGTCGACGTGATCGTGCCCTTCATCGAACGCATGCTGCACGTGAGCTTCTTGCCGGGCAGCGTTTACCTGATCAGCCGCATGCCCAGCGAACCGCAAAGCGCCGACATCGTGCCCATCGTCGTGATCTCGCTCGTCCTCGCCTTCGTTGCCACGCTGTACCCGAGCTGGCGCGCCAGCCGCGTGCAGCCCGCCGAGGCCTTGCGGTATGAGTAACGCGACGCGGGTCTCCCTCCCCTCGAAGGGGGATGGCGAGGGAGGGGGTAAAAACTCTACAAGCCCACAAAGTCCGTCAAACGCGTCCGTCGTCATCCAGGCCCGCGCCCTGCACAAACGCTTCACCGAAGGCGGCCTCGACGTTCATGTGCTGCAAGGCGTCGACCTGCAAATCAACGCCGGTGAAACCGTCGCCATCGTCGGCGCATCCGGCTCCGGCAAGAGCACCTTGCTGCACCTGCTGGGTGGCCTGGAAGCGCCTTCCGAAGGCACGGTCGAACTGGCAGGCCGCGACTTCAAGAACATGGACGCGCAAGCCCAGGGCGACTGGCGCAACCACCACCTCGGCTTCATCTACCAGTTCCACCACCTGCTGCCCGAGTTCACCGCCCTCGACAATGTTGCGATGCCGCTGCGCATCCGCCGCGTGCCGCAAGTGCAAGCGCGCGAGCGCGCGGCGGCGGTGCTGTCGCAAGTCGGCCTGGCCGATCGCATTCACCACCGCCCGTCGCAACTGTCGGGCGGCGAGCGCCAGCGCGTGGCCATCGCGCGGTCCCTGGCCGGGCAACCCGCCTGCGTGCTGGCCGACGAGCCCACCGGCAACCTCGACCGCGAAACCGCCGACGGCGTCTTCGCCCTGATGCTGGCCTTGGCCCGCCAGCAGCACATGGCTTTTGTGCTGGTGACGCACGACGAGTCGCTGGCGGCGAGGTGTGATCGGGTGTTGCGGTTGCGGGTGGGGCGGCTGGTGGGTTCGCCGTGATGTTCTCGGGAGACGTCCGATGCCCAGGAGACGTTGTGGATGCCGACGGGGCAGACCGTCGTCAACGGCATCGATGACCCCTCTTGATTTCTTACGGGCAAGGCGTGCACATGCTGCAAGCCTCGCGAACCAGAGCGGTGCGTCCGGAGAGCGCCTCGCATTGGCCGAGATGGAGCACTGGATAGCGCGGCCTTCCGGACCTGGCCTGAAGGCACTGCTGAAGCTGCTTCTGGACAGCGGATCTGCGGTGAAGGGAAGCAGCTTCGATGTCATCCACGCGCCGGGGCTGTCCACTCTTGACTTCACGAATGAGTCTGACCTGTGCTCAGCCTTTCCCAGCATGACATTCATCGAGATCAAGACGGCCACCCAACCTCGCGTCAAGCCGGGATTCGGCGGATTCTTTTTTTCGCGTTGACCGAAAGCGAAATCACCGCAGCCGAGATTCTTGGCGCAAGACATCGCGTGGCTTTTTTCAACAAACTTACCGGTGAAGTTTTGCTCACGTCCGTTTCTGAGATTCTTGCGAAAGCGAAGTCATCCAACTGGCAACTGTCCGTCCAGCTGTAGCGTGGCGTCACGTGAAATCGCCGCCAGCCCTCACCGCCCCCAACATCCCCACCCACCCCACGATCCCGCCCTGCGCCACCACCATCTCGATCGTGGCGCGCCTGAACTCGGGGAAGTAGCTGGCGGTGCAATCCTCGACCAGCAGGCACTCGAAGCCGCGGTCGTTGGCTTCGCGCATCGATGTCTGCACGCAGACCTCGGTGGTGACGCCGGCGATCAGCAGGTGCGTGATGCCTCGGCAGTGCAACTGGTGCTCCAGCCCGGTCGCGTAGAACGCGCCTTTGCCGGGTTTGCGCAGCACGGTTTCGCCGGGCTGCGGGCGGCATTCAGCGACGAAGTCGGAGCCGGGTTCGCCTTCGACCAGCACGCGGCCCAGCGGGCCGGCGTCGCCGATGCCGCAGGCCAGCGCGCCGCGGGCGCGCTTGGACGGCGGGCAGTCGGACAGGTCGCGCGCATGCGCTTCCTGCGTGTGCACGATCAACAGCGAATGGGCGCGTGCCCAGGCCAGCAGCTCGCCGCACTTCAAGGCCACGTCGCCGAGCTGTGACACGTCGTTGCCCAGCATCGCACCGAAGCCGCCGGGTTCCAGGAAGTCGCGCTGCATGTCGATCATCAACAGCGCGGTGTGCGCCGGGTCGAACACGAACGGCACGGGGCGGGCGGCGATGGTGGGCATGGCGGGTTCGACGCTTGTCCGGTGATGCAGGGTCAGGGCGCGTCGATCAAGCTCACGTGCGCCGCCACCACGCGCCACTGCCCGTCCAGTCGAACCCAGGTCTGGCTCTGGCGGCCGACGCGCGAGTTGCCGTCGCGATGGAACTCGGTCATCGCGGTGGCGAGGTCGCGGCCGAATGTGGTGATGACGGTGTTGGCCAGTCTTCGTGCGAGCCCGACCGCTGGCCGCGCATTGCGAAAGGCGCGGATCGCGTCGATGCCGCGCAGGTTCTCGCCGGCGCCGTAGCGCACGGTGTGCGGGCTGTCCCAGAACAGCGCGTCGAGCACCTCGATGCGGTTGTTCACCAGCGCGTCTTCGTAGCGCGCGAAAACGGCGCTCATCTCGGCGACGACATCCGGCAGGTTGACGGGCAGCGCCTCGGCGTTCACGCCAACAACTCCGCGACCGGCGCGCTCACCACGCGCTGCTGCTCCAACGCTGCCGCCACCCGCAACACCCGATCTTCGCGCCACGGCGCGGCGATCAGCTGCACGCCGATCGGCAAGCTCGCATGCACGCCCCACACCGGCACCGCACACACCGGCAGGCCGATGCTCGACAGCGGCTGCGTCAGCAGGCCCAAGCTGGCGCGCGCGGGCAGCCGCTGGCCTTGCAGGTCCAGCCATTCGGTGCCGATCTCGGGCGCGACGCAGGGTGTGGCCGGTGCCAGCAACACGTCGAAGCGTTCGAACAGTCTTGCCGCTTCGCGCGCGGCGTGGCGACGCACGCGCTGCGCCTGCAGCACCCAGTGCGCGGGCAGCAAGGCGCCGGCCAGAAAGCGGTCGCGTGACAGCGGCTCGAAGTCGTCGGCGCGGCGCCGCAGATCGGGCAAGTGCAGGCTGCCGCCCTCGGCATTGCTGATCAGGAAGGCGGCGGCGCGTGCGGCCTCGGCGCCGGGCCAGTCCACGCGCTGCGTGCTGCCGAGTGCAGCCGCGACGCGTGCCACGGCCGCAC
>JANNBZ010000123.1:0-14643 GCA_031386065.1 Burkholderiales bacterium
GTGCCAGCAACGACTTCGAGCGCGCCACCGCAATCGCGCGTGACATGGTCACACGCTACGGCATGACCGATGAACTGGGCCCGATGGTCTATGCCGAGAACGAAGGCGAGGTCTTCCTGGGTCGTTCTGTCACCAAGACCACCACGATGTCGGAAGACACCATGCGCAAGGTCGACGGCGTGATCCGCCGCATCATTGACGAGCAGTACGCCATTGCGCGCAAGCACATCGAGGACAACCAGGACAAGGTCCATGCGATGGCGAAGGCGCTGCTCGAATGGGAGACCATCGATGCCGAGCAGATCGACGACATCATGAACAACAAGCCACCGCGTCCGCCGAAAGACTGGACGCCCAGCAGCAACCGGCCCTCCGGCCCAACGGCGCCTGTCACCGGCGACAGCGCCACGGCAGTGGCCTGAGCGTTCCTTGACGTGTTCGATGTGACGGGGCTTCGGCCCCGTCGCTGTTTTCTGTTCATCAAGAGCCCACTGCTTTCCTGAGCGAGTCATGTTCTGGCACACCAGCCGCCATCAAATCGACCTTGCCATCCCGCGTGTGATGGGCATCGTCAATCTCACGCCTGACTCGTTCTCCGATGGCGGGCAATTCGACTCTGCACGCGCAGCGATCACGTATTGCGAACGCCTGCTGCAGGAAGGTGCCGACATCCTGGACCTGGGCGGCGAGTCGAGCCGCCCCGGTGCGCAGCCGGTCTCGTGGCAGGACGAATGGCAGCGTGTGCAGCCGGTGCTTCAAGCCGCCTTGAGCCTGGGTTGTCCGGTTTCCCTGGACACCACCAAGCCGCAGTTGATGCAGCGCGCGCTCGCACTGGGCGTGGACATCGTCAACGACATCCATGCCTTGCAATCGCCCGATGCCGAAGCAGCGATTGCGGTGCACCCAGCCTGCGGCATTTGCCTGATGCACATGCAAGGCCAACCACAGGACATGCAGGCCGCGCCGGGCTATGCCGACGTGGTGCACGAGGTGCGCGACTTCCTCACGAAGCGGGTCGACGCGCTGAGCCGTCTCGGCGTCGCCGGGCAGCGCATCGTGATCGATCCTGGCATCGGCTTCGGCAAGACGCCGCAGCACAACCTCGACCTGCTGCGCCGCCAGAGCGAACTGCTGGCGCTGGATCGCCCGCTGCTGGTGGGCTGGTCGCGCAAGTCGGTGCTGGGCTTCGTCACCGGCAAGCCCACCGACGACAGGCTCGCTGCCAGTGTGGCCGCAGCGCTTGCGTCGGTGCAACGCGGTGCGCACATCGTGCGGGTTCACGATGTGGCAGCGACCGTCGATGCACTGAGGTTCTGGCGCGCGGCCGGCCTGGGTGATCACCGACAATCCGCGCTGGAGGAAAACAAGCCATGAGCAGAACCTATTTCGGGACCGACGGCATTCGCGGCACGGTGGGGCAAGCCCCGATTACGCCCGATTTCATGCTGCGTCTGGGTCACGCGGTAGGCCAGGTGCTGCGCCAGCACCAAGGCCATGACCGCAAGCCCACCGTGCTGATCGGCAAGGACACCCGAATCTCGGGCTACATGATCGAGTCGTCCCTCGAAGCCGGCTTCGCGTCCGCTGGTGTGGACGTGCTGTTGACCGGGCCGCTGCCGACACCCGGCGTGGCCTACCTGACGCGCGCGTTGCGGCTCGACCTGGGCGTGGTCATCAGCGCATCGCACAACGCTTTCGGCGACAACGGCGTCAAGTTCTTTTCTGCCCGCGGCGAGAAACTGCCCGACGCCTGGGAACTGCAAGTCGAGGCCATGCTGGAGGTGGGTGCGCAGTGGGTCGAGTCGGCCCGTCTGGGCAAGGCACGGCGACTGGAAGACGCGCGTGGTCGCTATATCGAATTCTGCAAAAGCACCTTTGGCAGCGAGCTCTCGCTGAAGGGGCTGAAGATCGTGGTCGATGCGGCCAACGGTGCCGCGTACCACGTGGCGCCCGATGTCTTTCATGAACTCGGTGCCGAGGTGGTGGCTATCGGGTGCAGCCCCAACGGCCTGAACATCAACGACGGCTTCGGGGCCACGTCGCCGGCCGCCCTGGTGCGCACGGTCCGGGAAACCCAGGCGCACTACGGTGTGGCACTGGACGGCGACGCCGACCGCCTGCAGCTCGTCGACGCCGCCGGCCGCCTTTATAACGGCGATGAATTGCTGTACGTGATGGTGGCCGACCGCCTGGCCCAGGGCCACCGCGTGGAGGGCGCGGTGGGCACCCTGATGACGAATATGGCTGTCGAGGTGGCGTTGAAGTCGCGCGATGTCGAGTTCGTCCGCGCCAAGGTCGGTGACCGATACGTGCTGGAAGAACTGTCGGCCCGAGGCTGGCTGCTGGGCGGCGAAGGCTCGGGTCACTTGCTGGCACTGGACAAGCACACCACGGGCGACGGCATCGTGAGTGCGTTGCAGGTACTGCAGGCGGTCAGCCGCAGCGGCCTCAGCCTGGCCGACCAATTGAAGGATGTCACGCTGTTCCCTCAGGTGTTGATCAATGTGCGGCTCAAGCCGGGACAGAACTGGCAGGCCAATGCGGCCTTGACCGACGCCCACCGCGCGGTCACGCGCGAGTTGGGCGAGAGTGGCCGCGTCTTGATTCGTCCGTCGGGCACCGAACCTTTGGTGCGTGTGATGGTCGAGGCCCGAGACGCGAAGCAGGCGCAGGATTGCGCGCAGCGCATGGCAGACACTTTGTCGGCTTGACCGATGATCCAACGGGCCCTTACAGGGTTTGTGACGGAACCGTGAATCGCAGATGACAGTCTTGTTTCTACGGCTGGTCGATTCGCAGACCGTAAGTTGCTGTCACGCTGTTGTCACAACCCACTTCTAAAGTGACTGCATCGAACACACCCTATCGGGTATGAAGGGCATGCACATGAAGACGTTCATTGACACGACACTGGCTGTTGCCGCGCTGGCTGTGACCTCCGCACCGGTCCTGGCGCAAGACGTGACTGGCGCTGGCGCCACCTTCCCGGCGCCGCTGTACGCCAAGTGGGCTGACGCCTACAACAAGGCGACCGGCGCGCGCATCAATTACCAGTCGGTAGGCTCGGGAGCGGGCTTGCGCCAGATTCGCGGCAAGACGGTCGACTTCGGCGCCTCCGACATGCCACTGAAGGACGACGAGTTGGCCAAGGACGGCCTGGTTCAGTTCCCCACCGTCATCGGCGGAGTCGTTCCTGTCGTGAACATCGCGGGTATCGCGCCGGGACAGATCAAGCTGACCGGCCAACTGCTGGGCGACATTTACCTCGGCAAGATCACGAAGTGGAACGATCCGGCGCTGACGGCCATCAACGCGGGCGTTCCCCTGCCCGACGCGGCCATTTCGGTCGTGCGCCGCGCCGACGGTTCGGGCACCAGCTTCATCTTCACGAACTACCTCTCGAAGGTGAATGAGGAGTGGAAGACCAAGGTCGGCGAGGGCACGGCGGTCAACTGGCCCACCGGCGCTGGCGGCAAGGGCAACGAAGGCGTGGCGTCGTACGTCACGCGTCTGCCCAACTCGATCGGCTACGTGGAGTACGCCTATGTCAAACAGAACAAGATGACCTACACGCTGCTGAAGAACAAGGACGGGCAGTTCGCCACGCCCGACGACCTGAACTTCAAGGCCGCCGCCGCTGGTGCCGACTGGAGCAAGACTTTCTACCAGGTGCTGACCGACCAGCCGGGCAAGGAAACCTGGCCGCTGTCGGGTGCCACCTTCATCATGATGCACAAGCTGCAGGACAAGCCGGCGCAGGCCAGCAACTCGCTGAAGTTCTTCGAGTGGGCCTTCGGCAGTGGTGACAAGATGGCGAGCGATCTTGAATATGTCGCGTTGCCTGATCCCGTCAAGGCGCTGGTTCGCAAACAGTGGGCCGAGGTGAAAGACGCGTCCGGCAAGGCGGTGGCATTCAAGTAAGCGTCTCGCGTCCGCGGCACTGTGCGCGCACAGGGCGTGCGGTGTGGTGACCTCGATCTGATCGGAACCCCAGGTGGCAGCAACACTCCCGGCATCACCCTATCCCACAGCGGATTCGCAGCGCGCCGATCCCGTGGGCCGGCCACCCACTGCACGCCGTTCGTCGTCCTGGGCCGATCAGCTTTTTTCCTTGCTGGCGCATGCGGCGGCGTGGCTGACACTGGGCTTGCTGGTCGCCATCATTGGCTCGCTGGTGGTCGGCGCGATGCCGGCGATTCGCGAATACGGCCTGAGCTTCTTGTGGCGCAGCGAATGGGACCCGGTGCAGAACCGCTACGGCGGTCTGGTGATGATCTACGGCACCCTGATGACGTCGTTCATCGCGCTGCTGATTGCAGTGCCCGTGAGCTTCGGGATCGCTCTCTTCCTGACCGAGTTGTCGCCCGGCTGGCTGCGCCGGCCGTTGGGCGTGGCGGTCGAACTGCTGGCCGCCGTGCCGTCCATCGTCTACGGCATGTGGGGCTTGCTGGTGTTCAGCCCGGTGCTGTCGACCTATGTGCAGCAGCCGCTTCAGAAGCTGTTGGTCAACGTGCCGTTCCTGCGCGAACTGGTGTCGGGCGCCCCGGTGGGCATCGGCATCTTGTCGGCCGGAATCATCCTGGCAATCATGATCATCCCGTTCATCGCGTCGGTGATGCGCGACGTGTTCGAGGTCACTCCCGCGATGCTCAAGGAGTCGGCCTACGCCCTCGGTGCAACGACCTGGGAAGTGGTGTTCAAGGTGGTGCTCCCGTACACCAAGACCGGCGTGGTCGGCGGCATCATGCTGGGCCTGGGGCGCGCCATCGGCGAGACGATGGCGGTCACTTTCGTGATCGGCAACTTCAACCAGTTGAACAGCCTCTCGCTGTTCGAAGCGGCCAACAGCATCACCTCGGCGCTGGCAAACGAATTTGCCGAGGCCGGCGAAGGCCTGCACCAGGCCTCGCTGATCTACCTCGGCCTGGTGCTGTTCTTCATCACCTTCGTGGTGCTGTCGCTTTCCAAGTTGTTGCTGGCGCGGCTCAAGAAAGGTGAAGGGAGCCGCTCATGAGCACCTTGTCGGCTTCAGAGCTGTCGCGACTGGCGCATCACAAGCGGCGCAAGACGATCAATGCAGTCGCCTTGGCGCTGTCGCTCAGCGCGATGGCATTCGGCCTGTTCTGGCTGATCTGGATCCTGATCGAAACCGTGCGGCTGGGCATCGGTGGCCTGACGCTGTCGCTGTTCACCGAGATGACGCCGCCGCCGCAGGCCGAGATCGGCGGCTTGGCCAACGCGATCTTCGGCTCACTGATGATGGTCTCGCTGGCCACCGCCATCGGCACGCCGGTCGGCATCATGGCCGGCGTCTACCTGGCCGAATACGGGCAGAAGACATGGCTGGGCGGCGTGACACGGTTCATCAACGACATCCTGCTGTCGGCGCCGTCGATCGTGATCGGCCTGTTCATCTACACCGTGGTGGTGGCGCCGATGAAGGGCTTCTCCGGCTTCGCCGGTATCCTGGCCTTGACCTTGATCGTCATCCCGGTGGTGATTCGGACCACCGAGAACATGCTGTCGCTGATCCCGAACGCACTGCGCGAAGCGGCCTATGCGCTGGGCGCGCCGAAGTGGAAGGTGATTTTCAGCATCACGCTGAAAGCGGCCCGCGCCGGCGTGCTGACCGGTGTGCTGCTGGCGCTGGCCCGCATTGCCGGCGAAACCGCGCCGCTGCTGTTCACCGCGCTGTCGAACCAGTTCTGGACGTCGAGCCTGGGCGAGCCGATGGCCAGCCTGCCGGTGACGATCTTCAAGTTCGCCATGAGCCCCTACGAGAATTGGCAGAAGCTGGCGTGGGCGGGTGTGTTCCTGATCACGCTGGGCGTGCTGGCGCTGAACATCATTGCGCGCGTCCTGTTCCGCAACAAACACTGACCCCCACCGAGCCCGACCATGGACACCAAAGTTGAATTGCCCGTGACCGAAAAGATCAAGTTGTCGGTTCGTAACCTGAACTTCTACTACGGCAGCTTCCATGCGCTGAAGCGAATCAACCTCGACATTCCCGAGAAGAAGGTGACTGCCTTCATCGGGCCGTCGGGCTGCGGCAAGTCCACCTTGCTGCGCAGCTTCAACCGCATGTTCGAGCTGTACCCCGAGCAGCGCGCCGAGGGCGAGATCCTGCTCGACGGAGAGAACATCCTCGAAGGCAAGCAGGACGTGTCGCTGATGCGCGCCAAGGTCGGCATGGTGTTCCAGAAGCCCACGCCGTTCCCGATGTCCATCTACGACAACATTGCCTTCGGCGTGCGACTGTTCGAGACGCTGCCGCGCACCGAGATGGACGAGCGCGTCGAGTGGGCGCTGAAAAAGGCCGCGCTGTGGAACGAGGTCAAGGACAAGCTCAGCCAGAGCGGATCGGGTTTGTCCGGCGGCCAGCAGCAGCGCCTGTGCATCGCGCGTGGCATTGCCATCAAGCCCGAGGTGCTGCTGCTCGACGAGCCCTGCTCGGCACTCGACCCGATCTCGACCGGCAAGATCGAAGAACTGATCCACGAGTTGAAGAGCGACTACACCGTGGTGATCGTTACCCACAACATGCAGCAGGCGGCGCGCACCTCCGACTACACCGCCTACATGTACCTCGGCGACCTGATCGAATTCGGTCCCACTTCAGAGCTGTTCATGAAGCCGAAGAAGAAGGACACCGAGGACTACATCACCGGCCGCTTCGGTTGAAACCACCAAGGACTTTTCCATGAGCGACAAGCATCTCTCGACACAGTTCGACGCCGAACTCAGCGGCATCTCCACCCGCGTTCTTGAAATGGGCGGCCTGGTCGAGTCGCAGGTGGCGCAGGCCATCCATGCCTTGACCCACTTCAACGGCGAGACCGCCTCGCATGTGCTGGCGCAGGAAGAAATCGTCAACTCGATGGAGGTCGAGATCGACCGCGACCTGTCGACCATCATCGCGCGCCGCCAGCCCACCGCCCGCGACCTGCGCTTGTTGATCGCCATCAGCAAGACGATTGCCAACCTCGAACGCGTGGGCGACGAAGCCGCGCGCGTGGCCCGCACGGTGCAGCGGCTGATCAACTCTGGCGTGTCCAGCCGCATGCGACTGCCGGTCAGTGACCTGGCCTTCGAGGCCGAACTTGCGGTGACCCTGCTTCGCAAGGCGCTCGACGCGTTTGCGCGCCTCGATGTGGAAAAAGCCATCGAGGTGTTGAAGCAGGACGATCAGATCGACCAGGAGTTCGAAGGCCTGGTGCGCAAGCTGATCACCTTCATGATGGAAGACCCGCGCACCATTTCTTCGAGCATCGACCTGATCTTCGTCGCCAAGGCCATCGAGCGTGTGGGCGACCATGCGAAGAACCTGGCCGAGGTGATCATCTACGTGGTCAAGGGCACCGACGTGCGTCACAACTCGGTGTCGGCTGTCGAGTCGATGGTCCGTTGAATCCAAAGGCACTCACATGAGCAGCATCCTGGTCGTCGAAGACGAATCCGCCATCGCCGAGTTGATCTCCATCAACTTGCGGCATGCCGGATTCGAAGTCACCATTGCCGCCACCTCGGAGCAGGCCCAGTCCGAGATCAACCGCGTGCTGCCCGACCTGGTGGTGCTGGACTGGATGCTGCCCGGTCAGTCGGGTCTGGCCCTGGCCAAGCAGTGGCGAGCGGCGGCCCGCACCCGCGAGCTGCCCATCATCATGCTGACCGCCCGCGCCGAAGAAGGCGACAAGGTGTCCGGCCTCGATGCCGGGGCGGACGACTATCTGACCAAGCCGTTCTCGACCAGCGAACTGTTGGCGCGCATCCGGGCCGTGCTGCGTCGCAAGGCGCCAGAGGCGCTGGACACCCTGGTCGATGTCGGCGGACTCAGGCTCGACCCGGCAACCCGGCGCGTTTCCCGCGATGACCGCGAGGTGCGGGTCGGGCCGACCGAATTCCGCCTGCTGCATTTCTTCATGACCCACCCGGAGCGCGTGCACAGTCGCTCGCAGTTGCTCGACCGCGTGTGGGGCGACCATGTGTTCATCGAAGAGCGCACCGTCGACGTTCACGTGAAGCGGCTGCGCGAAGCCCTCGATCCGGTGCAGTGCGCGCGGATGATCGAAACCGTCAGGGGTGCGGGCTACCGGTTGACGCAGCAAGTACCGGCCGTGTCGACGCCGTGATGCGCACGCTTTGACGGTGACGTGCTGACGCCATGGAGTGGCTGATTCCCCGCATCCTGGCCGGTTTGCTGTGGGTGGCGTTCGGCGGGCTGATCGGCATGGCCGCCGGAGGTCTGTACGGCGTGCCCGTTGCCGGGGCACTGGTGGGCGCCGTGGTGGGCGCCCTGGTTCACGCGGTCATCGACGCGATTCGCGCCCATCGCCTGATGCAGTGGATGCGCGGCCAACAAGACGATGCTGCGCCGCGTGACGCGGGCTTCTGGGGCGAGATGGCTTACCGCATTGAGCGCTCGCAGCGCCTGCTCGAGCGCCGGATAGACACCGAACACGCGCGACTCGATCAGTTTCTTTCAGCCATCGAGGCCTCGCCTGCGGGCGTGATGCTGCTCGACGCGAACGACCAGATCGAATGGTGCAACAGCGTGGTCGCCGACCATTTCGGCCTCGACCCGCTGCGCGACCGGCGCCAGCGCATCACCAACCTCGTGCGCGCGCCGGCCTTCGTGGCCTACCTTCAGTCGGGCGTGTTCGATGAGGTCGTCACGTTCGCCAGCCCGGGTGCGCGCGGAACCGTCTCGGTGCTGGTGCGTCGCTACGGCGACGGCATGAAGCTGGTGCTGTCGCAGGACATTACCGAGCGCGAGCGTAACGATGCGATGCGGCGTGACTTCGTGGCCAACGTGTCGCACGAGATTCGCACGCCGCTGACGGTGCTGTCCGGCTTCATCGAGACGATGGTCAACCTGAACCTGACCGAAGTGGAGCGCCGGCGTGTGCTGGAGCTGATGGCGCAGCAGACGCTACGCATGCAGTCGCTGGTGGGCGATTTGTTGACGCTGGCGCAACTCGAAGGCAGCCCGCGCCCGCCGGCTGATCGCTGGGTCAGCGTGCAACGCCTGTTCCGGCAGGTGCACGCCGACGCCGAAGCCTTGTCGGCGGGCCGCCACGCGCTGCTGTTCGAGCCGCCGCCAGAGGCGCAGCTTGCGGGTGCCGAGAGCGAACTGCTGAGTGCGATTGGCAACCTGGTGACGAATGCCGTGCGCTACACGCCGGCCGGTGGCACGGTCAACGTGAAGTGGGCCACGCGACCGGATGGAGCTGCCGAGATCGAAGTGCGCGACACCGGCCCCGGTATTGCGCGCGAGCACCTGCCTCGGCTCACCGAACGCTTCTACCGCGTCGACGGCAGCCGTTCGCGCGACACAGGCGGCACGGGCCTGGGCCTGTCCATCGTCAAGCACGTGGCGCTGCGCCATGGCGGCGAGCTCGAGATTCGAAGCGAACCCGGCAAAGGGTCGGCCTTCAAGCTGGTGTTTCCTGCGGCACGTGTGCGCGATGCCGGCGCATCCGCGACCGCGATCAGCGAGCCGCCGTTCGCTCAGGCCGCCGCGTTGCTTCACTGAGCCGGTGGCACAGGCGGAGCTGACGTGCTTCGCTTGTAGATGGCGCTGACTTCCTCGTTGTCGGTTGGCCTTCTCTCGCGCGCCAGCAAGGTCCAGCCCACGGGCGTAGGCAACGGAGCGCGCCGCGCTTCCTGCCGCAGCCAAAAACCGCAGGGGGTCGAGGTGGCCGAGTGGGAAGTGTCCAACCGATAGCCGCCCAGATATTCCAGCGCCACACCCTGTCCACGCGCCAGGCTGGCCGAGGCAATGCAACTGCCGCGCGGCACGTGCAGCGCGATGCGGTCGATCAGCGGTCGGTAGCTGCGCGCGTGGTCAAGCAAGGGCAGCCACAGCGTCATCAGCAGCAACCAGCACAGGGCCACGCCGCTGGCAGGCAGCACCATGCTCTTCCAGATCGGGTGGCGATGACGTCCGGTGCGCCACTGCACCAGCCACAGCCAGGCCGCAGTTGCGATCACCGCGAGACCCAGTTCGACGATCGAAAAAGGTGCGCTGAAACCGGGCACCAGACGCGCCACGTTGGCGGCGGGCTGTCTTGGCACGCCGGTCTGCATGGCGACGTAGATCACCCAGATCACCAGTGCGCTGAGGCTGAAGAAGAACACCGAAAACCAATCGATCGCCGCCGCTGCGCCGCGGGTCAGGGTCGGCAGCGAAAACGCGGCCAGCACAGCAAGGGCGGGCAAGCCGAGCAGCAACGCGCGGTCGGAGCCGCCCATCGCGACGCAGGCCAGCAAGCTGACCGCCAGGATCATCAGCGGCACCGAGATGTGGCGCTTCAACAACTGGCGCCGCCAACGCCACAGCGTCCACGCGGCGAGCGGCCAGCACGGCCACAAGAACCAGGCGAACTGCTTGAACAACGACAGCACCTGGCCACCGCTGCGGTAGCTGCCCAGGCGCCAGCCCCAGGCCCCGAGGCCCCACGCCACGGCAGCGGCCAGCGCGGTGCTAGCGGCGACCCACAGCGCAAAGCGCCTGACGTCGGGGTGGCTCGACTTCCAGCACAACAGCGTGCCCCCGAGGCCCAGGGCCAGTGCCATGCTGGGTGCGCCGCTGGCAGCCAGCATGGGCAATGCCAGCAGCATCGCGAGCTTCGGCTTCAGTCCTCTGAACGCGCTGGCCGACAGGGCGTACATGAACAGCGCGACGCTGGCGAGCTGGCCCAACTCGGGTGTGGTCTCGTGACCGAGCTGCAGCAATCCCAACGTCGCGATCAGCGCCAGCAGCGCACCATCGGCAATCGCCCTTGCATAGTCGACCGGATCGGCCTCGCCACCGAAAGCAAACGC
This sequence comes from Burkholderiales bacterium, assembly GCA_031386065.1. Taxonomy (GTDB): domain Bacteria; phylum Pseudomonadota; class Gammaproteobacteria; order Burkholderiales; family Burkholderiaceae_C; genus JANYJJ01. The sequence goes on from JANNBZ010000123.1 coordinate 10,828, forward strand.
CAGCGGCTGCGCTGCCTCGGTGCGCGCCAGGTGGTAGGTCGAATACCAGGTCAGCACCAGCACGCCGACCAGCAACAGCGCGAATGGAATGCGTGCGGCCACGGCGGGGCTCATCGCAAAGCCCAGCAGCTTGATGGCCGCCGCACCCAGCCAGAACGGCAGCACGGCCGTCTCGGGCGGCAGGCCGGTGACGGTCGGTGCAAACCACCCCGACTGGCCCTGCGCGATGCTCAGCATGTAGCCGAAGGCCGTGATGTCAGCGCCGCGCCAGGGATCACGACCGAACAGCCCGGGCAACACGTAAGCCGCGCAGAACAGCAGCAAGGCCAGCCGAGGCAGGCGCTGAGCTGCGCGCTGGGTCACGAGGGCGGGATTGGGCAAATTCACATTGGGTTCAGGTTGCCGCCGGAATGATGCAACAAGTGCGGCGGGCGCAAAAAAGGCAGCCTAGGCTGCCTTCTCGGGGACGACCACTTCGAATCACTTCTTCAGGTGGGCGAACTTGTTGCGGAATTTCTCGACGCGACCGCCCAGCGAGTCCACGCTCTTTTGGGTGCCGGTGTAGAACGGATGCGATTCGCTGGTGGTTTCCAGCTTGTACAGCGGCAGCTCGCGGCCGTCGTCCATCTTCACGGTTTCACGCGTCTGTGCGCATGAACGAGTCACGAACTTGAAGCCGTTCGACAGGTCCACGAAGCAGATGTCGCGGTAGTTGGGGTGAATGCCTTCTTTCATGGGAATCCTTGGCGCTTGATTTTCGGGAGCCACGCCGACCATTCGGCGCACTTTCCGGATTGCGGAAAACCGCGAATTGTATCTCATGGGGTCATTCTCGTGGAGCGGGCCTTTAGCCCGCTCCACTCGCCGCCGCCTGCGCTGGTCGATCCCCGTGTCCGGGGCCCCTCGCCCTTCGCTTCGGCGGCTAACCGCCGCGCCGCATCATGTCGAAGAAGTCGAGGTTGGTCTTGGTCGACTTCATTTTGTCGAGAATGAATTCCATCGCCTCGATCTCGTCCATCGGGTACAGCAACTTTCGCAAGATCCAGGTCTTTTGAAGGATCTCGGGTTTGAGCAGCAGTTCTTCGCGCCGCGTGCCCGACTTGTTCAGCAGGATGGACGGGTAGACCCGCTTCTCGGCCATCCGGCGGTCGAGATGAATTTCGCAATTGCCGGTGCCCTTGAACTCTTCGTAGATGACCTCGTCCATGCGGCTGCCGGTGTCCACCAGCGCGGTGCCGATGATGGTCAACGAGCCACCTTCCTCGACATTGCGTGCCGCACCGAAGAAGCGCTTCGGCCGCTGCAGCGCGTTCGAGTCCATGCCGCCCGTCAACACCTTGCCGCTCGACGGCAGCACATTGTTGTAGGCGCGGGCCAGGCGGGTGATCGAGTCGAGCAGGATCACCACGTCCTTCTTCAGTTCGACCAGCCGCTTCGCACGCTCGATCACCATCTCGGCGACCTGCACGTGGCGCGCCGCCGGTTCGTCGAAGGTCGAGCTGATGACCTCGCCGCGCACCGTGCGGACCATCTCGGTCACTTCCTCGGGCCGCTCGTCGACCAGCAGCACGATCAGGTAGACCTCGGGGTAGTTGGCCACCAGTGCATGCGCGATCTGCTGCATCATCACCGTCTTGCCGGTCTTGGGCTGCGCCACCAGCAGCGCGCGCTGGCCCTTGCCGATCGGCGCGATCAGGTCGAGCACGCGGCAGGTGATGTTCTCTTCGGACTTGATGTCGCGCTCGAGCCTGAACTGTTCCTTCGGGAACAGCGGGGTCAGGTTCTCGAACATGATCTTGTGCTTGCTCTCCTCGGGCGTCAGGCCGTTGACCTTGTCGACCTTCACCAGCGCGAAATAGCGCTCGCCATCCTTCGGCACCCGCACTTCGCCTTCGACGGCGTCGCCGGTGTGCAGGTTGAAACGGCGGATCTGACTCGGGCTGAGGTAGATGTCGTCGGTCGACGCCATGTAGCTCGCGTCGGGTGCGCGCAGGAAGCCGAAGCCGTCGGGCAGCACTTCCAGCACGCCGTCGCCGAACACCTGCTCGCCGCCCTTGGCGCGCTTCTTCATGATGGCGAACATCAGCTCCTGCTTGCGCATGCGAGCAACAGCTTCGATCTCCAGCGCCTCGCCCATCGTGATGAGCTCGGAGACGTGTAGCGCTTTCAGTTCTGACAGGTGCATGTGGGCATACCGTGGAGGGTGGGGCGGCCGGCCTGTCGAAAGGAGGGCGGCGAAATAAGCCTGGACATCGGCAGTCCGGAAGGCCGGTACTGCGCAGACTCGCGCAGGGTGCGCGTGAAACGGGAAAACTGGTGTTTGGAGCCGACTCCACGCAGTGCCTGGTCAGGCTGGGGAGTCGCCTGCGGGCATGCCGGCGTGGTGGCTGACATTCCTGCACAAGCGGCTGGCTGATGACAGCCGCCCTTGCGCAGTTGCCGAATTATAGGTGGGTATCGATGAAGGCCGTCAACTGGGCTTTCGACAGGGCGCCAACCTTGGTGGCGGCCAGCTCACCGCCCTTGAACAGCATCAGCGTGGGGATGCCGCGAATGCCGAACTTGGCTGGTACGTCGCGGTTCTCGTCGACGTTCATCTTCGCGATCTGCAGCCGGCCGTCGTAGTCCTTCGACACCTCGTCGAGAATCGGCGCGATCATCTTGCAAGGGCCGCACCATTCGGCCCAGTAGTCCACCAGCACCGGTTTGTCGGACTTCAGCACGTCGGCGTCGAACGACGCGTCGGAAGTGTGTTTGATCAGTTCGCTGCTCATGGAAGGTCCTCGGACAGGCGCCGCGCAAGCTGTGCGGCAAGGCAGAATGATTCTGACACAAGCGCCTGTGCGGCGTCGTTCCCCATAACAGCCCGCGACCCGCCTTTCCCGATGACAACCACCGTCGCGCCGCAGACCGAGTCCGAACCCACCGACGCCTGGCGAGCCATTGCCGCCGAGGCCCGCGCCTGGGCGAGCCAGCGGGGCGTCCGCCTGGCTGACGCCGTGGTGCTGGTTCCGTTCGCTCAACACCTGCCGCTGGCGCGAGGTGCCTGGGCCCGCCAGGGCGGCTGGATGCCGCGCATCGAAACCAGCCAGACGCTGGCGCGCAGCCTGCCACCTGCGGCCGCGCAGTGGCCTGTCGCGGGGCAGTTGCGCTTCGATGTGGCGCTCGACGGGCTGCACGCCGCGCAGATGCTGCGCCGGCAGTCCTGGGCGGCAACGTGGGCGCGCGACGATCCGCGCGGCTTTGCCCTTGCTGCGGCGTCGATGGTCGCAACCGCGCACGCGCTGGCGCGTGCCGCTGCCTGCGTGCCGCCGTCCCTGCGCGACGCGCACTGGGCGCAGGCGCGCGAAGTGCTGCCGCTGCCGTCGGTCGGGGCTGCGGGGGCGCGGGAGCGCTTGCTGTGCCGCGTGGCACTCGAATGGGCCGCCGCGGCCGCCGCGCCGGCCACCGATGCGTTGTTCGATTTGCATCCGTCGGCGTGGATCGTTGTGCAGGCCGGCGGCGCCGACGCGTTGGTCCGCCGCCTGCTCGACCAGGACAGCAGCACGCCGTCGCTGTGGACGGACACCGACGCCACCCTCAGCGAGAGGCCCGCCCCGAACGGCCGCATCGAGGTCGGTGTCTGCGCCGACTTCGAAACCGAAGCGCATCGCAGCGCCGCTGCCGTACTGGCCCACCTGAACGCCGGCGTGCAGCCGGTGGCGCTGATCGCCCAGGACCGGGCTCTGGTGCGCCGCGTGCGCGCCTTGCTGGCGCGCCAGCAGGTGCCGCTGCGCGACGAAACCGGCTGGACGCTGTCGACCACGCGTGCCGCCG
>JANNBZ010000205.1:0-14853 GCA_031386065.1 Burkholderiales bacterium
GCGGTCGCGCTGATCATGCTGGCCCAGGCCTACGGCTACGCGGGCGACAAGGACAAGGTGCTGCCCTTGCTCGACAAGGCCGGACGCGCGGGCACCTACACCTGCCCGTACGAGTCAGCCGCCGCCTATCTGACGATCGGCGACAAGGAACGCGCCATTGCCCTGCTCGGCGAGGCGGTCGAGAAACGCTCGAACTGCCTCATCTTCCTGCGCAACGACCCGCGCTGGGCCAGCATCCGGCGGGATCCTCGCTTCGCGGTGCTGCTGCGGCGCGTGGGGCTGGATGACGCCTCGCTCGCGACCTACAAGCGCTGACGCCGATCCAAGGGCCGTACCTCGGCCCAAAGCATCATCCGCGTCGACGCACGCTAGGACACCTTCCAGTGGGCGTGCGCTTCCATGCGCTTGACTTCTGATGGTCCGCCGCCCAATCGAGTAGGGTGCTCAGGCGGGCAAGTCAGGTGCCGGGAAGCCGCAGTTCACCAGTGATTGCTGATGGCCGACACCGGGCCATCAATCGCATTGCACCGTCGTGCCACCCTCCGCCGATCCACATCAGATTCACCGCCCCGCACCGTCTGCCCCCAAGCGATCAACCCACCCCGTCACCCCGCGCCAACCGCCACCTCGCCGCGCATCGCCGCAGCCAGCACGCGCACACGCTGCGGGTCGAGGGCCGAGCCCCGATCACCCACACACACCGCCGTCCGAAAACCGGCGAAGTCTGGTGCGAGCGCGCTCAGCGACGGCTGGTGTTCGATGCGCAATGCGCCGGCCAGGCCCACCATCGCCCCGGCCGCGCGAACGGTGGTGACGAAGTGGCGCAGGTCCGCCAGAGTCATCGCATCGAACAGGCTGCCGGCGTGCTTGTCGGCGGTGTCGGCCATCAGGCCCGGGAAGCCGAGCGCGCAGGCGTGCTCGACGTGAGCCGCAGCCAGCCCGTGGTCGGCGATGAACACCGGGACGACGAGCCAGCCGCTGCTCGCCAGCGTGTCGAGCACGCCCGGCGCTTGCGGCACGCGCTCGATGCCGACCTTCACGAAGTCAACACCGCAGGCACCGACCGCATCGACGCGCTCCGCGATGCGACCCGGCTCATGCATCGGCACATCGCCAATGGTGGCGCTGATAGGCTGGCCAGCGCCGTGTTGGCGCAAGGCCTCGACGATGCGGCGGATGGTCGCGACGGGCAGCCCGCCGAGCGCACCGCCGCGCGGTTCTTTCAGGTCGATGAAGTCGGCACCCGAGACGGCCGCCAACATCGCCTCTTCGACACTTCGAACGCTGACGAGCAGCTTCACGCGGCCGGTCCGTTTGCAATGGCTGCCCGGTGGCGCTGCACCGCGTCGAGCAGCCAGCCCCAGGCTTCGTGCTCTTGCGCACCGGCGGTTTTGTCGATGGCGATTTGCAGATAGGACAGTTCGCTGTCGACCTTGTGCGCCGGCAGCATGCGCAGCCGGCTGACCAGCACCGCGCCTTCGATGACGGCGGCTTGCGCGCGGTTGAAGCCGATGAAGTCCGCATGCCTGACCTGATGCACGCGCGCCATCTGAAGCACGGGGCGCTGCGCGTCGTCACTGCACTCGACCAGGCGCAGCTCGATGTGGTTCAAGGCACAGGCCAGGGACACGCCGGCGATCTTCTCGGCCGGCTGCGTGGGCCAGTCGCGCCGGCCGGTGACGCAGCCGGCGAAGACGCGGGTGTCGGTCAGCAGGTTGAGCACGGCATGGCCGGTCGCGGTGATGTTGTCGAAGGTGGTGGACGGCTTGAACGGCATCAGCACCACCACATCGCCAAGGTAGCGAACGCCCATCGGTGCAACGTGCGGCGTACCGTCGGCTGCCACCGTGGTGACCACGGTTTCGAAGATCACGTCATTCATGGACTTGGCGTGCAGCGCATTGTCTGGAATTCATTCCGTACTTTTCAATGTAGTTCCCGGCGCACACCAGGCATTCAAGTCCGGCCCGGCGCGGTCCACCGCGCAGCCCCAGTCGAGCGGTTGGTCCTGCACATAGCGCTTGCCGAGTTGGTGGGCGATTTCGGCATGCGCCAGTTCCACGCCCATGTAGAACGCATGCGCGGCATCGGCTTCCAGCCCGAGCTGCGGCCACAACTCGAACGCGCCCTGCCCCAATCGCAGCCCGTCGCGGTTATAGACATGCAGGCCCTGGCTCGACACCTGGATCCGAAAGTTCGGGTCGCGCACCTGCGCGGCAGTGGCCGCAATTTCCTCTGGCGAGTCGGGAAACGGGCGCTTGGCATGCACCGTCATCAGCGCATCGCTCATCCCCTTGGGCAGCGTTTGATGGCGCCGCGCGGCGTGCATGATGCGGCGCGCCCAGTCGGCCTCTTTGACGGCGCGGCGCGCGTGCTGGCTGACCTGCGTGGTCAGCACGGCGGCCACGTCGAGCTCGGCGCAAATGCCGAACAACAGCGCGTTGATGCCGCTGGTGTCGGCCTCGGTCAGCTCGGTGAGGTTGCCCACGCCCATCATGATCGGCGCCTCGGGAAAGCGCTCGCGCAGCCGGTGGTAGCGCACGATCGAGGCGGCCAGGCCGAACGGGATCGGGTCGAGGATCGAGTCGGCCAGGAACGGCCTGCCTCGGCGCGCCAAGATATCGATGGCCTCGTGCAGCGAGGCTTCGTCGCTGGGCGTGCGCGGGATCAGGATCGGCACCGCGGCCACCTCGTCGGCCAGCCACAAGGTGTCGAGCGTCAGGCTCAACAGGTAGTCGGCGCCGGCCCGCCCGCCACGCAGCAACTCGTCGGGGTCAATCGAATCGACGCTGACCTTGAAGCCTTCGGCCTTCAGCGCCTGCACGCTGTCGGCCAGGTGGTCGAAGCAGGTCTCGGGCAGGCAACCCAGGTCGATCACGTCGGCACCGTCGGCGCGCAGCCGCCGAGCCCGCGCCAGGATCGCGTCCACGCCGAGGCGCGGCGCGTCGACGATCTCGGCAAAGATCGCCACCTCGTAGTCGTCGAGCGTGATCGGGTGCGCAGCCCGGTTGAAAAACTGCGGCAGGTCTTTGACTTCCTCGGGGCCGCGCTGCACCGGAATGCCGACCTGCTGCGCCAGCGCATCGATGTCACCACGGCAACGCCCGGGCACGATGATGCGGTCGACGCGGCGCGGCGCGCCGGGCTCGGCACCGGTTGCCGCAGCGGCGGTCATCACCGGCACCGCCAGGCGGCGACGAATCATCTCGGCCGTCATCAAGGCCGCGACCTGCAGGCCCAGTTCGCGCACCTCCCAGGTGAACGGCGGCGCATCGATGCTCGCCAGCACCCGCTCCACGCTCGGCTGCGCGAGGCGCCCGGTCAGGAAGAGGATGTGTTCCATGCCAGCGAGAGTTGCTTCAGTCGGGCGTCGAGTTCGGCTTCAAGCTCGGTGGGTGAGGCGACGACCCGACAGAAGTCGACCGCGCGCAGGCGTTCGACGTTGTCCAGTTCGATGCGCCGGGGCCGCAGCGTCACCCAATCGTGCGGCGACTTCGTCACCACCACCGGTTCGGTGTCGCATGCAAACACGATGCCCGGAATGCCGAGCTTGCCAGCCTGCGCGAACATGTTGGTGGGCAGCGTGTCGCTGATGCCGAACGCGCACTTGGCCACAGTGTTGCTGGTGGCCGGCGCCAGCACGACAGTGTGGTACACGTCGTCATACAGCATGCCCACCGGCACGCCGCTGGCGGTCTTGTCGCGGAACACCCTGAAGCGCGACTTCAGCTCCTCGATCGGCAGCTTGTAGATCTCAAGCACCTCTTCGCCCGCAGCCGACAGGAACAGGTCGACGTTCGGCAGCCGGGCGGCCAAGGCCATGGCCTCGTCGAGCCAATGGCCCGAGCCGCTGACGCACCACGCGAAGCGCAACCTCGACAGCGACGGCGACACTGACACCGACAGCGCTGGCTCGGTGGCTGCAATCACAGCAGCTTCGGCACCCTTTTCAGCCGGCCGGCTCGGGGTGCGAGATCCGGATGTGGAGCTTGTGGAGCTTGCGGTAAAGGGTGTTGCGGCTGACATCAAGCGCCTTGGCGACGTTGCTCACGTTCCACCGGTTCTGCTCGAGCATTTGCAACAGCACGAGTCGCTCGTTGGCCTGGATCGGATTGAGTTTGACGGGGCATGGCGCATTGTCGCCGTGGTCGTCGTGGGCCGCAGCCTGCAAAGCGGTTGCGGTTGCGGTTGCGGTTGCGAATGCAGCGACTGCCGGCTGATCCGGTGTTGCATGCGGCGTCTGCTGCGCGCTGACGGGCTGCAGGTTGATGGCCATCGACGGCAGGTGCTCGCGCGTGATGGGCTGTCCGTTGGACAAGGCTGCGGCGGTGCGCAGCACATGCCCGAGCTGGCGGATGTTGCCGGGCCAGGCGTGCGCCATCAGCACTCGTTCGGCCTCGGGGCTCAAGATGGCGTCGGCTCCGCCTTCGCAGGCGAGCACGTCGCGGATCACGGCGCGCTTGTCGCTGCGGTCTCGCAGCGCGGGCAACTGCACTTCGATGCCGGCAAGGCGGTAGTACAGGTCTTCGCGGAAGCGGCCTTCGCGCACCAGCGTCGGCAAGTTGTGGTGGCTGGCGCTGACCAGCTGAAAGTCGACCGCGTGGGTCTCCTCGGTGCCCAGCGGGGTGACGCGGCGCTCGTCGAGCACGCGCAGCAAGCGGGCTTGCAACTCCAGCGGCATGTCGGCAATTTCATCGAGGAACAGGGTTCCGCCGTCGGCCTGCAAAATCTTGCCGCGCCGGCCGGTGCGCTGCGCCCCGGTGAAGGCGCCGGCGCGATAACCGAAGAGTTCGGACTCGATCAGCGTCTCGGGCAGGCTCGCGCAATTGATGGCCACGAAGGCGCCGGCGGCATGCGGGCTGGCGTCGTGCAGCGCACGCGCGAAAACTTCCTTGCCCGATCCGGTTTCGCCGCACAGCAGCACCGGCGTGCGCCGGGCGATCACGCGGCGCGCGGTGTCGAACTGCGCCGCCAGGTGCGGGTCTTGGAAGGTGGGCGCCGGGGCCGAGCCGACACGCGCACAGCGCGCGGCAGCCAGGCGGCCTGGTGGGCGTGATGTCGGCGTGGGTGATGTCGGCGTGGGCGAGGTTGTCAGCGCCGCAACGTGCGCAGCTGATGCTCCGACAGGCGCGTCGGCGTCCGACGCCGGCCGGCGCGCCACCGCGAAGAAGCGCAGCGCCGCGTTGGCCCGGTAGGTCACGACCGGGTGGAACGACGACGACGCGCTGCGCTGCAGCATGTCGGCCAGCGAGGTCTGGAACAGGTCTTCGATGTGGCGCGTTCTGATTTCGTCCATCGACTGCAAGCCGAGCTGGAACAGTGCACTGCGATTCGCGGCCAGGATGCGGCCATCGTCGCCCACCGCCAGCTTGCCCTCGTGAAGCGTGTAGACGAACTCCGGCCGGCTGTGAAAATGCAGCGGGTGGGCGCTGCGGAAGCGCTGGTCGATGAGCCGGTTTTCGATCATCCGCGCCGTCATGCCGAGCAGCACCAGCAAGTGCTGCTGCATCAGGCTGGAACGGCTGCTGACGTCGAGCACGGCGACGATGTCGCCGGCGGGGTCGAACACCGGCACCGCCGAACAGGTGAGCTGGGTGAACTGCGTGAAGAAGTGGTCTTCGCGGCGCACGGACACCGGTCTGGCTGCGGCCAGGCACGTGCCCATGCCGTTGGTGCCGGCCTCGGTCTCGCTCCAGATGCCGCCGGCACGCAAGCCCAGCGGCCCCACCTCGGCCGCAAATTCGGGCGACGACACCATGTGGACGATCACGCCGTGGGTGTCGGTCAGCACCACGGCCAAATCGTTGTCGGCAAGTTGCTGGTAGAGCGTGGTCATCTCGTAGCGCGCGCAGTCGATCACGTCGGCGCAGCGTTCAAGGCGTTCTTCCAGCGCGACCCGGGCGAGCACGGTGGGATTGCGCAGCTTGTCCGGGTGAAGCCGGTACTCGTTGAGGCAGCGACTCCACGAGCGCGTCACCACGTCGTCGGTCTCTTCGTGGAAACCACCGCGCACAACATCGAGCACGCGATCCGCGTGCCGATCGGCAGCACGTACAGCATTCCGCAGCGTCAGCGCCATCAATGTCTCCTGAGAGAACCTGGTTGCCAGCCTGGCAACAGGATCTTGATTCTGGTCCGTGGGGCCCGTCAGCGCACCGGGTGAAACACGGGTTGGGAGGCGTCCGCAACCCGCGTGTCCGATGGTGGCCCAAATTTTGCAGATATGTCGGGATTAGCGCACACAGATACATTCGGCCACCGCCCTGAAATTGCCATCCACCGGAGCGCATGTTGACCCCAAGCCCCCCGTTCTCGAACCCGCTCGCCGGCACAGGATCGCCTGCGGTGCTGCCAGACCACGCCGCGCCGCCGATGGACCTGATCTTCATCGAGGGCTTCCTGGGCGAGACGGTGATCGGCATCCACGAAACGGAGTTGTACCGTCCGCAACCACTGGTCATCGACGTTCATGCCGGCCTGCCACGCGCCCGCGCCTGCGACACCGACCGCATCAACGACACCATCGACTACGGCGTGGTCTGCGAACGCCTGCGCCAGTTGATGGTCGAGCACCGCCTGCAGCTGCTTGAGGCACTGGCTGAAACGATCGCCGACATCCTGATCGGCGAGTTCGGCGCGCGCTGGGTGCGGGTCAAGGTGGTCAAGCCGAAGAAGTTCAGCGATGTCAGCGCCGTGGGCGTGCAGATCGAACGTGTGGCTCCAGCGCCCGAAGTCAGGCCGACCCAGCATGCCGCCGTGCTGCGCCTGCTTGCCACGGGCATGGTGCCTGGCGGACGCTGAACGGCGCTGTACGACGAAGCGCCCGAGCGGCGATGCACCCGCCCACGTAAAAAGGCCGACCGGGCAACCGGTCGGCCTTTGTCATTCGACGCAGATCAGTTCGGCGCGAACGGGTGGTTCATGCTGCCCTTCTTGGCAACCACCTCGGCCGCTGTCGGCGAGCCGGCGACTGCGCGCTTGATCGACTCCTTGACTGCTTCGTAGTTGTACTGCTGGATCTTCTTGTCGTCTTCGGCCAGCCAGTGAATGAACACGCCGACGCAGATGAACAGGTTGTCGGCTTCGTTGGCGGGGATGGTGCCGTCTTCGACACAGTCGGCCACGGCCATGGCCACGCCGCGCTGGGCCGGGCCGAACATCTGCACCGCCTGCTTGGCACCCTTGATCGTGACCTTGTTGAACATCACGGTCGCGGGCTTGGTCAGCAGGTTCGGCGCCACCACCGCCAGCAACGACGTGAAGCCGTCCTTGTTGTTGGTCAGCGCGTTTGCGAACGCCGTTTCGACGGGGCTGCCGCGCGGCCCGATCAGCAGGTCAATGTGTGCGACTTCGTTGCCGTCACCGATGAGCGACTCGCCCACCATCATGCGATCAATTTTTGCCATGGCTTTTTATCTCCTTGTTGCGTTCTGAGGTCATCACGGCACCGGTGTGATCGCCGGCGCAGCCCAGTTCCACTCACGATTCGTGCCACCGCAGGCAGGCCGGCGGCGCGTGTGCCGATGCGTCTCACGCAGCCGGGTCATGGCGTTGCAGTCAGACCGGCAACCAGCAAGGTGGCCACCGTCAAATCGGCGGTCGTCCCGGGGTTGATGCGTTGCAGCTTGAGGGCGGTGTCCCAGGCGGCGAATTCCGGGTCGGCGTCGAGCTCACGGCCGAGCCGAGCCAGCGCCTGCCAGGCCTGCGCCGCGGTCATGACAATGTGTGCCACCGGTTCGCCGTGAATCCGAACAATGTGTGAATCGGCAAATCGACCCAGCAGCGCCAGGTAGAGCCGCTGCACCGCCGCCACCGTGGGCGCGCCAACCACGCCGATGGCGGACACGGCCGTGCGTGAAAACCCTTTGCCGACCTCGTCCGATGCGCTCGATGCGCTCAGAGCCGGCAAGCCGATGTCGAACAGGTCGGCATGGCCGTCGCGGTACTGGCGCGCAATGCTGTCGCGGTGCGCCGCCAGCGTCATCGCCGCGCGCAAGCCGAGCGTGGGCGCTTCGCGCACATCTTCGCTCGGTGCCGAGCCCAGGCCACCGGGACGGGCGCGCGCAATGGCCCGGTACGCCGCCTGCGAATCGAGCTGGTTCAGATCGGCGAGAACGTCTTCGATTGCCGCGCGCAGTGCCACCACAGACGTGGCGTCGGGCCGCCGCTCGACGGCCAGGGCGATCGGCGCGCACAACAGCAGGATGCCGAGGTTGGTGTTGCAACCCGCCACCGCCCACGACGCCGCCACCGCCGCTTCGATGCGCTCGCCAACGCGCGCGCCCGGCCGGAACAGCGGCCCGGCGGCCGCCTGTGCGCTGGCGATGAACATCTCGGCCTGCATGCCGTGGCCGGCCGATGCCCGGCTCACGTTGCCGGGCTTGCGCACCGCCACGTCGAGCTCGCAGGCGCGCAGGAAGCAGGCGCGCGCGTGGTCGACCGCCTGCTGCCGGGCCTTGCCGAGCGCCTGGTTCATGCGCGGCGCGGCAGCGACAGCGGCGCTTCGCGTTGCAGCGCCTCGAGCGCGCCAGTGCGATCCAGCGCGAGCTTGCGGTCCAGCAGGTCGTCGACGATGGCGCGCGCGATGTTGAAGCGGGTCACGCGCTGCAAGCCCTGCCAGGCAGCGACGCCGTTGACCTCGATCACCGTGATGCCGCCGCCGTTGCCGCCGCCGTTGCCGCCAACGGCCGACAACGCCGACGGCATCAGGTCGACGCCGGCGTAATCCATGTCCAGCGCGCGCGCGGCGCCTTCGGCCTGCTGCGCCAGTTCAACTGTGAGTTCAGCCGCTTCGCAGCGCGCGCCCAGCGCCACGTTGTGAATCCAGTGCGCGCTGACCCGGCGCATCGCCGTCACCGCGCGCCCGCCGATGACCAGCACGCGCCAGTCGAAACCCGGCGTCGTCAGCGGTGGCACGAAGCGCTGCAGGTAGGCGAGCCCGCCGTAGGTTGTGTCGAACGGTGCCAGCGGGCAGTACACGCCGTCGACCTGACCGACCAGCTGCAGGCCCTTGCCCTGCGAGCCGAACAGCGGTTTAAGCACCAGCGTGTGGCCGGCAGCGGCCTCGCGCATCGTGATGCGCTGGGCGTGCGCCAGCGATTCGGTGGCCCAGGTGGGCGGCGAGCCGATGCGGGCCGCGTGCAGCAGCAGGCTGGTCATCGATTTGTCGACGCTGCGTTCGATCGCACGCGCGTCGTTGTAGACCGGCACGCCGAGTTCGCGCAAGGCGTGCAGCACACCGAGCCGCTTGGTGACCTGCTCGAAGCTGCCGGCGGCGATGCCGCGCACCAGCACCGCGTCGGGCAGGCTGCGGCCGAAACCGGGAATGACCAGGCCGTGCCAGGCCGCCGTGGTGTCGATGTGGCAGTCCGCCAGATCGATGCAGCGGCCCACGCAGCCGCGAGCCCGCAGGGCCGCCTGCAACTGGCGCGTGTGCCAGCCGGTCTCGTCGGTCATGATGGCCACGCTCAGACTCGGCATCACGCCTCCTGCAGCCACAGGTCGGTCAGCAGTGGCATGTTCAGCGCCCCGGCGTGCCAGGTGTTGCCGCTGTCGAGGTTGCTGACCCAGACCTCGGCGGGCGCGAACAGGGCAGCGTCGATCTTGTAGAAATCGTATTCGGCCGCTTTGAAAATGTCGGCAAACGAGCGGCCGTAGTCGCGCGAGTTGCGCGACGGCAGCTGTTGGGCCAGCGTGCGTGCCGCAGCGTCGTCGCCGCGCACCGTGAGCTGCACCCTGCCGCCGTACAGGATGGCGTCGTTGGTTCGCCCCATTGCCTGCACGCCGTCGGGGCTGGCGGCCGGCAACGGCGCCGCCGCAGAGCCGCCGACGATGTTGCCGAGCGCGAAGCCCAGCTCATGCGCCTTGTGCAGCGCCACCTCCAGCACGCGTGCCACCACCTGCGTGGTGCCGGCCTGGCTGGTGGTCGGCGTCAGGATCAGCGTCAGTCCCTCGGCGGCCAAACCACAGTCGCGCAGCAGCTTGTCGATGATGATTTTCGGCGGTGGTCGATCGACCTCGAGCACCAGCACGCCAGCGTCGCCGTGGTCGCGGTAGCCGAGTTCGGTGAACAGTTTCTCCTTCGCCGCCAACGCGCGGGCCGGGCCCGAGCCGAGCGAGAAGAACTTCTTGCCGCCCGTTTCTTCCTTGCTCGCCGCCAGGCTCCAGCCCGCGTACTGGCTGCCCAGGCAGGCCAGCACCGGCTGCGCGCTGCACACCTCGATCCAGGTCGGCCAGCCCTCCAGGCCGCCTGGGCGCAAACCCACCTGGCCGAGCCCGCCCATGCAGATTTCTGCGATCAGCAAGCCGGCTTCGACGCTGCCGCGCGCATCGATTCCGGCATCGACGATGCAGGCTCCGCTGTCGTCGCGCCGCACCTGAACGTTCAGCGCATCGGCCTGCGCCAGCAAGCGCTCGACCAGGGGCCGCGCCTGCTGGTTGACGCTGAGCGTCGAAGCCGCCAGGGCGGGCGTGGTGTCGGTCATGGGTGGATCTCCAGGGTTTGAAAAACAGCCTCGCGACTGCGATCCAGCAAGGCGCGAACCTGCTCGGCACTGGTGCCGCCGGCGCTCACGCTGCACAGCGGGTCGCCCACATCGAACTGTTGCCCCGCTGCCGGCAGATCATGGCAGGCGCGGTGGCCGGCAAGGCGCTGCGCGGCGGACTCACTCAGCCACAGGCGATGCGGCGCAAAGACGATCTCGATGCCCAGCACGGCGGCGCTCGCCGTCACTTCCGGCCGCCGTGGCAGCACGCCCTGAAGGCAGGCCCGCACGTGGTCGGCCGCGATGGGGTTCGACGCCGCCGGATGGCCGTTGCCGCCGTACAGCGCCATGCTGGCCGGCGGACGCGGGTTGACTTCGAGCACCTGCACCCGATCGCCGTCGAGCATGAAGTCCAGGCTGCCCAGGCCGCGCAGCGCGAAGCTCGCGGCGAGTGCGCGCACTGCCGCCGTCACAGCGTCCGCCACCGCAGGCGGCAATGCCACCGGGCCGACCGCGCCGCAGTACACGAACGGCCGGGCCAGCATCGGGCGAACGATCAGTTGGTTGAACCCGAGCACCACCGCACTGCTGCCGTTGGCGATGAAGGTCGCCGACATCGGCGTGCCCGCCACTTCGCGCTGAACGTAATGCGGCGGCGGCGGCACCTCGTGTGACGTGGCGCGGCGGATGTGCCAACCGCCGCAGCCACTGGCGTCCTTGACGAGCCAGCCGCTGGCGTCAGCCGGCGCCGTGGTCAGCACTGGCGGATGGGCGATGCCTTGCGCGTCGAGGGCATCGAAAAACAACTGCGGGTCGCGCACCCGCCGCAGCGCGTCGGCCGAGGTTCCGATCAGCGGCAGCAGCGCCGCGCCGCGCGCCAGCAAGTCAGGCCGGCCTTCGAAACCGCTGCCGGCGATCCAGCCCACCACCTCGGCGCTCTGCTCCCGTGCTGCCCGCGCCGCCAGCATCGCCAGTGCCGAGAGCAGCCGGTCGGCGTCGATGTGCAGGTGGCCGGGCTCGCCGATGGGCCACCACTGCGTGCAGGCACGGCGGGTGTCGACGTCCCCGAACAGGTCGAGTGCGACCACCTCGAAGCCATCGGCGGCAGCGGCCTCAGCGAGCATGCGCGCGGAGATCGCCGCCACGGCGAGAACGGGCATCGCGCTGGACCGGCTCAGTGGGACTTCTCGGCCAGGAACGCGCGGGCCACCGCAAACGCCTCCGGGAAGCTGAGCACCAGCGCCTTCTCGGCCTGTTGCATCTGCACCAGCAGGCGGTGCTGGGTCTGGTATTTGACGTTGCCCACCGCCAGCGCGCCGATGCCCACCGCCGAGGTGCCCGCCAGCGGCGCGGCGTCGTCCATCACGCCGACACCGGCGATGCCCTCGGGCGGCACGGCATTCACATCGGCGGCGACCTTGAGTCGCTTGGCAAATGTCAGCGCTTCCGCCGAGACCACTTGCACTCCCGCTGCCGCGCAGGCGAGCAGCACATCGGCCGAGGCGATCGACGCGCGCACGGCCGCCGGGTCGCCGCCTGACAGGCCGTGCAGGGTCACACCGAAACGCTGGCCCGTGAGCTTGGCGGCCTCTTCGGCCACGTCGATGCCGTTTCGGCTGGACAGAAAAACCTCAGCGCCTGCCTGCGCCGCGATCACGCCGGCAATGCGGCCCACCGGACCGGTGCCACCGAGGATCACGACGCGCTGGCCTTCCAGCCCCAGCGCGTGATGGCGCCGCAGTGCGGTCTCGACGCACGCCACCATCGCGGCGGCGGTGGTGTACGCGCCGCTCGGGTCGGCCATCAGCGACACGACGAAGGGCTTGACCATCGCGGCCTTTGATCGCTCAAGCATGTCGGCCGCCAGCAGGGCGTCGCGGCCACCGATGAAGATGCCGGTTCGCGCCACGCCCTTCGGACCGCGCGAAAAAATGGTGTCCTGCGTCAGGCCCGGGATGGCGTCGGGGCCGACATCGCAGTACGGCACGATGATCTGGTAGCCGGCGTCGGCCGCCATGTTGATGTCGAACGGGCTCATCTGGCGGCCCGGCGTGAACATGTGGAGGATGAAGGGACGTTCCATGAAACCTCAGGCTGGGCAAGAGAGCGGTGGTGCGGCCCGACGCGAGTCAGAGCGCGTGCGGAGCGTCTGGCGAGCGGGGTGTGTGTGAGGTCAAACGGTGATCGATCACGCTGGCCCCGCTGTTGCGGCCCGACACGATGCGCAGCGTCAGTGACGGGGCGATGACCTGGGCGGCGCGGGCTGCGTCGACGACCGCGGCGGCGATCTCGTGGGACGGCAGGATCGCGAAGCCGGTCGGTCCCCATGAGCTTTGACCGATCGCGGCACCGCGGTCCGGCCCCTGCACAGCGTCGCGCTGGTGGCCGATCCATTCGATGAGACGGCCCACCGCAGGGTTCGAGTAGGCGCTGCCGCCCTGCGCGGGCGCGAAGTGCTCACCGAGCAGTTGTTGCACCCGCGAGATGCCCGCCGCGAAGGGCGCGAAGTCGGCCGTGGCCGCGCCGGGCAACACGCGCATCAGCACCTGGTGGCAGATTTCGGCGGCCCGCGCCGATGGCAGCGACGGCAGCGTGGCGATGGCGTGCCGCTCGTCAGCGCCCGACAGCCCCTGGTGTGAACTGTCCTGCACGATCAGCACGCGCCAGGTCTCGGGCAGCGCGATGCGCGAGAGGATGGGCGCGGCGCTGCCGTCGGCGCCCGGCCCGCCGTCGACCAGCAGCCCGCCATGGTCGAAGCCCGCGATGCCGATGCCGGACCGCAAGCCGCGACCCAGCCATTGCGCCAGCAGCGGGGTGCTGACATCCAGCCCATGCCAGCACGCAAACGCGCGGCCGATGGCCAGCGCAAGGTTGGTCCCGGAACCGAAACCGGCGTGCACGGGCAACACCCGCAGCAGCCGCAGGTGCAGCGGCTCGCGCTGCCCGC
Organism: Burkholderiales bacterium; assembly: GCA_031386065.1. Classification (GTDB taxonomy): domain Bacteria; phylum Pseudomonadota; class Gammaproteobacteria; order Burkholderiales; family Burkholderiaceae_C; genus JANYJJ01. The sequence goes on from JANNBZ010000205.1 coordinate 13,432, forward strand.
TGTGGCGTTGCAGCAGGTGCAGGGAGCGCGCCGCACGCTCGATCTCGGCCTGCTCGGCAGGGCCGCTCGCGCTGACCTGCTCCGAGGGTGAACGGCTCAACTCGACTTCGGTTTCAAAGCCGTCGATCACCAGACCGAGGCTGCCGAAGCGCCGCCCCAGCGACCCGCCGGGGTCGAGAAAACCCAGATGCAGGCGGCCGGGCGCGCGCAAGTTCAGTGCGGCTTCGCGCTCGACCAGCATGGCTTGGCGGATATTGCTTGTGTAAAGCATCGGGGGCTGGGCGCTGACCGCGTGGACAACAAGATATGGCTGTCAAAGCAAGGCCCGTTCCGCGCGGTTTGCACCGGACGCCGGGCTGCACAGGCCGGCTGCAGTGCAGTGAGACGCGGCCCAGCACGTGTACCAAGTTGGGGACAGTCTGTCATCTCGCTGCGGGCCAGCGCGCTCAGTCGTACTTCAGGTACTTGAAGCGCTGATCGTCCGGCGTGCCCTCGAGTGCCGAGCCTTCCACCTTGCCCGGCTGCCACATCACGACCTCCTCGATCTTCTTCGCGAGTTCGAAATCCTTGTCGGTGATGCCCTTGGCGGCGTGGTTCATCAACTTGACCGTGACGAAGGCGTAGGACACGTTCAGGTCCGGGTGGTGCCAGGCCGCCTCGGCCAGGTGGCCCACGGTGTTGACCACCATCAGCGTGCCTTTCCAGCCGCCGGTCTTGTACTTGCGGCGGATCCAGCCGTCTTCAAAGGTCCACTTCGGCAGCTGGTCGGCCAGCCGTGCAGCGATCTCGTCGGGCGTGTACACCGCGTCGACCGTGGGTTTGCGCCATTGCGTCATTTCAGTCTCCCGTGGAGGGTTCAAGATGCTACTGCGAAGCGCCGCCCAGCCGCGCTGCGCCTGCACTTGCTCAAAGTCCGTACTTCGGATTGCGCTCGCGCTTTTCGGCCATGTCGCGCACCAAGTACCTGACGGCGCGAGCCCAGGTCACATCGTCGTTGCCGCGCATGTCGACCGACTTGCTGAACACCACTTTCTGCGCCTTCACGTCGAGGATCTGCACGTTCAGGTTGAGGATCAGCTCACTCACCTTCTGCACCCAAGTCGCCATCACCAGGTCCACGCCGAGCAGCCGGCCGACCTGCTCGGCGCAGTCGTCGCAGCGGTACAGAAACTCCTGCTGCTCACGCAATTGACGCTGCAATGCCTGGGAAGGCGCCGGGTCGACCACCCGGTACAGCTGCCGCTGCGCCAGCTCCTGCTGCAGCTGCTGTGTGACGTTGCGAAGGCGCACTTCCTGCGCCGCTTTGGTGAGCGGGTTGTTTTGGTCGTCGACCAGTTCGAAGTCGAGTACCGCCAGGCTGCTCAGGGCGCTGGCTGCCGCGTTGCCCGTCTGCGCATGAACCGACCACCCACCCGTGCTGAG
>JANNBZ010000196.1:0-11328 GCA_031386065.1 Burkholderiales bacterium
TGAAGGCTGCGCTGCTGGGCATCGAGCGCAAGAAGGCGGTGACCGCGCAAATTGACGCCTGGGCCGGCGAATTGGCAGCCGGAACCTGCCCGCCGCCGGTGCGCGAGCAGCTGTACAAAATCCTCTTCAAGCCCGACAAGAACGCGCCGGAATACAAGGCCGTGGTCGAGGCGGCTCGCCACTCGCAGAAGGCCCCGCTCGACCTGCTGAAAGCGGCCGGCGCCATCGACTCGCCGTACCAGTTCCACTGGCGGCGGTTCCTGTTCGAGAACTTCCCCAAGGGCACCGGCTTTCCGGCGCTGTCGGCCCCGGCCATCAAGGACGCGCTGCCGCTGGCCGCTGGCGTGCAGGCGTTCTCGATCGACGATTCACAGACCACCGAGATCGACGACGCCTTGTCGGTGCAGGGCCTGGGCAGCGGCACCGTGGTGTTCGGCATTCACATCGCCGCACCCGGCCTGGCGATTGCGCCCGACGGCCCGGTCGACAAGGTGGCGCGCGACCGCCTGAGCACCGTCTACATGCCCGGCCACAAGCTGACCATGCTGCCCGACGACGTGGTGCAGGCCTACACGCTGATGGCCGGGCGCGACTGCCCGGCGGTGTCGCTGTACGTGAGCTTCGACGAGGCCACGCTGGCGCTGAAAAGCAGCGAGACGAAACTGGAGCGCGTGCACATCGGCGCCAACCTGCGCCACGACCAACTCGACAGCGTGGTGACCGAGTCCACGCTGACGGGCAAGGCGCCGGCCGACTATGAATTCGCGACCGACCTGGCCTTCGCGTTTCGCCTGGCCAAGCACTTGAAAGCGGGCCGCGAGGTGGTGCGTGGCAAGCCGGAAAACTTCAACCGGCCCGATTACAACTTTCGCCTCGAAGGCATTGCAGGCAACGAGCCGGCCGGTGACGAACGGGTCAGCATCAGCACGCGCATGCGCGGCTCGCCGCTGGACTTGATCGTGGCCGAAGCGATGATCCTCGCCAACAGCACCTGGGGCGGCTGGATTGCCGACTGCGGCGTGCCCGGCATCTACCGCAGCCAGGCCAGCATGGCGCCGGGTGTGAAGGTGCGCATGGGCACGCGGCCCGCGCCGCACGCCGGCATGGGCGTGGCGCAGTACACCTGGGCCACCTCGCCGCTGCGCCGTTATGTCGACCTGGTGAACCAGTGGCAGATCATCGCCTGCGCACGTCACGGCCGCACCGCCGCGCTGGTGGCGCCGTTCAAGCCGAAGGACACGGCGCTGTTCGCTATCATCTCGGGCTTCGACGCGGCGTACACCGCGTACAACGGTTTCCAGTCAGCGATCGAACGTTACTGGACGCTGAAGTCGCTGGAACAAAACGACGTCAAGGAACTCGACGCCGCAGTGATGGCCGGCGGCCTGGTGCGTGCCGACACGCTGCCGCTGGTGTTCCGCGCGCTGGGCGCCGAAAACCTGCCGCGCAACGCCCGTGTGAGGGTGCGCGTGAACGGCTGCGACCTGTTGACGCTTGACCTGCACGCCAGCGTGGTGACGCGCATCGACGACCCAGCCACACCGGACGACGATGCGGTGGAATTCACCGATGCCGATGCGGAAGGCGACGATGCAGCCGCTGCCGGCCCGCTGTCGCTGGCCATCGACCTGGACGATTCACCGGCGCCTGCCGCCGAAGCCGATGCGCCGGCCGCCGTGGCCTGAAGCCGCAGCGCTGACGTTCATTCCACCGCTGCGCGCATGCTGAAGAAGCTGTCTGCCCTGCACATCGCATTGATCGCGTCGGTGGCCGTGCATGCGGCGTTGCTGACACTTCGCTTCGTCGACCCGGAATCGTTCAACCGCATGTTCCAGGACACGCCGCTCGAAGTGGTGCTGGTCAACTCGCGCTCGGGCGAGGCACCGGACAAGGCGCAGGCCATCGCGCAGGCCAACCTGGCCGGCGGCGGCGAGGCCGAGCGCGGCCGTTCCACGTCGCCGTTGCCGCCGTCGGCGCTGATCGAACTGGGCGAAGCGAACGAAGAATCGCGCAAACAGATCGAGAAGCTGCAGGAAACGCAAACGCAGTTGCTGACGCAGATTCGACGCGAGCTGGCGCTGATGCCGGCGCCCGATCCGCGGCGCGACCAGGGCGCGCCCGACGAGCGCGCACAAGAAGAAAAGCGCCGCCAGCTGATCCAGTTGCTGGCCGAGATCGAGAAGCGCATCAACGACGAAAACGCGCGGCCGAAGAAGCGTTACATCAGCCCGGCCACCCGCGAGGAGGTGTACGCGATCTACTACGACCAGCTGCGCCGCAAGATCGAAGAACGCGGCACCCGAAACTTCCCCGAATACCAGGGCCGCAAGCTGTACGGCGAGCTGACGATGAACGTGACGGTGGACGCGCAGGGCCGCGTGATCGACACCGAAATCGTGCGGCCGTCCGGCTCGGCCGTGCTTGACAAGCGCGCCGTCGCCATCGTTCGGGCCGCCTCGCCATTCGGCACCTTCAGCGCGGCCATGCGCGGCAAGGCCGACCAGCTGGTTGTCACCTCGCGCTTTCGCTTCACGCGCGACGACGGGCTGGAAACCACGCTGACGGCGGTGCCGTGATGGAGAGCACTGAAGTGAACAGAGCCGTGGACAAGGCGGTGGACAGGTACGTGGTGGCCGGTAACCCGGTGGCACACAGCCAGTCGCCGTTCATTCACGCCTGCTTCGCCGCGCAGACCGGCGAGCCAGTGGCCTACGACCGCCTGCTGTGCCCGCTCGACGGCTTCGAGGCGACGCTGCGCGCCTTCGCGCAGGCAGGCGGGCGCGGCTGCAACGTGACGGTGCCGTTCAAAACCGATGCATGGCGGCTTGCCGCGCGCGTGAGCGAGCGCGCCGCGCTGGCGGGCGCCGCCAATGTGCTGCGCTTCGACGACACGCCTGGCTGGTACGCCGACAACACCGACGGCGTGGGCCTGGTGCGCGACATCGAACAGAACGCCGGCGTGCCGCTGGCCGGCCGGCGGGTGCTGATGGTCGGCGCCGGCGGTGGCGCGGCCGGCGCGCTAGGCCCGCTGCTGATGGCGCAGCCGGCGGTGCTGGTGCTGGCCAACCGCACGCTGCAAAACGCGCAGCAGCTGGTCGACCGCCACGCCGCGCTGGCGCTGGCCTCGGGCGTGGCACTGAGCGCGTCGGCGCTGGCCGATTGCGGCGCTGGTTTCGACGTGGTGGTCAACGCCACCGCCAGCAGCCTGAGCGGTGCCGCCGTGCCGGTGCACGCGCGCGTGCTGGCCCCCTGCGCGCTGGCGCTGGACATGATGTATGGCCGCGCGGCAGACGGCTTTCTGGCGTGGGCGGCGCAGCACGGCGCGCGTGGGCGCGACGGCCTGGGCATGCTGGTCGAACAGGCCGCCGAAGCGTTCTTCGTCTGGCGCGGCGTGCGCCCGTTGACCGCGCCGGTGCTGGCCGCCGTCAGCGCGCGCCTGGCGGCTGCTGCGGCATGACGGCCGGCGCGCGGGGCCGCTGGCTCGCGTTGCTGTGGCGGCTGGGCGCGCTGCTGTTGATCGGCCTGGTGGCACTGCAGTTGTATTTTCTGGCCCGTGTGGCGTTGATGATCGTGGTCGACCCGCAGTCGACCACCTTTCAGCGATCAGAGGTGGCGCGGCTGGTGGTCGAAAAACACCAGGTGCTGTGGAGCCAGCAGTGGGTTGCCTACGCGCAGATTTCAACCCAACTGAAGCACGCCGTCATCGCGTCTGAGGACGCCGGATTTTCCGAGCACAGCGGCGTCGAGTGGGACGCGCTCGAGAAAGCCTGGGAGCGCAACCAGCGCGCCGAAACCCGGGCCGAGCGCATCAACCAGAAAGCGCAAAAGCCCGCGCCTGCGGGCAAGCCGGTGGCGCGCGTCGAACCCAAGCTGGTGGGCGCATCGACCATCACCCAGCAACTGGCGAAGAACCTGTTTCTGGGCTCCGAGCGCAGCCTGCCGCGCAAGGCACAGGAGTTCGTCATCACCTTCATGCTCGAAGCGCTGCTGAGCAAGCAACGCATCCTGGAGATCTATTTGAACAACGTGGAATGGGGCGAAGGCGTGTTCGGGGCCGAGGCCGCAGCGCGCCACTACTTTCGCGTCAGCGCCGCGCAGCTCGGCCCGTCGCAGGCGGCGCGGCTGGCGGTGATGCTGCCGGCGCCCAAGCGCTTCGAGAAGCGGCCCGACTCGGCCTACGTGGTCGGCCGCGCCGCCACCGTGGTGGCGCGCATGGGCGCAGTCGAGGCGCCGTGAGCGCGCCGTCCACCCCATCAATCACTAGAATTTCCGGATGACTTCCAGCCTGAGCACCGAGATCGCCGCCGTGGCCGCCCGACTGATCGTCGAGGAGGGGCTGGAGTACGGGCCGGCCAAGCGGCGCGCCGCCCGCGACCTCGGTAAACGCAGCACGCGGCAGGCCGAGTTGCCCGGCAACGACGAGGTTGAAGACGAAGTGCGCGCTTACCTGGCGCTGTTTTGCGCCGACACGCAGCCGGCCGAACTGGCGGCACTGCGCAGTGTGGCGGCGCTGTGGATGCAGCGCATGGCGGAATTCCGCCCGCTGCTGACCGGGGCGGTCTGGCGCGGCACCGCGACCCGACTCAACAACGTTCACCTGCAGCTCTACTGCGACGACTCGAAAGCCGCCGAGCTCGCATTGATCGACCAGGGCCTGGACTACGAAGTGGGCAGCGTGCAAGGCCCGAAATCGCAGCCCATCGACGTGCTCAGCGTGGCCAGCCTGAGCCGCGAACTGGGTGAGCTGGTGACGGTGCACATGACGGTGCTGGACTTCGACGACGTGCGCGGCGCCTTGAAGCCCGACGCCAGCGGCCGCTCTGAACGGGGCGACCTGGCCGCCCTGCGCGCCCTGATGGCAGCAGCCCCATGAAGCGCCGCAGCTGGTTGACGGTCGGCGTGGCCGCGTCGGCGGCAGCGGCCGGTGCGGGCTGGTCGTGGTGGCGCTCACAGGCCAGCCCCGATGCGGCCAGCGCCGCCCCTGCTGATATTTGGTCGCTGCGTTTCGAGCGGCCCGAGGGCGGCGAGGTGGCGCTGGCGGCGCTGCGCGGCAAGCCGCTGTTGCTGAACTTCTGGGCCACCTGGTGTCCGCCGTGCCTGAAGGAAATGCCGCTGCTGGACGCCTTTCAGCGCGAGCACGCCGCTCAGGGCTGGCAGGTGCTGGGCTTGACCGTGGACGCGTCGATGGCGCCGGTTCGCGAGTACCTGGCGCGTCTGCCGATGGGTTTCGGCATTGGGCTGGCCGGGGTAGAGGGCATCGATCTGAGCCGCGTGCTCGGCAATATGAACGGCACGCTGCCGTTCACGGTGGTGTTCAACAAGAAGGGCTTGCCGGTGCAGAAGAAGATCGGGCCGGTGCTGGCCGAAGAGCTGAATGGCTGGGCGCGCGATCACTCGGCGTGAGCCGCCGCAGCGAAGGACCTGCGAAGCTGTCCAGCGAAGTCGGCTCGCGAAGGCCACGGAAGAAGCTTCGGTCAACCTCCGACGTGCAGGCCTGAGCAAACGACGCAGCGAAGGACCTGCGAAGCTGTCCAGCGAAGTCGGCTCAGCTCAGGCCTGCTCTGCGCAGTTGACACAGGCGCTTCGTTACGGCCTGAGCCAACAAGCGATCTGCGCTTAAAAATCGGCCTTCAACTAATTTCCGGCGCCATGCCGGCTACAGCCGCTAAAGCGCGTAAAGTCCAGGCCTTCGTGCGGCGAATGCCAGCTGTCAACCACGTTCTCCCGCTTCTGAAACGGCAGCGTTCCAGCACAGAATGCTCGCAGAAGCAGGCACGTATCAACAAGTGTCGACGGTTCGAGTCGCTCGCGGCTCGACCTTGAAGGCGGGCTCAGACCACGCCCGACCCCAGACACAACCCGTCGTTGGAGACCCCGCATGGACCTCAGAAAACTCAAGACGCTGATCGACCTGGTGTCGGAGTCGAACATTTCCGAACTCGAAATCACCGAGGCCGAGGGCAAGGTGCGCATCGTCAAAACGGCCGAACCAGCGATCGTGATGCAGGCCATGCCGCAGCAACACGCGACGATGATGGCAGCACCCGCCCTGGCGCCGGCGGCGGTGGCGGCACCCGCCGAGCCCGTGGCGCCGGTCGGACATGTGGTGAAGTCACCGATGGTGGGCACCTTCTATCGCTCGGCCAGCCCGGGCTCGAAGGCTTTTGCGGAACTGGGCGCGCCGGTGAAGGCGGGCGAGCCGATCTGCATCATCGAGGCGATGAAGATCATGAATGAGATCGAAGCCGACAGCTCGGGAACGGTGACGCGCATCCTGTGCGAAGACGGCCAGGCGGTCGAATTCGGCCAGCCGCTGTTCATCATCGAGTGAGAGCGGGCGCATGTTCAAGAAAATACTGATCGCGAACCGGGGGGAGATCGCGCTGCGCATACAAAGGGCGTGTCGCGAACTCGGCGTCAAGTCCGTCGTCGTCTACTCCGAAGCCGACCGCGACGCCAAGTACGTGAAGCTGGCCGACGAGGCGGTGTGCATCGGCCCGGCGTCGTCGGCGCTGAGCTACCTGAACATGCCGGCCATCATCTCGACCGCCGAGGTAACCGATGCCGAAGCGATTCACCCCGGCTACGGTTTCCTGTCCGAGAACGCCGACTTCGCCGAGCGCGTGGAGCGCAGCGGCTTCACCTTCATCGGCCCGACGCCAGAATCGATCCGCCTGATGGGCGACAAGGTGTCGGCCAAGCAGGCCATGATCAAGTCCGGCGTGCCCTGCGTGCCGGGCTCGGAGGGCGCCCTGCCCGACGACCCGAAGGAAATCATCAAGGCGGCGCGGGCCATCGGCTACCCGGTGATCATCAAGGCGGCCGGCGGCGGCGGCGGGCGCGGCATGCGGGTGGTGCACACCGAGGCGGCGCTGATCCACGCGGTGCAGACCACGCGCGCAGAAGCCGGCGCCGCGTTCGGCAACCCGGCGGTCTACATGGAGAAATTCCTGCAGAACCCGCGCCACATCGAGATCCAGGTGATGGCCGACCAGCACCGCAATGCGGTGTGGCTGGGCGAGCGCGATTGCTCGATGCAGCGGCGCCACCAGAAGATCATCGAAGAAGCGCCGGCGCCGGGCATTCCACGCCGCGTGATCGAGCGCATTGGCGACCGCTGTGCCGCCGCCTGCAAGAAAATCGGCTACCGCGGCGCGGGCACCTTCGAATTCTTGTTCGAGAACGGTGAGTTCTATTTCATCGAGATGAACACCCGCGTGCAGGTCGAGCACCCGGTGACGGAATGGGTGACCGGCATCGACATCGTGCAGATGCAGATCCGCGTGGCGGCCGGCGAGAAGCTGCCGTTCACCCAGCGCCAGGTGCAGATGCGCGGCCACTCGATCGAATGCCGCATCAACGCGGAAGACCCGTACAAGTTCACGCCGTCGCCGGGCCGCATCACGATGTGGCACCCGCCGGGCGGGCCGGGCGTGCGGGTCGACTCGCATGTCTACACCAACTATTTCGTGCCGCCGAATTACGACTCGATGATCGGCAAGATCATCGTCCACGGCGACACCCGCGAGCAGGCGTTGGCGCGCATGCGCATCGCGCTGTCCGAGACGGTGGTCGAAGGCATCCTGACCAACATTCCGCTGCACCGCGAGCTGATGCTGGACGCGCGCTTCATCGAAGGCGGCACCAACATCCATTACCTCGAAGGCTGGATGAGCGCACACACGCGCTGACAGCGGGAGGGCACGCATGTTCGAACTGTTGTTGGTGGCGCCCGAAGACGTGGTCGAGCCGACGTCCGACGCGCTGATGAACGAACTGGGCGCGCTGTCGGTGTCGGTCGAAGACGCCGACGCGAACACCGATGCCGAGCGCGCCCTGTTCGGCGAACCCGGCATGCCGGTGCCGCACGGCGGCTGGAACAGGTCGGTGGTGAAAGCCCTGTTCAGCAGCGAAGCACAGGCGCTCGAGGCCGCCACCTTGCTGATGGCGCAGGACTGGGCGCAGGCGGTTCAGGTGCATTCGCTGACGGCAGTGGAAGAGCAGGACTGGGTGCGGCTGACGCAGTCGCAGTTCGCGCCGGTCGACATCACGCCGAGCTTCTGGATCGTGCCCAGCTGGCACGAGCCGCCACCCGCAGCGAGGCGCGTGATCCGGCTCGACCCGGGCCTGGCTTTCGGCACCGGCACCCACCCGACCACGCGCATGTGCCTGCGCTGGATCGCGGCCCAGAGCGCGCTGCGCACCGCCGCCTGGGACCGCGTGCTCGACTACGGTTGCGGCTCGGGCATCCTGGCCATCGGCGCAGCGCTGCACGGCGCACAGCACGTCGACGCGGTGGACATCGACCCGGCGGCGGTCACGTCAACGCGCGCCAATGCCGAGGCCAATCGGGTGCGCCTGAACGCCGGCCTGCCCGACGCGGCGGCCGGACGCTACCCCTTGCTGCTGGCGAACATCCTGGCCACACCGTTGAAGCTGCTGGCGCCACTGCTGTGCGGTCACGTGCGGGCCGGCGGTGATTTGGTGTTGGCCGGCATTCTGGAACGCCAGGCCGATGAGCTGATGCAAGCCTACGCGCCCTGGTGCGCATTGCACGTCAGCGACACCGAAGACGGCTGGATCCTGATGACGGCGCGCTTCGCAGCGTGACGCTGCGCCGAGTCTGCATGGCATGATTCTCGAATGAGTCTTGCCACCCGTTGCACCGCCTGCGGAACGATCTTTCGGGTCGTTCAGGACCAGTTGAAGGTCTCGGAAGGCTGGGTCCGCTGCGGTCGCTGCAACGACGTCTTCAACGCGATGGAGGGGCTGTTCGACCTCGACCGCGACAGCCCGCCGGAATGGGCCGAGGCCACGGCCGATGCAGGCGCCGCCGCGATGCCCGACGGCTCGCAGCAGCCGGTGCTCAGTGGCACCTCGGCCGAGGTGGTGTACGAACAGCTGTTCTCGGCGCGAGGCGACCCCGACACCCACGCCCCGACCGCCAAGCCGGTCGACGCACGCGACCGCAACGAGTTCGCCGACGCCCAGTTCAACACCGACATGCTGCTGGACGCGGCAGCGCCGGCAGACGGTGCGGCAACCGTCGAGCCGTCGACCCTGGCCGATGCGCCCAACGAAGCGCCGGCGCCCGACTTCGTGACCCGCGCCGAGCGCGCGCACCGCTGGCAGCGCCCGCGCATGCGCTGGGGGCTGTCGGCCGCAGCGCTGCTGCTGCTGGCGGCGTTGGGCGCGCAGGCCATGCATCACTTTCGCGACACGCTGGCCGCCCGCTGGCCGCAGGCCCGGCCCGTGGTCGTGACCTGGTGCGACTGGCTGGGTTGCCGCATCGAGCTGCCACGCCGCGTGGAGGACATCAGCGTCGAAAGCACCTCGTTGACCCACTCGGTGGCCGGGTCGGATGCGTTCAAGTTGTCGGTCACCTTGCGCAACCGCGGCAGCGCGCCGGTGGCGTTGCCGTCGGTCGATCTGAGCTTGACGGATGCCGGCGGTCAATTGGTGGCCCGGCGCGCACTGGCACCGGGGGACTTCCGGGTTGCGTCGCTGGGGCTGGACGCCGGTGCCGACGCCACACTGCAACTCATGCTGTCAGCGGGCAGCCGCCGCGTCACCGGCTACACCGTCGAGGTGTTCTACCCCTGATTCCCACACGGTGCTGCGGCAGCCTGGCCGCAGCAGCGTTGATTCACTTTTTCTTCTGGAGCAGCCATGTCGGCACTGATCTGCGGGTCCCTCGCGTTTGACACCATCACCTTGTTTCCCGGCCGCTTCAAAGAGCAAATCTTGCCGGAGCAAGTGCACATCCTGAACGTCTCGTTCCTGGTACCGACCTTGCGTCGCGAGTACGGCGGCTGCGCCGGCAACATCGCCTACACGCTGAGCCAGCTCGGCGGCAACGCGCAGGTGATGGCTGCGTTGGGCAACGACGGCGGCGACTACCTGAAGCGCTTGCAAGCCTGGGGCTGCAGCACCGCGCACGTGCGTGTGGTCGACGACAGCTACACCGCGCAGGCGATCATCATCACCGACGCCGACAACAACCAGATCACCGCCTTCCACCCCGGCGCAATGCAGTCGGCGCACCTGACGGCCGTGCCGTTGCAGGCCGACCTGAAAGTCGCCATCATCGCGCCCGATGGCCGCGACGCGATGTTGACGCACGCGGCGCAGCTGTCGGCGGCCGGCGTTCCCTTCGTCTTCGATCCCGGCCAGGGCCTGCCGATGTTCGACGGCGATGAATTGAAGGCCTTCGTGAAGCAGGCGACCTGGGTGGCGGTGAACGACTACGAAGCGCGCATGCTGTGCGAGCGGACGGGCCAGAGCCTGGAGGCCCTGTCACGGTCGCACCTCGAAGGCGTCATCGTCACCCTGGGCGCCGAGGGCTGCGAGCTGTGGCAGCAAGGCGTGCGTCGTCACGTGCCCGGGGTGAAGGCCACCGAGGTGCTGGACCCGACCGGCTGTGGCGACGCATTTCGAGGCGCGCTGCTCTACGGGCTTGAACTGGGCTGGCCGCTGGAGCGCTGCGTCGCGCTGGGCAACCGCGTCGGCGCGCTGAAGATTGCGTCGCGTGGCGGACAGAACCATACACTGGACAGGCTTGCGCTCGGGCTTTGAGACAACCCCCGCTGCCTACAGTTTTTTCCTGAACGACCGATGAGCTGAAAATCATGGAAACAAACTTGCTGCTCACTTTGTTCGTTACCTCGGCGGTGCTGTGTGCGGCCACCTTTGTGGCCTGCCATTGGTGGTACGGACGCAAGCTGGCGGCCAGTGCCGAGCGGTTAGAGAAGAGCGAGAAGGCACGGCAGTTCTCTGCACAGCAGACCTTGCAGGCGCGCAAGCAGATCGAGAAGCTGCAACGGGACCTGGCCGCGTTGCAGCGCGCACGGTCCGAGGCCGAAGCCGCGCATGCCCGCGAGCGCAACCTGCGCGAGGTGCTCGCTGCGGCAGCACCGCCCGCACCGGCACCCAGACCAACAGCCGCGCCGGGCGGTTTGGACGATCCGGCAACGGCGACGCTCGTCAACGGCTTCGCAGACACCATGCCGATGTGAGGTCGACCCTGCAGGCCGATGGGTGCGCGGTGATGGACGATCGAGCAGGCGCTGCAGCCCGGTGATCGCCCTGCACGGTGTGCGCTGCACACCTCGTCGAGCGGCCTGTGCACCCACACCTGCTTGCGACGAGACGTCAGGCGATGCATGGAACTCCGCGTGCCACCACGAAAAAACCCGGCCGAAGCCGGGTTCTCGAAACAAGAGACCGCCTGAACAGTGGCCCCTGCGGGCGCGCTGGACAGGCGGGCGGGGGGGGGGGGGGCGCCCGCCCGCCGCCCGCGGGGTACGGGGTGAGGGCGGGGGGGGTCGG
>JANNBZ010000214.1:0-9856 GCA_031386065.1 Burkholderiales bacterium
GCGCTGGAGATGATGTGCGACCGCCTGCAGTCGCGCATCGCCTTCGGCAGCGCGCTGTCCAGCCAGTCGATCTGGCACGAGCGGATTGCCGAGTCGCGCTGCATGATCGACCAGGCCAGGTTGCTGACGCTGAACGCCGCCCACCGCATGGATGTGGCCGGCAACAAGGCGGCCCGCGCCGAAATCGCGATGATCAAGGTGGTGGCGCCCAACATGTCGTGCAAGGTGGTCGACTGGGCCATCCAGGCGCACGGTGCGGCCGGCGTCAGCGGCGACACCTGGCTGGCCGAAGCCTATGCCCACCAGCGCACGGTGCGCATCGTCGACGGCCCGGACGAAGTGCATCGCAACGCAATCGCGAAGATCGAATTGGCGAAGCGGGCGGCGCTCAGGAAGTAGCGCGCTCCACCCGCTCGGCAATCGCCACACCCATCTCGGTTGTCGACGCGCTGCCGCCCAAATCACCGCTGCGCGGGCCTTCGACCAGCACCGCTTCGATCGCCCGCACGATGGCGTCGTGTGCGGCGCGGCAGCGTGCTTGCAGCGCGGCGTCGGCGCCGCCCAGAAAGTCGAGCATCAGCGCGCCAGACCAGATCATCGCCACCGGGTTCGCGATGTTGCGGCCGTAAATATCGGGCGCCGAGCCGTGCACTGGCTCGAACAGCGACGGGAATGTTCGGTCGGGGTTCAGGTTGGCCGACGGCGCCAGCCCGATGGTGCCGGTGCACGCCGGCCCAAGGTCGGACAGGATGTCGCCGAACAGGTTCGACGCCACCACCACGTCGAAACGGGTGGGCTGCAGCACGAAGCGGGCGCACAAGATGTCGATGTGCTGCTTGTCCACCGTGACACCGGGATACGCCTGGCCGATGGCGTCGGCGCGCGAGTCCCACCACGGCATGCTGATGGCGATGCCGTTGCTCTTGGTGGCCACCGTCAGGTGCTTGCGTGGCCGCGACTGCGCCAGTTCGAACGCGTACTTCATCACCCGGTCGGTGCCGTGGCGCGAGAACACCGACTCCTGGATCACGATCTCGCGCTCGGTGCCTTCGAAAATGCGGCCGCCGAGGTTGGTGTACTCGCCCTCGGTGTTTTCGCGCACCACGAAGAAGTCGATGTCGCCGGGTTGGCGCGGCTTGCCTTTCGAGTCGACCAAGGGGCAGGGCACGCCGTCGAACAGGCGCACCGGGCGCAGGTTGATGTACTGGTCGAACTCGCGCCGGAACTTCAGCAGCGAACCCCACAGCGACACATGGTCGGGCACCGTGGCCGGCCAGCCGACGGCGCCGAAATAGATCGCGTCCATCTCCTGTTACTTCGCCTTCCAGTCGTCCGGCATCATCTTGCCGTGCATCGCGAAGTAGTCGCAGCTGGCCCATTCGATGTGCACGAAGTCCAGGGCTATGTCGAAGCGGCGGGCCGCGGCGTCGAGCACACGCAGGCCCTCGGGCATCACTTCCTTGCCGATCCCATCGCCGGGGATGACTGCGATCTTGAAGCGCTTGTTCATCGGTGATTCCGTTGAGTTTGGTAGGGCAGGGCGCAGCCCCGCGAGGCTGGCTATCGTAGCCGCGCCGTTGTCGCGCCATAGTTGATTTGACGCTTCGCAAGGTGGCGCATAGAATTCGCTGACCGCTCGGTCGACGAATTGCTCTTCGGCGCCCAGCTTGCGTCATCCTCTCTCTCACCGGAGCCACGACATGCCCGTTCGCCGACCCGCCCCCGGTGACCTCGACCCCATCGAGACCGCCAGCCGCGACGAGGTCGAAGCGCTGCAGTTGACGCGGCTGCGCTGGTCGCTGCAGCACGCCTACGAGAACGTGCCGCACTATCGGCTGGCCTTCGACGCCAAGGGCGTGCACCCGGCCGATCTGAAGCAGCTGGCCGACCTGGCGAAGTTCCCCTTTACCGTCAAGAGCGACCTGCGCGACAACTACCCGTTCGGCATGTTCGCGGTGCCGCGCGAGCAGGTGGTGCGCATCCACGCGTCGTCGGGCACCACCGGCAAGGCGACGGTGGTGGGCTACACGCAGGGCGATATCGACACCTGGGCCGACCTGGTGGCGCGTTCCATTCGCGCGGCGGGCGGTCGGCGCGGCGACATCGTTCACATCGCCTACGGCTACGGCCTGTTCACCGGCGGGCTGGGCGCGCACTACGGCGCCGAGCGCCTGGGCTGCACGGTGATCCCGATGTCGGGCGGGCAAACCGAAAAGCAGGTGCAACTGATCTGCGATTTCAAGCCGCACATCATCATGGTCACGCCCAGCTACATGCAGGTGATCCTGGAGCAGTTTGTGCGCCAGGGACTCGACCCGAAAGCCAGCTCGTTGAAGATCGGCATCTTCGGCGCCGAACCCTGGACCGAGGCGATGCGGCGTGAGATCGAAGGCAAGAGCGGGCTCGATGCAGTCGACATTTACGGCCTGTCGGAAGTGATGGGCCCGGGCGTGGCCAGCGAGTGCGTAGAAAGCAAGGACGGCCCCGTGGTGTGGGAAGACCATTTCTACCCCGAGATCATCGACCCCGACACTGGTGCGGTGCTGCCCGATGGCTCAGAAGGTGAGCTTGTTTTTACCTCGCTCACCAAAGGAGCGCTGCCGATGATCCGCTACCGCACGCGCGATCTGACACGGCTGCTGCCGCCGACCTCGCGCGCGTTTCGCCGCATGGGGAAAATCGTCGGCCGCAGCGACGACATGCTGATCATCCGCGGCGTCAACGTGTTCCCGACGCAGATCGAAGAGATCGTGCTGCAGCACGCGCAGTTGTCGGGCCAGTACCAGATTGTGGTCAGCCGCGACGGGCCGCTCGACGTGGTGGAGGTGCGCTGCGAGTTGCAGCCGGCCGCAGCCGCCAGCGACGACGAGCGCGGGCAGATCGGCCTCTGGCTGCAGCACCGCATCAAGACGCTGGTGGGTATCAGCACGCAGGTGGCGGTGCTGCGCCCCGATTCGATAGAACGCACGCTGGTGGGCAAGGCCCGCCGCGTGATCGACCAACGTCCGCGATAGAAAAGAGGAAGCACCATGTACACGCAAGCAATGGACACCATGGGCAAGGACGACGCTGCCAAGCCGGTGCGCTCGACCGACGAACTGGCGCTTGAGCAGCGCTTCGAGGCGCGCATAGACGACGGCGACTTCATCGAAGCCAAGGACTGGATGCCCAAGCACTACCGCAAGACGCTGCTGCGCCAGATCAGCCAGCATGCGCACTCGGAAATCGTCGGCATGCTGCCCGAGGGCAACTGGATCAGCCGCGCGCCCACGCTGAAGCGCAAGGCAATTCTGCTGGCCAAGGTGCAGGACGAAGCCGGTCACGGCCTGTACCTGTACGCCGCCGCAGAAACGCTGGGCACCAGCCGCGACCAGATGATCGACGCGCTGCACAGTGGCCGCGCCAAGTACAGCTCGATCTTTAACTACCCGACGCTGAGCTGGGCCGACATCGGCACCATCGGCTGGCTGGTCGACGGCGCGGCGATCATGAACCAGGTGCCGATCTGCCGCTGTTCGTACGCACCGTATGCGCGCGCGATGATCCGCATCTGCCGTGAAGAAAGCTTTCACCAGCGCCAGGGCTTCGAGGCCTTGCTGACGATGATGACGAAGGGCACCGAGGCGCAAACGGCGATGGTGCAAGACGCGGTGAACCGCTGGTGGTGGCCGGCCATCATGATGTTCGGCCCGCCCGACGACCAGTCGCCGAACAGCGCGCAGTCGATGCGCTGGGGCATCAAGCGCATCAGCAACGACGAGCTGCGCCAGAAGTTCATCGACGCCGCCGTCGACCAGGCCAAGGTGCTCGGCGTGAGCTTGCCCGACCCCGATTTGAAGTGGAACGAGGAGCGCCAGTCGCACGATTTCGGCGTCATCGACTGGAGCGAGTTCTGGCGTGTGGTGGGCGGCGACGGCGAATGCAACCGCGAACGCCTGGCCGCCCGCGTGAAGGCCTGGGACGACGGCGCCTGGGTGCGCGATGCCGCGATGGCGCATGCGGCGAAGCGCCTCGTGACTGCGGTGGCGGCTTGAGAGAATTTTTATCGCAAAGAACGCCAAGGTCGCAAAGAACGCCAAGAAGAAAAAAGTGACCCGCTTTTCCTTTGTGTACTTCGCGTCCTTGGCGTTCTTCGTGATAAAAAAAACGTGAAGGTAAGCCCCAAATGACAAACCAAACGGAATGGCCGCTGTGGGAAATTTTCGTTCGCAGCAAGGCCGGCCTCGACCACAAGCACTGCGGCAGCCTGCACGCGGCCGACCCGAAAATGGCGATCCAGCTGGCGCGCGATGTCTACACCCGCCGCCAGGAAGGCGTCAGCATCTGGGCCGTTCGCTCCGACCAGATCGTTGCCAGCGACCCCGCCGACAAGGGCATGTACTTCGACCCGATGGAAGACAAGGTGTACCGCCACCCGACCTTTTATGCGCTGCCGAAGTCGGTCGATCACATGTGAGCTGGACATGACCGCATCGATCAAGATTTCTGTTCAGCCCGACGTGCAGTATTTGCTGCGGCTCGGCGACACCTGCCTGATCCTGGCGCAGCGCCTGGGCGAATGGTGCGGTCACGCGCCGGTGCTCGAAGAAGACATCGCCCTGACCAACATGGCGCTCGACCTGATCGGCCAGGCGCGCGCGCTGTTGACGCACGCGGCACGCCTGGACGGCCAGGGCTTCGACGAAGACCAGCTCGCCTTCCTGCGCGACGAGCGCGACTACCTGAACGTGACCATGGTCGAACTGCCGCGCGGTGACTTCGCCTTCACGGTGCTGCGCAACCTGATGGTCGCCACATTGCTGAAACTGCTGTGGCTCCGCCTGGCCGCGTCCAGCGATTGCGAACTGGCGGCCATCGCCGGCAAGGCGGTGAAGGAAGCGCGCTACCACCAGCAGCACGCCGCCGACTGGGTGGTGCGGCTGGGTGACGGCACAGAAGAGTCACACCAACGCAGCGAGGCGGCGCTGCGCCAGTTGTGGCTCTACGTGCCCGAGTGGTTCGACACCGATGCGGTGGACGACGCCGCGCACGACAGCGGCCTGGGCCCGCGCTGGGCCGAGGTGCACGACGCATGGCGGAAAGACATGGCCGCCGTGCTCGATGCAGCCGGGCTGTCGGAGCCCGCCGACGCAGCCTTCCGCAGCACCGGCAAGCGCGGCCGGCACAGCGAACACATGGGTTTCATCCTGAGCCAGATGCAGCATCTGCAGCGCAGCTTTCCGGGCGGTGTGTGGTGATGGTGGACGCGCCGATCCTGATGCCGGCCAGCGAGCGCATTCAACGCGCCTGGGATGTTCTCGGCAGCGTGCTCGACCCGGAAGTGCCGGCTTTGTCAGTCTGCGACCTCGGCATCGTGCGCGACGTGATCGTGCACGATGACGACCTGCAGATCGTGCTGACGCCCACTTACTCGGGTTGCCCGGCCACCGAAGTGATAGAGCACGACGTGATCGCCGCACTCGACGCCGCCGGCCTGGGCCCGGCACGGGTGACGCTGCAACGCGCGCCCGCCTGGACGACAGACTGGATCAGCGAGCAAGGCCGCCGCAAGCTGTTCGAGTACGGCATCTCGCCGCCCGGCCCGGTTGAAGCGGCGCGCGACGACGGTACGGTGACCATCCAATTTTTCGAACGCGGCCACCAGCGCCTGACCTGCCCGCGCTGCGGCAGCCGCAACACCGAGCGGCTGTCGGCCTTCGGCTCCACCGCGTGCAAGGCGCTGCACCGCTGCGTGGCATGCCGCGAGCCGTTCGAGCATTTCAAGCCGATCTGAATTCGCCCCACGAATTCATCCAACGAGTTCACCCAACCGAAGCGCAGCATGAGCGTCATCTTCCACCCGCTGCGCGTGCGCGCTGTGCTGCCCGACACCGCCGAGGCGGTGGTCGTTTCCTTCGACGTGCCCGACGACTTGCGCGAGGTGTTCAGCTTCACCCAGGGCCAGTACCTCACTCTGCGCAAAGACATCGACGGCCAGGACCTGCGCCGCTCGTATTCCATTTGCGCCGGCGTGGATGACGGCGAACTGCGCGTGGGTGTGCGCAAGGTGAAGGGCGGCGTGTTCTCGAACTGGATCAACGCCAACCTGCAAGCCGGTGACCTAATCAACGTGATGGCGCCGCAGGGCCGCTTCTTCGTACCCATCGAGCCGCAATCGCGCCGGCACCATCTGGGCATTGCTGGCGGCAGCGGCGTGACGCCGATCTTGTCGACGATGAAGACGGTGCTGGCGCGCGAACCGTTGAGCGACTTCACGCTGATCTACGGCAACCGCCAGTTGCAGTCGACGATGTTCAAGGAAGAGATCGAAGACCTGAAGAATCGCTACCTGACTCGCCTGGTTTTGCACCACGTCTTCTCCGACGAACACACCGACTCGCCGTTGAACCAGGGCGTGATGAACCGCGACAAGATCGCCGAGTTCCTGAACAGCGTGGTGCCTGCAGCAAGCATCGACCATGCGTTCATCTGCGGCCCGTTCCAGATGAACGACGAGGCCGAGGCCGCGTTGCTGGCGGCCGGTGTGCCCGAGGAGCGCATCCATATCGAACGCTTCGGTATCGCGAACCAAGCGCCACAACAGCAGGTCGGCGCGGTGATCCACGAGGCGCTGCCGGGCGACGCGCCGACCGCGCGCATTGCCATCATTCGCGACGGCTTGACGCGCGAATTTCCGTTCACCAAACACCAGCCCAGCATCCTCGATGCGGCCTCGGCCGCCGGCCTGGAAGTGCCGTTCTCCTGCACCTCGGGCGTCTGCGGCACCTGCCGCGCCAAGCTGGTCGAGGGCGAGGTGCGCATGGAACGCAACTTCGCGCTCGACAAAGCCGAAGTCGCGGCCGGCTTCGTGCTGACCTGCCAGGCACATCCGCTCAGCGAACGCGTGGTGCTGTCGTTCGACGAGCGCTGAACCAGCGCTGCTCCCACTCCCCACCGGAACTTCACGATGACCCACCCTTCCACCTTGCAAAGCCTGATCGCCGGCCGCTGGATCGGCAGCCGGCCTGGCGCCGCGCTGCACAGCGCGGTGAACGGCCGCGTCGTCTTCCACACCCACGCCGACGCGCTCGACTTCGGCGAAGCACTGGCGTTTGCGCGCGGCAGCGGCCTGCCCGCGCTGATGGCGATGGACTTCCAGCAGCGCGCCGCGCGCCTGAAGGCGCTGGCGGCCTACCTGAACGAGCGCAAGGAGCAGCTCTACGCCATTTCCGCCCACACCGGCGCCACGCGCGCCGATGGCTGGGTCGACATCGAAGGTGGCACCGGCACGCTGTATGCCTATGCGTCGATGGGCAGCAACGAGCTGCCGTCGGGCAACCTGGTGCACGAAGGCCCGGCGATGCCGCTGGGCAAGAAGGGCGGCTTCGCCGGCACGCACATCCTGGTGCCGCGTGGTGGCGTGGCGGTGCACATCAACGCCTTCAACTTCCCGGTCTGGGGCCTGCTTGAAAAGTTCGCGCCCAGCTTCCTGGCCGGCATGCCGTGCATCGCCAAGCCGGCCAGCGCCACCAGCTATTTGACCGAGGCGGTGGTGCGCCTGATGCACGAGTCGGGCTTGTTGCCGGCCGGCAGTCTGCAACTGGTGATCGGTGGCACCGGCGACCTGCTGGACCACCTGCAAGGCCAGGACGTGGTGACCTTCACCGGCTCGGCCGACACCGCCGCCAAGCTCAAAACCAACCGCAACATCGTGGCTCACTCGATCCCGTTCAACGCCGAGGCCGACTCGCTGAACTGTGCCATCCTGGCGCCCGACGTGTCGCCCGACGACGAGGAATTCGAGCTGTTCGTCAAGGAGGTGGCGCGCGAGATGACGGTCAAGGCGGGCCAGAAGTGCACCGCCATCCGCCGCGCTATCGTGCCGCGCCAGCACCTGGCTGCGGTGGCCGAGAAGCTGCGCGCCCGCCTGGCCAAGGTGGTGGTGGGCGACCCTGCGGTGGAAGGCGTGCGCATGGGCGCGCTGGCGTCCAAGGCGCAGCAGCACGACGTGGCCGAACGCGTGTCCGCGCTGTCGCAAGGCAACGAGGTGCTGTTCGGCGCGGCCGATGGCTTCAAGCCGGTGGGCGAGGGCGCAGGCGATGGCTTCTTCTTCGCGCCCACGCTGCTGTTGTGCCGCGATGCGCTGCGCAACGATGCGGTGCACGACGTGGAGGCCTTCGGCCCGGTCAGCACGCTGATGCCGTACGACGACCTCGACGAAGCGCTGGCGCTGGCGGCGCGCGGCAAGGGCAGCCTGGTGGGGACGCTGGTCACGCGCGACCCGCAAATCGCGGCGCGCGCCATTCCGGTGGCCGCAGCCTGGCACGGCCGACTGCTGGTGCTGGACCGCGAAGCCGCGGTTGAGTCCACCGGCCACGGCTCGCCGCTGCCGCAACTGAAGCACGGCGGGCCGGGCCGCGCCGGTGGCGGCGAAGAACTGGGCGGCATCCGCGCCGTCAAGCACTACCTTCAACGCGCGGCGGTGCAAGGCTCGCCGACGATGCTGGCCGCCATCACCGGCGAACACATTCGCGGCGCCGCGCTGCGCGAAGGCGATGTGCACCCGTTCCGCAAGCACTTCGAAGACCTGGCCATCGGCGACTCGCTGCTGACCCACAGGCGCACCGTGGGCGAGGCCGACATCGTCGCCTTCGGCGGCATCTCGGGCGACTATTTCTACATGCACTTCGACGAGATCGCAGCCCAGGCCAGCCCGTTCGGCAAACGCATCGCGCACGGCTACTTCGTGCTGTCGGCGGCGGCCGGGCTGTTCGTCTCGCCAGCACCGGGGCCGGTGCTGGCCAACTACGGGCTCGACACGCTGCGCTTCGTCAAGCCGGTGGGCATCGGCGACACCATCCAGGCGCGGCTGACCTGCAAGCGCAAGACCGACCGCCAGAAAAAAGACGCACAAGGCACCGGCCAGGGTGTGGTGGCGTGGGACGTGGAAGTCACCAACCAGCTCGGCGAGGTGGTGGCCAGCTACGACATCCTGACCCTGGTGGCCAAGCGCGCGTGAGCACATCGCCACGCCAGCGGGTAAACCCCTCGCGTGGTACTTTTGGCGGCCTCCTAGAATGAATGTGCAACTGCACAATCAAGGAGTGCCACCCATGGCCACGACACGCCGCGCCGCCGCGCCGAAAGCGGGCGCGGAAGCCGCTGACACCAGCGCTCCGCGCGTCTTGAAGAAGTACCCGAACCGGCGCCTCTACGACACCGAAACCAGCAGCTACATCACGCTGGCCGACGTGAAGAAAATGGTGCTTGGCGGCCAGAACTTCGTGGTGCGCGATGCAAAGTCTGCCGAGGACCTGACCCGCAGCATCCTGCTGCAAATCATCCTGGAAGAAGAGACCGGCGGCGTGCCGATGTTCTCGGCGCAGTCGCTGGCGCAGATCATCCGTTTCTACGGTAACGCGATGCAGGGAATGATGGGCTCGTACCTCGAGCACAACCTGCAGGCCTTCACCGACATCCAGGCCCGCGTCACTGAACAGTCGAAGGGCCTCTACGACCCGAAGGCGATGTCGCCCGAGCTGTGGACGAAGTTCCTCGCCGGCCAGGCGCCGGCGGTGCAGGGCCTGATGGGCAACTACCTCGAACAGTCGAAGGCCATGTTCACGCAGATGCAGGAACAAATGGCCAAGCAGGCCGAAACGCTGTTCCCGGGCCTGCCGGGGTTCATGCCGCCGAAGCGGTAGCGAACCGGTGCTGCGGGCAACGCGGACCCGGCGATTCGCGCGCCGCCGGAGCCCCGTTTCGATGAACGGAGCCGCATCGGCGAAAATCGGCGCATGACGCAAGAAACGCTCGCACCACCAGCCCCCGCCGCCACGCCCTCTACGCCCGCTGCAGGCCCACGCATCGGCTTCGT
>JANNBZ010000218.1:0-5866 GCA_031386065.1 Burkholderiales bacterium
TGATATGTACGCGGTCATAAAAACCGGCGGCAAACAATACAAAGTTGCTGCAGGCGAAAAGATCAAGATAGAACAGATAGCTGCGGACGTTGGCCAAGAGATCACGATCGACCAGGTGTTGGCCATTGGGGCCGGCGCCGAATTGACGGTTGGGACTCCCTTGGTGGCGGGTGCGAGTGTGGTGGCCACGGTGTTGGCGCAAGGCAGGCACGACAAAGTGCGCATCTTCAAGATGCGTCGTCGCAAGCACTACCAGAAGCGTCAGGGACACCGTCAAAACTTCACCGAGATCCAGATCAGTGCTGTGAACGCCTGAATCTCGACACCTCAGAGTTCAAGGAGCTAAACCATGGCACAGAAAAAAGGCGGCGGGTCGACACGCAACGGCCGCGATTCACAACCGAAGATGCTGGGCGTGAAAGCGTTCGGTGGGCAGGCGATTCCGGCGGGTTCGATCATCGTGCGTCAGCGTGGAACCAAGTTCCACCCTGGCATGAACGTCGGCATCGGCAAGGATCACACCTTGTTCGCCTTGGTCGACGGCGAAGTCACCTTCTCCGTTAAGGGGCCGCGCAACCGGTCCACCGTCAGCATCAAGGCGTAAGCGCGCTTTGCGTGTTCGCGGCAGATTCCGGCATGCCGAAAGCGTGCCGACCAAAGCCCCGGCCTGCCGGGGCTTGTTTTTTGCGGCGGCGGATCACATCATCGAACGCGATCAGCAGTCCGAAACACCATGAAATTTGTTGACGAAGCCACCATCGACGTGGTCGCTGGCAGCGGCGGCAACGGGTGCATGAGTTTTCGCCGGGAGAAGTTCATTCCTTTCGGCGGTCCCAACGGTGGCGACGGCGGCCGTGGCGGCAGCGTGTTCGCCGTCGGCGACCGCAATCTCAACACGCTGATCGACTACCGCTACGCGCGCCGCCACGAGGCACGCAGCGGCGAGAACGGTCGCGGCTCCGACCAATACGGTGCGGCCTCTGACGACATCGTTCTGCACATGCCGATGGGCACCATCATTTCCGACGCGGAAAGCGGCGAAGTGATGGCCGAGTTGCTGGTGCCCGACGAACGCGTGCTGCTGGCCAAGGGCGGCGACGGCGGCTTTGGCAACCTGCATTTCAAGA
The DNA here is from genome assembly GCA_031386065.1 of Burkholderiales bacterium. Classification (GTDB taxonomy): domain Bacteria; phylum Pseudomonadota; class Gammaproteobacteria; order Burkholderiales; family Burkholderiaceae_C; genus JANYJJ01. The sequence continues at coordinate 1,128 of JANNBZ010000218.1, forward strand.
CCAGCACCAACCGCGCACCACGCCAGAAAACACCGGGCTGGCCGGGCGAGCAGCACAAGCTCAAGCTCGAATTGCGCGTGCTGGCCGACGTGGGCCTGCTCGGCATGCCGAACGCAGGCAAGTCGACGCTGATCGCTGCGATCTCGAACGCGCGGCCGAAGATCGCTGACTATCCCTTCACCACACTGCACCCGAACCTGGGCGTGGTGCGCGTGGCGGCCGAGCAGAGTTTCGTGGTGGCCGACATTCCCGGCCTGATCGAGGGTGCGGCCGAAGGCGCGGGACTGGGCCATCTGTTCTTGCGGCACCTTCAGCGCACGCACCTTCTGCTGCACCTTGTCGACTTCGCGCCGTTCGACGAGGCTGTCGATCCGGTCGCGCAAGCGAAAGCCATCGTCGGTGAGCTGAAGAAATACGACACCGCGCTGTTCGAGAAGCCGCGCTGGATCGTCCTCAACAAGCTGGACATGGTGCCCGCCGAAGAACGCGAGAAGCGTGTCAAGGACTTCATCAAGCGTTTGAAATGGAAAGGCCCGGTGTTCCAGATTTCCGCGCTCACGCGTGAAGGCTGCGAGCCGCTGATCCGCGCCATCTACAAGCATGTGGCGTTGTTGAAGAACGTGGTGCCGGACGATCCCGATCCGCGCTTCGATCCGGTGGACGACAGCGCGCAGAACGCATGACACCCGCGCCATGACCTCTGCGTTGAAGAACGCCCGGCGCATCGTCGTCAAGGTCGGCTCCAGCCTGGTCACCAACGAGGGCCGCGGTGTCGACGCGCTGGCGGTGGGCAACTGGTGTCGCCAAATGGCCGTGCTGGCGGCCGAGGGCCGCGAGGTGGTGATGGTGTCCAGCGGTGCGATCGCCGAAGGCATGAAGCGCCTGGGCTGGGCCCGCCGACCGAAGGAAATTCACGAGCTGCAGGCTGCGGCTGCGGTCGGTCAGATGGGCTTGGCGCACATCTACGAAACCAAGCTGCGCGAACACGGGCTGGGCAGCGCGCAGGTGTTGCTGACCCACGCCGACCTGGCTGATCGCGAGCGTTATCTCAATGCCCGTTCCACCCTGCTCACGCTGCTGGCGTTGAAGGTGATTCCGGTCATCAACGAAAACGACACCGTCGTCAACGACGAGATCAAGTTCGGCGATAACGACACCCTGGGCGCCCTGGTGGCCAACCTGGTGGAGGCCGATGCGCTGGTCATCCTCACCGACCAGCAGGGTCTGTACTCGGCCGATCCGCGGCATGACGCGAATGCGCGCTTCATCGAGCACGCGCAGGCCGGTGCGCCGGAACTCGAAAAGATGGCTGGCGGCGCCGGCTCCGGCATCGGGCGCGGCGGCATGATCACCAAGGTGCTGGCGGCCAAGCGAGCGGCGCGCAGCGGCGCCAGCACGGTGATTGCGTGGGGCCGCGAACCCGACGTGCTGATTCGGTTGGCGCAAGGTGAAGCCATCGGCACCGCCCTGTCGGCGCCGACGCACAAGATGGCCGCGCGCAAGCAGTGGATGGCCGATCACTTGCAGCTGCGCGGCGCGGTGGTAGTCGACGACGGCGCCGTCGCCAAACTGCAGAGCCACGGCAAGAGCCTGCTGCCGATCGGCATGGTCGAGGTGCAGGGTGAATTCCACCGTGGGGACGTGATCGCCGTTCGCAGTTCGCTCGGCGAAGAAATCGCCCGGGGGCTGGCCAACTATTCCAGCAGCCAGGCACGCCTGATCGCGCGCAAGCCTTCTAGCGAGTTCGAGCGCTTGCTGGGCTTCACCGGCGAGCCAGAAATGATCCACCGCGACAACATGGTGCTGGCCTAGCGCGCCCGGGCCGTCCCGCTGCGCTTGGCCAGGTACCGCGCCTAAAATCGCCTCGTTGCACGCGCTGTTGCGGCGCTCGGAGGTGACATGGCGGCTCGAACTGCACTCGACGACAAGCTCATCGTCAGCAACCGATCGGCCTTGCGCGCGAAGTACGGCGGCGCGGGGCTCAGGCAATTGAACGCGGCACTCGCCGCATTGATCGTCGCCGACAAGAAGCGCGGGCTGAAGACCCGGGTCGTCTACCTCGACGACGCGCGATCGATGAAGGCGCTGAGCGCGCCGGTGGTGACGTCCGCCGGCAGTCCTCGACAGAACAAGCTGGCCGTCGACGCGTTGTACGCGAAGCTCACCCCCGACTATGTGGTGCTGCTCGGGGCCACCGATGTGATCCCGCATCAGGACGTCGCGAATCCACTCTACAAACCCGGCGACGACGATGACCGATGGGTCTTCAGCGACGTGCCTTACGCCTGCGACGCCGGCTACTCGCGCGACGCGGCGAAGTTCGTCGGCGCGACCCGCGTCGTCACGCGCCTTCCCGACCTGACCGGCGCCAGTGACGTCGCTTTCCTGCTCTCGTTGCTGACCACGGCCACCGGCTATGCGCGCCGTCCGCTCGCCGACTACGCCAATGGGTTCGGCCTCAGCGCCAAGGTCTGGAAGGGTTCGACGGGCCTGAGCCTGTCCAAGCTGTTCGGCAGCGCCACGCTGCTGAACACGTCCCCTGCGGCCGGCCCGTCATTCGGTGCGGCGCAACTCTCGCCCCGGGTGCATTTCATCAACTGCCACGGCACGCCCAGCGACCCGACGTTCTACGGTCAGACCGGCAAGCGCTATCCCGAGGCCTTGACGTCCAAGGCGTTGAACAAGCGCGTCAAGCCGGGCACGCTGGCTGCGGTGGAGTGTTGCTACGGCGCTGAGTTGTACGACTCGTTCGCGCTGGGCCTGGACCTGCCGATCTGCCAGACCTATCTCGGCCAGGGTGCCTACGCTTACATGGGCTCCACGACCGTCGCCTACGGGCCGTCCACCGGCAACGGGAGTGCCGACCTGATCTGCCAGTACTTCCTGCTGCGGATGTTCGAAGGCGCGTCCATCGGGCGTGCCGGCCTGGAGGCTCGCCAAAACTACGTCCAGCAAGCCGCGCAGATGGACCCGGTGGACCTGAAGACGCTGATGCAGTTCTGCGTCTATGGCGATGCGTCGTTGCACCCGGTGTCGGTGCCGTCGACCACCGACGCGCCGAAGTCGCTGGAGGCACATTTCGGCGAGCGCTTTCTGCGCTCGGAGCGGCGCGCCGGGCTGGCGGCCGCTGGCCGCTACCTGAGTCGCTACAAGCCCACGGCGTCGCAAAGGTCGGCGCAGCAGACCAGCGCGCAGGTGGCCACGCAACTGGCCGCCATCGGGAGGTCGCTCGGGCTGACAGCAGACGACGCCGGCTTCGTGACGTTCGCCGTGAAGGCGAAGGCATCGCCTGCTGCTGCGATCGCAAGCCGTGGCATCGACGCGAGAGCGCCCGCTTCAGCCCGCCAGGCGCTGCACTACCACGTGAACGTCAGCACTGCATCCGATCGGGCCGATGGTCAGCCCCGCGCCGGCGTGGCCGTGGTCGCCAAGCAGGTCGGCAACCGGATCGTCGCCTACCGCGTCTACGAACGTCACGGATGAGCCGCGCTTCGTCCCGCAACGACCCGGCGCTGTCACCGCAGCGCGTGACAGGTTTGCAAGGCGTGGTGGTCTGCGAGCGCGTCGGTGCCGGCTCCAAAAGCGAACGCATGGCGGTTCTGCTGAAGACCGACGCCGCCCGCTTTGTGCTGCGTCGCGCTGGTGCCAATGCGTTCAGCGACCCGGAACTTCAGCGACTGGTCGGCAAGACGGTGCTGGTCAGCGGCCACCTGGTGGCGGGCAACACGCTGATCGCCGACCGCATCGAACCGGTCGCTTGAGCGGCAGGTTCGTCAGCCCTCGGGCGCCGAGGGGTCGCGCGACTTCGAGGCCTCTTCGATCGGTCGGTCTGTGATGTCGCCAGCGTTCTCAGGCGAAGCGCTGTCGGCCAAATGTGCGGCCTGAATTTCATCGTGGTGATGCGAACGCATGCCGGCCCGGAGGTAGCGGTTGTGGTGATTGGTGCGCGGCAGAAAACGCGCCAGCTCCGTCAACGCCATCTGGTAGACCTCGCGCTTGAACTCGATCACCACATCCAGCGGCACCCAGTACTCGTGCCAGCGCCAGGCATCGAATTCCGGGTGGTCGGTGGCGCGCAGGTTCATGTCGTTGTCGCGGCCCATCAGCTGCAGCAGGAACCAGATCTGCTTTTGCCCACGGTAGTGACCGCGCGCATCGCGCCGGATGAAATGGTCGGGCACTTCGTAGCGCAGCCAGTCGCGCGTGCGCGCAATGATGCGAACGTGTTCCGGCATGAGCCCCACTTCTTCGTGGAGTTCGCGGAACATCGCCTGCTCTGGCGTCTCGCCGTAATTGATGCCCCCTTGCGGGAACTGCCAGGAATGGGTGCGGAGCCGTTTGCCCCAGAACACCTGGTTTCGCTGGTTGAGCAGGACGATGCCGACGTTGGGTCTGAACCCTTCACGGTCGAGCATAATCAACCCCAAAATTCTCGTTGAAACGATTATTGCACTGGTGTGACGGGAAGCAACCCCTTGGGTTTCCCTCGGCGTCGAACGCCGATCCAGTGCCTTCGACGCGGTCCCCGCGTGAACCCCTCAGCCCACGGGCACCCCCGCATGAAAGCCACCCAGTTCTTCATTTCCACGCTCAAGGAAGCGCCTGCCGACGCCGAGGTCGTGAGCCACAAGTTGATGGTGCGAGCCGGCATGATCAAGCGCCTGGCCGCAGGCATCTACAGCTACATGCCGATGGGTCTGCGGGTCATTCGCAAGGTCGAGGCCATCGTTCGCGAGGAG
>JANNBZ010000224.1:0-3618 GCA_031386065.1 Burkholderiales bacterium
TAGGGACATGTCCCTAAGCCGGCGACTGACGGCCTCGCTGTGGGTCGAAACCTGACCGTGCCAACCACCCGCAAAGCCGCGCCAGGCATGCGTTTCAGTCGCTTTCGAGGCGGTTCCAATCTGGCACTTGCGCGAGGTGCGGCGAGGCCATCAAGGAATACCCTGAACAGGCCTCGTTTTGGGTCAGTGACAATTCTTTTACACGTCTTCGATCAAGAGCCATCCCTCGTTTACAAAGCCGGCATGTGGCTTGCTAGAAGACTGGGTTTATCGATCAACCTTTTTGTGTTTCCTCAGGAGATCCCATGTTCAAAAGAACCAAACTTTGCTCCGGGCTGATGCTCGCCTTCGGCGGCACGCTCACGTTGAGCTCGCCCCTGGCCTTTTCTCAACAGCAGCTTGAGCGCGTTGAAATCACAGGTTCTTCAATCAAGCGGATCGACGCCGAGGGTGCGCTGCCGGTTCAGGTCATCACGCGAGAAGACATTCGGCGCAGCGGTGTGACGAGCACAGAACAACTCTTGTCCTCGATCAGCGCCGTGTCGTCGTCGGGCGGAACCACCAACGCAACGGGCGCAGGTAGCTCGACGTACGGCATCTCCACAATTTCGCTGCACGGCCTGGGTGAAGAACGCACGCTCGTCCTCGTCAACGGTCGGCGGCTCGCAGCCTTCGCAGGCGGTGGCGGTGCCGCCGTCAACGTGAACGCCATCCCACTGGCTGCGATTGAACGAGTTGAAGTCTTGCGCGACGGCGCGTCGGGCGTGTACGGATCAGACGCCATTGCCGGCGTTGTCAACTTCATTTTGTCCAAAGACTTCCAGGGCGTTGACGTTTCCGCGACAACGGGTCAGCCATCCCGCAAAGGTGGTGGGAAAAATGAAAGCGTAGCGCTGGTCGGCGGCATTGGAAATCTGGCTAACGATCGATACAACTTGACTGTCTCAGCTTCTGTTGAACGAGAATCTGCACTGTTCGCTAGGGACCGCGACTTCTCGAAAACGGGAAACCAGGCACCGTTCATCTCGGCTGGGGCTACGGGCCAAGGCAACATTCAAGGTGGGTACAACCCGGGAACAGGAACTGTTGCCGGTGGCAATTGGGTTGAAGGCACCCCCGCCCCAGGGTTTGGAAATCCTGCAGCTAGCTTTGGCAATCCGTTGGCGGCTACTGGCAAGTGCGGGGATATCAATATGTTTTTGAATCTGACGCCCAGCAGCAAGCGATTGCCGTACTGCACGTTCGACAGCCCAGGCTTTGTAGGCTTGACCCCGAAGCGGGATTTGACGAATCTGAGCGCGAACGGTGCCTTCAAGGTGTCCGATGCCATTGAAATTTTTGGCGATGCGCTTTACTCCAAGAGCATCGTTACCCAGCAATTCCAGCCTAGCCCCATTCGAAGAAGTTTCTTGCAGACGGATCTTTTGTTTGCGGCGCAGGGAGTTGACCCGGTTTTGTTGGTGTTGCCAAGCAATCCCAACTATGCATTCGCGAAGAACTATCTCTTGAATCTGCCGCCGTTGCCTCCTGGAGCAACCGCAGCGCAGACAACTGCGTACAACACGGCTGTAGCTCAGGCCGCAGCGATCGCGAATTCCAACCAGCCGATTGGCGTCACTGCGCGCGTGTTCGATTTCGGCCTTCGCACCAGCGAAGACACTGCGGAGCAGACGCGCCTGGTGTTGGGGACACGCGGCACAGTCTTCGGGCAAGAGTACGAGGTCGCCCTTGCCCACAATAAGGCAACGACGTCCGGCATCGTGCCCGATGGCTATTTTTCGCAGGTCGCGTACGCCAAGGTCATCAACAGCCCGGGCAGCGATTGGAACCCTTGGTCGCTGACTCAATCGGCAGCCTTCAACGCGGCGCTCGCTGCTTCGGGTGCCAAGTACACCGGCGGCACGCTCAAAGCCGAGTCCTCCAGTACCGGCATCGACGCAAAGGTGCAGGGTGAGTGGTTCTCATTGGCGGGCGGCAAGAGCCAGTACGCGGTTGGCGCGCAGTTCAGAAATGAAAGGTACGCAACCACGCCGAGCGCCGCTCTTGGCACCGGAGACATCGCCGGACTGGGTGGAGCGACCGCGCCTGTGGACAAGAGCCGGAACATCGCCTCGGCATTTGGCGAGTTGAATATGCCGATCCTGAAGACGCTCGAAGGCAACTTGGCGCTTCGTGGCGACAAATACCAGGGCGTTGGCGAGTCATTGAATTACAAGGGCAGCTTGCGCTGGACTCCGAGCAAGCAGATTCTGGTGCGTGGTTCGGTCGGCTCCAGCTTCCGTGCGCCAACGCTTGCCGACCTCTGGACACCTGATACCGTCGGTACTTCTGAGCAATTCAACGATCCGACGACTGGGGGGCTTGACCTTCAGGTGAATTCGATCAATGGCGGAAAGAGTGACTTGAAGCCCGAAAAGGCCACGCAGTCGACGATCGGAATCGTGTTCGCGCCGATCGACAACTTCACGGCAGGATTCGACTGGTTCAACATTGATGTCAAGAATTACATCTCTACGCCATCAGCCCAGTTGTTGGTGTCCCGCTTCCGCGCTGGTGATCCGGCTTATGCAAACCTGGTTACGCTGGACGCCAATGGCGACGTTGAGACCATCAACCAGAAGCTCTCGAATACCGGTGGCTCGAAGGTAAGTGGCATCGACGTCGACCTGAGGTGGCGTCAAGCATTCGGCGCTTCAAAGCTGAATGTCTCGCTTGTCGGAACGTACATGATCAAGTTCGACGAGACGACTCCGAGCGGTGCAATTTCGCGCAAGGTAGGTACCATCGTTGATTCGACTGGTGCTCCTGTGGCAGGGGCCGACTCGGGCGGTGTGGTCTTGCGCTGGAAGCACGTTTTGTCCGGCACTTGGACAACTGGGCCATGGGCTCTGACGCTTACACAGAACTACGCTCGTGGTTACGAAGCTGGTGCGCGTGATGATGGCGAGCGCAACTTCATGCCAGCGTTGAGTTTGTATGACGCCAACGTGACCTTTACCGGGATCAAGAGCTTACGGCTCGCTATCGGCGCGCGAAACTTGTTCGACAAGCAGCCAGCGATTTTCACGCCTGCTAGCAATCAGTTTCAGGCTGGCTACGACATCGCGCAGTACGACCCGCGCGGTCGTTTTGTCTACGTGACAGCTGGATACAAGTTCTAAGAAAGCTAGACAGCAGCTTGCTCAATCGGTGCCCGCTGGCCACAAGCCGGCGGGCATTTGTTTGTTAAGCTTTCGGGCTTCGCCACATTCCAACTGGAGACCCCAGGGTATGGATTTTTCCAAGAGACAAGCGGACCCGCGCCGACATCTGGTCGGAATCACGCTTGTGATCGCCTTTCACGCGTTCATCGTCTACGCGCTGGTGACGGGCCTGGCCAAGAAAGTGGTCGATGTGGTGCGGGCGCCCATCGAGACCAAGGTGATCGAAGAGATCAAGAAGCCGCCGCCGCCGCCCGAGATCGTGGTGCCCCCGCCGCCGAAGCTCGAAGCGCCGCCACCGCCCTTCATTCCCCCGCCTGAGATCCAGGTGACGGCGCCGCCGCCGCCCGCGCCGACCATCACGGCCACCACGCCGACGCCTCCGCCGGCACCGGTGGTGATCGCACCCGCTCCGCCG
>JANNBZ010000212.1:0-9099 GCA_031386065.1 Burkholderiales bacterium
GCGGCGACCATTTCCATCGCCTTGGTGATCTTCTTGGTGTTCTCGAAACTCTTGATCTTGCCGCGAATTTCTTTGCCTGCTGCCATGACCGGCTCCTTCAGTAGGTGTCAGTCAAGTGGTCAGGCGAAGGATTTCTTGAACGCAGTGACGGCGCTGGTCATCTCGGCTTCCGCGTCCTTGTCCAGCACCTTGCTGTCCTCGATCTTCTTCAGCAGCGGGGCGTGGCTGGTCTTCAGGTGGGTGTGCAAGCCGGCCTCGAACGCCAGCACCTTCTTCACGTCCACATCGTCCATGAAACCCTTGTTCACCGCGAACAGCGTGGCGCCCATCAGGCTGATCGGCTGCGGCGAGTACTGCGCCTGCTTCAGCAGTTCGGTGACGCGCGCGCCACGGTCGAGCTGCTTGCGGGTGGCGTCGTCCAGGTCAGAGGCGAACTGCGCAAACGCGGCCAGTTCGCGGTACTGGGCCAAGTCGGTTCGAATGCCGCCGGACAGGCTCTTGATGACCTTGGTCTGCGCCGCGCCACCGACCCGCGACACCGAGATGCCGGCGTTGATGGCGGGGCGGATGCCGGCGTTGAACAGCGAGGTCTCCAGGAAGATCTGGCCGTCGGTGATCGAGATCACATTGGTGGGCACGAAGGCCGACACGTCGCCGGCTTGCGTTTCGATGATCGGCAGTGCCGTCAGCGAACCGGTCTTGCCCTTGACCTCACCCTTGGTGAAAGCCTCGACATAGTCGGCGTTGACGCGGGCTGCGCGCTCAAGCAGGCGGCTGTGCAAATAGAACACGTCGCCAGGATAGGCTTCGCGGCCCGGCGGGCGGCGCAGCAGCAGCGAGACCTGGCGATACGCCACGGCTTGTTTGGACAGGTCGTCGTAGACGATCAGCGCGTCTTCGCCACGGTCACGGAAGTACTCGCCCATCGTGCAGCCGGAGTAGGCCGACACGTACTGCATCGCGGCCGATTCGGCGGCGGTCGCGGCCACGACGATGGTGTATTCCATCGCGCCGTTGGCTTCGAGCGCACGCACCACGTTCTTCACCGACGACGCCTTCTGGCCGATCGCGACGTAGATGCAGGTCATGTGCTGACCGCGCTGGTTGATGATGGCGTCGATGGCGACGGCCGTCTTGCCGGTCTGGCGGTCGCCGATGATCAGCTCGCGCTGACCACGGCCGATCGGCACCATCGAGTCGATGGACTTCAGGCCGGTCTGCATCGGCTGGTCGACCGATTTGCGCGCAATCACGCCGGGGGCGATCTTCTCGATCGGCATCGACATCTTGGCGTTGATCGGCCCCTTGCCGTCGATCGGCTGGCCCAGCGCGTTGACCACGCGGCCTTTCAGCTCGGGGCCAACCGGCACTTCCAGAATGCGGCCGGTGCACTTGACGGTGTCGCCTTCGGAGATGTGTTCGTACTCACCCAAAATCACCGAGCCGACCGAGTCGCGCTCGAGGTTCAGCGCCAGGCCGAAGGTGGGCGAGCCATCGGGTGCGGCCGGGAATTCGAGCATCTCGCCCTGCATCACGTCCGACAGGCCATGGATGCGGCAGATGCCGTCGGTCACCGACACCACGGTGCCCTGGTTCTTGATGTCCGACGCGGCACCCAGGCCTTCGATGCGGCTCTTGATGAGTTCGGAGATTTCTGCGGGATTGAGTTGCATGGCGATGTCCTGTGAATTCTTGGCGCGGGTGGCTGACAGCAGGCGGCCTCAGGCCGCCAGCGCCGCTTTCATTTGTTCGAGGCGGGCAAGGATCGAGGTGTCGAGCACTTCGTCGCCCACCACCACGCGAATGCCACCAATCAGCTCGGGCTGAACCTGCACGGTGGCGTTGAGCTTGCGGCCGAAGCGCTTTTCGAGCGAGGCCACCACACTGGGCAGTTGCGCCGCGTCGATGGGGAACGCGCTGTACAGCGTGGCGTCCGAGACGCCCGAACTCGCGTTGGCCAGCACATGGAACTGGGCCGCGATTTCGGGCAACGCCTCCAGGCGACCGTTGGCTATCACGGTGCGCAGCAGGTTTTTCGCTTCATCCGACAGCGGGGCCTTGATCACCGAGGTGATGACGTCGAACACCTGCGCTTCGGTGGCTTTCGGGTCGCCCGCGAAGCGCAGCAGTTGTGCGTTGGCGGCAACCGCCGACAGCGCGTCGATCTGCTGAGCGGCCTGCTTCAGATCACCTTTTACAGCGACTTGAAACAGCGCCTCGGCGTACGGGCGGGCAAGGGTGGCAAGCTCAGCCATGAATCAAAGCTCGGTCTGCAGGCGGGTCAGCAACTCGGCGTGAACGCCGGCGTTGACCTCGCGCCTGAGAATCTGCTCGGCGCCCTTGACGGCCAACGCGGCCACCTGACCCCGCAGCGATTCACGCGCTTTCAGCGACTCCTGCTCGGCCTCAGCTTTCGCAGCGGCGACGATCTTGGCGCCTTCTTCGCTGGCGCGGCTCTTGGCCTCTTCGACCATCGACTGCGCCAGGCGCTCGGCATCGGCCAGACGCTGCGCTGCGTCGGTGCGGGCGGCGGCCAATTGCTCTTCGACGCGCTTGTTGGCGGTCGTCAATTCGGCTTTCGCCTTGTCGGCGGCCGACAGGCCTTCAGCGATCTTTTTTGCGCGCGCGTCGAGCGCGGCGGTGATCGGTGGCCAGATGTATTTCATCGTGAACCCGACCAGGATCAGGAACACGATCATCTGAAAGATGAATGTCGCGGTGATGCTCATGGGTGCCTTCGGCTGAGGAAGAAAGCCGCCGTGTATGACGGCACAAACGGCGGCAAGCGGCGGCAAACGCCGGTTGATTACTTCGGCAGGTTGGCGAGTTGGGCCAGGAACGGGTTGGCCGTCGTGAACCACAGCGCGATGCCGGTGCCGATGATGAACGACGCGTCGATCAGGCCAACCAGCAGGAACATCTTGGTCTGCAGTTCGCCCATCAGTTCGGGTTGGCGCGCGGCCGATTCCAGGTACTTGCTGCCCATGACGCCGATGCCGATACAAGCACCCATGGCGCCCAGACCGATGATGAGACCTGCGGCAACCGCGACGAGACCGATGAGTTCCATGATGATTCCTGTAGTGAAAAGAGAAACGGTGAGAAAGGGAAAAACGAGATCAGTGCGAATCGTGGGCCTGGCCCACGTAGACCAGGGTCAACATCATGAACACGAACGCTTGCAGCGTGATGATCAGGATGTGGAAGATGGCCCAGACGGTGCCCGCCACGATGTGCAAGGCACCCAACGCGAAGCCGCCCAGCGACAGCGTGAACGCCCCGCCCAACAGCGCGATGAGCAGGAAGATCAGCTCACCGGCGTACATGTTGCCGAACAGCCGCATGCCGTGCGACACGGTCTTGGCGACGAACTCGACCACCTGCATTGCGAAGTTGAACGGGTACAGCGCCCAGTGGTTGCCGAACGGGGCCGCGAACAGTTCGTGGATCCAGCCGCCGAGGCCTTTGATCTTGACGTTGTAGACCAGGCAGGTGATCAGCACGCCGACCGACAGGCCCATCGTGATCGACAGGTCGGCGGTGGGCACGACGCGCAAGTAAGCGTGTTCGGGGTCGTGGCCGGCAGCGCCGTAGATCCATTTCCAGATCAGCGGCAGCAGGTCGACCGGCAGCAGGTCCATCGCGTTCAGCAGAAAGATCCAGACGAACACCGTGAGTGCGAGCGGCGCGACCAGCTTGCGGCTGTTGGCGTTGTGGACGATGCCCTTGGCCTGGCTTTCGACCATCTCGAAAAGGATCTCGACCGCAGCCTGAAAGCGGCCCGGCACGCCTGACGTGGCGCGACGCGCGGCCTTCCACAACAGGAAGCAGCCGACGATGCCGATGACCGCCGAGAAAATGATGGAGTCGAAATTGATGACGGAAAAATCCACCAGCCCCTTGGGCTTGCCCGTCGAAAGATGGGTCAGGTGGTGAACGATGTATTCACCAGAGGTGGGCGCGTGACCTTCGACTGCCATGTGATGGAATCCCGTCTGATCTTGATCTCAACGTCCGCGCCACAGCAGCGCGAACCAATACACCTGCATGCACAGCACCAGCGCCGCCAGCAACGCCGGCCAGCTCAGGGGCTGCACCAGTTTCGGCGCCAGCATCAGCATGGCAATCGAAACTCCAATCTTCACCGTGCTCCACAACATGACGCTGACGGCACTTGCACCGAGCGACACGCTGGACAGCCGGCTGGTCATGCCGCGCGCCATCAAGGCGCCCGGCACCACCGCTGTGATGGCGCCGTAAAGCGCCGACCACACCACCTCGGATTTGCCAGACAGCCACCACGCCACCATCGCCACCAGCCCACCGACCACGACCTGCGCCGCGATCACCCGCCACGGCGAGAGTTGTGGATGACGGGCCCGCAGGGCCTGCGCTTCGTCATGCGTCAGGGCCTTGATGGGCGGATCGTCTGCCTCGTCGTCGAAGCCGTTTTTCGCTGTCCCGCGGTCGATTGTTTCAAGCATGGGACGGGCTACAAACGCTTTCGACGCAGCCTCGAATTATACGGGCAAACCCCTGCTGCACTAAAGTGTGCGCTTCCGACTTTCCCCTGGGCTTGCGATTCGCAGGTCGTCAACGGAGTGCATCGCACGTGGCCACGCTCATCAAGTTCTTTCACCTCGCCGCCGCCATCGTGTGGATGGGCGGTATCGGTTTCATGCTGTTCGCGCTGCGCCCTGCGGCGGCCGCCACGCTGCCCCCGCCGCAGCGCCTGCCGTTGATCGCGGCCACGCTGCGGCGCTTTTTCAGCATCGTGTGGGCCACCATCGCGGTGCTGCTGCTCAGCGGCCTGACGATGTTGCTGACGGTGGGCATGAAGAACGCGCCGCTCGGCTGGCACCTGATGTTCGGCATCGGTCTGTTGATGTTCGCGCTGTTCGGCCACTTGTACTTCGGGCTATACAAGCGACTGGCGCGCGCAGTGGCGGCGTCGGACTGGCCGGCCGGCGGTGCGCAGATGCTGAAGATCCCCCAGCTCGCGATGGTGAACTTCGTGATGGGCTGGATCGCGATCGCGGCGGTTCGCTTTCTGGCATGAAGCGCGGTGCGGTGCGGGCGCTGGCCGCGCTGGCCTGCGCGCTGCTGTCGTCGTGCACGGCCGTCAACCCGTACTACGACGCGGCGCGGTCGCACCACCGCCCAGCGGGCTTCCAGAACAACTACAACGAATTCACCACCAAGGGCCTGGCTGACTTTCTGCGCTGGCAGTTCGCTGCGGCGCGCGACGGCCTGCCCAAGCCGCCGCAGACCGTGACGCCGCGCGTGGTGCCCGACCGGGCCTTCATCGCGGCAAATGCCAACGCGCGCACGGCCATGCAGCCGGCCATCACCTGGATCGGCCACGCAACGGTGCTGGCGCAGCTGGGCGGTATCACCCTGTTGACCGACCCGGTGTTCTCGGACCGCGCGTCGCCGCTGAGCTTCATCGGCCCCAGGCGCCAGCAGGCGCCGGGCCTGTCGCTGGCCGAACTGCCGCATGTCGACGTGGTGCTGATCTCGCACAACCACTACGACCACCTCGACGAAGCCAGCGTGCGCGCGTTGAACGCACAGCCCGGCGGCCCGCCACTGTTCGTCGTGCCGCTGGGGCTCAAGCCCTGGCTGGCCGACCAAGGCATTGTTAGCGCGGTGGAACTGGACTGGTGGCAGTCGCACAGCGTGCGTGGCGTCGAGGTGGTGCTGACGCCGGTTCAGCATTGGTCGGGGCGAGGCTTGACCGACAGGCTGGCCACGCTGTGGGGCGGCTACGCGGTGTTCGCGCCCGACTTGCATCTGTACTTCTCGGGCGACACCGGCTATTCGAAAGACTTTGCCGACATTCGCCGTCGCTTCGCCGAGCGTCAGGGCGGCTCGGGCTTCGACATCGCGCTGCTCGCCGTCGGCGCCTACGAACCGCGCTGGTTCATGAGCACCCAGCACGTCAACCCGGCCGAGGCGGTGCAAATCCACCGCGACCTGAACGCCAAGCGTTCGGTCGGTGTGCACTGGGGCACCTTCAACCTCACCGACGAGTCGCTCGACGAACCACCGAAGGCGCTGGCCGCTGCGCGCCGCGCAGCCGGTGTGGCTGACGACGAGTTCTTTCTGCTGGCGATCGGCGAGACGCGCAAGTTAGCGCGGCGCAGCGCGCCCTGAATCGGCAGCGACCGCTACGACAGCACCGAGCACTGCGCGATGCCCGCGTCCACCAGCACGTGCTGGCCGGTCATGCCGTCGCTGTCGTCGCTGGCCATGAACAGCGTCACGCGCGAGACGTGGCCGGGGTTCAGGCGGATCTTCAGGCACTGCGCATCCAGGAACGCCTGGTCGGCAGCCGGGTCGCGGTGCAGCGTGGTCTGGCGTTCGGTGACGATGGCGCCGGGCACCACCGCGTTGACGCGGATGTTGCGCGCGCCCAGTTCGCGGGCCAGCGTGCGGGTCAGGCCCAGGATGCCGGCCTTGGCGGTGGTGTAGCCGGCCAGGTTGGGCCGGCCGCGCATCCAGCTCACTGAGCCCATGTTGACCACCGAGCCGCCACCGGCTTGCGCCATCGCCGGCGCCACCGCCTGGATGGCGAAGAAGTAGTGCTTCAGGTTGAGGTTCAGCCGGTCGTCCCAGAACTCGGGCGTCACGTCTTCCATCGCGTGCCGGTCGTCGCGGCCGGCGTTGTTGACCAGCACGCGAATCGGACCGTGGCGGGCGATCACGTCGCGCAGCAATGCCTGATAGGCCAGCGAGTCGCGCACGTCGCAGGCGGCGTATACAGGCGCCGGGTGGCCGGCGGCCAGCACCTCGGCAATCAGCGCATCGCCGCCGCCGGCCTTGGTGCCGCAGAAGGCGACGGTCGAGCCTTGCGCGGCGAACTGGCGCACCAGGTCGGCACCGATGCCCGAGCTGCCACCGCTGATGAAGACGACTTTGCCGGCGAGCGAAGGGTAGATCGTGGGTTGCATGGTGAGGTCGTGATGTCAGCCGAACGGGTCAGCCGAACAGGTTGGCAGGCAGGCCGGGCACATCGACCCGCAGCGACAACACGCAGCCCGCCAGCGGTTGCGCAGCCAGCTCGGCAGCGGGGCGGTTTTCACGCGCGGTGGTGATGTACAGCGTCTTCAGGTCGGCGCCGCCGAAGCAGGGCATGGTGGGGCAGCGCACCGGCAGCCGCACCTCGCGCAGCAGCGCGCCGTCGGGTGCCAAGCGCAGCAGGCGCTGGCCTTCGAACATGGCGACCCAGTAGCAGCCTTCCACGTCGACCGCCGCGCCGTCGGGTCGGCCACCGTAGCCATCGAGCGACGCGCCCGCCACCTTGGGCGTGAAGCTCGCGAACACGCGGCGCGGGCCCAGCTCGCCGCTGGCGGCGTCGACATCGAACGCGTACACCGTGTGGGCCTTGGTGTCGCTCCAGTACATCGTGCGGCCGTCGGGGCTCCATGCCAGGCCGTTCGACACCGTGATGCCGGCCGCCTGGCGTGTCAGCACGCCGCCACTGAAGCGATACAGCGCCGCGTTCGGCGGGTCGCGTGGCTCGTAGATGGTGCCGACCCAAAAGCGGCCGCGCGGGTCGCATTTGCCGTCGTTGAAGCGCTCGGACGATGTGTCGTAGGGCGGTGCGGCCAGCGCGCTGCGCTGCCCGCTGCCGAGGTCGAAGCGCCACAGGCCGTCGCGCATGCCCAGCAGCAGCGCACCGCCTTCCAGCATCGGGGCGCAACACGCCACGTCGGTGTCGAACGACCACTGCGTGTGCGCCTGCGCGCCGGGCGCGGCGGTCGGGTCGAAGCGGTTCAGCGTGTGGCCGGGAATGTCGCAGTAGTACAGCACCTGCTCCACCGGGTGCCACAGCGGCGACTCGCCCAGCCCACACGGCGAGGCCACCGCACACTGAACCCCGGCATCGCCCCCGTTCATCACAGCACGGTCACGTCCAGCAGCATCGAGGCCTCGATGCTCTCGCCGGGCTGCAGCGTGCGCAGGCCGTGGGCGGCCGGGTCGGCCATGTGGATCGCGTTGCTCACGTGGCTGACCGGCTCGACGCAGAAGTAGTCCTTGTTCTGCGGCGTGTAGACCACCAGGTACGGCAACGACGACGTGAGCTGCAGCGAGAACTTCTCGTCGCGAATGCGCGCCGGGCCCTTCCAGCCTTCGAAGCAGTTGTCGAAGTCGAGGTGGGCCACGTCGCTGTCGATGCCGGGCTGCGCCACCTTGCGCACCGGCAGCTGCGCGGCATCGCTGTCCCAGCGGCCACTCAGCTCGACGTGCATCCGGCTGCGCGCGCGTTTCGGGAAGTACGGGTGCCAGCCCAGGCCCACCGGCTGCGCGGTGTCGCCGGTGTTGGTGATCGACATCTGCAGGCTCAAGGTGTGCGCGGTCAGCGTGAAGTACTGGGTCGCCTCGAACGCGAATGGCCAGTCGGCGTCGGGCGCGTGACGCAGGCGCAGCACCACCTCTTGCGCGCTGTGCGACAGCATCTCCCAGGGCCGCAGCCAGCCGACGCCGTGGACCGAATGCGGGCTGTCGTCGAAGTTCGGCCGGGTCGTGTATTCGCGGCCCTTCCAGCGGAAATGGCGGTGGCCCAGGCGGTTGGAATACGGCACCAGCGGGAAGCAGCCGGATTGGCGCGCGCCGGCCAGATCGGCGGGTGCGCTGGAGCGCAGGATCGGCGTGTCGCGGTGCCACAGGCCGGCAATGGCGCCGCCCAGGTCGGCGCGCACCGCCAGCCGCAAGGCCCCGGCGTGCAGTTCGAAGCTGCCGTCTTCTTCAAGCGTGCTGGCGGCGGATTCGAGCGGTGCGGAGAGTTCGGTCATGGCGGTCCCGGTGGTCGAAGAAGGAGGTGGCCCGTCGCGTTGTCGACGCGGCCTGGCGCTTGTGGATTCCATCCTAACCCCCTCGCCAGTGCGTCGGCCCGCCGCGGCACCGGGATCGCCGCAGCAATCACCAACCCGCGGGCAACACGTCGCTCAGCAGCACTGGGCCGCCGGTGGCGATGCTGCGGTGCGCGGCCAGTCCGGTGGCCACGCTGCGCAGGCCGTCTTCCAGCGTGACCTCGGGCGGCGTGCCGTTGCGAACCGCCTTGGCGAACTGCTGGTGCTCGATGAACGACGCGCC
>JANNBZ010000252.1:0-8886 GCA_031386065.1 Burkholderiales bacterium
AACTGGGAAGTTCATTCTCACTGCGTGAGCCCGCGCCGGTCTCGGCCGGCCGCCGAGTAACTTTCATTTGCGGGCCCAAATGAAAGTCACCAAAGCAAAGGGCCTGAACACCAGCCACTTGAGCATCTCGCTGCGGCTACAAGAGTTCGGTCGATCACCACCGAGCGGAAAGTACCTAAGCCGCGTCCAAGAATGCAAGAGAAGAACAAGCAGCGCCAGGCCCGATCAATGCGCCAGGCTCGTCAACAGCCGAACTTTGTGGCCGAAGGGTGACGGCCAAATGGCTGGTGTTGAGGGCGTTTGCTTTGGTGACTTTCATTTGGCCCAACAAATGAAAGTTACTCGGCAGCCGGGCCGAGTCCCGGTGCGGACTCACGCAGTGAAAGTAAATTTGCAACCTCCAGCCTGAAGCCTGAAGCCAGAAGCCGGCAGCTCAGGCCCCAGCGGCCCCAGCGGCCCCAGCCAACAACCCCTCCAACGTCACAACAGAATCCGCCTCGAACAACGGCTTGTCGTCGCGAATGCGCAGCATGCGAGGAAAGCGAACCGCGATGCCGCTTTTGTGGCGTGAACTGCGGTTGATCGCCTCGAAACCCAATTCGAAAACGAGTGAAGGTTTCACGCTGCGAACCGGGCCGAACTTCTCCAGCGTGGTCTGACGGATCACGCGGTCGATGCGCTTGAACTCGTCGTCGGTCAACCCCGAATACGCCTTCGCGAACGCCACCAGTTGCAGCGCCCCGGCCAGCGCCGGCTGCCGCGCGGCGATGGCGTCGACCACGGCCTGCGCTTCGGCGGCATCGTCGGGCGGGCGGCTCCACTCCGCGAAGGTGTAGTCGGTGTAGACGCTGGCGCGGCGGCCGTGGCCGGCCTGCGCGTAGATCAGCACCGCGTCGACCGTCAGCGGCTCGATCTTCCACTTCCACCAGGTGCCGCCGCTCTTGGTGCGGCCGCCGCCGTAGCGCGCGTCCACATGCTTGAGCATGAAGCCCTCGACCCCCCGCTCGCGCGACTCGGCGCGCAGCACGGCCAGCTCGGCCCACGACGCGGCGCTGACGCGGGGCGACAGCGGCAACCCGTGTTCGGCAGCCAGCGCCTCCAGCGTCGCGCGGCGCTGCGCTTGCGGCCGGTCGCGCAGGTCGGCGCCTTGCCATTCCAGAACGTCGTAGGCCATGAAGCTGACCGGTGCGTCGGCCAGCACTTTCTTGGTCAGCGTCTTGCGGCCGATTCGCTGCTGCAGCAGGTTGAAGGCTGCGGGGCGGCCGTCTTTCCAGACCAGGATTTCGCCGTCGAGCACGCTGCCGTCGGGCAGCGATTGCAGCAAGGCCACCACCTCGGGGAAGCGGTCGGTCACCAGCTCTTCACCGCGCGACCAGATCCATACTTGGCCGCTGCGGCGCACGGCCTGCGCGCGGATGCCGTCGTACTTCCATTCGACCAGCCAGTGCGACGGCGGGCCGATCAGCGCGTCGAATTGCGCCGGCGCGCCTTCGAGCGGGTGTGCCAGAAAAAACGGGTACGGCTGTCCCGAATGGGTGGTGTCGTGCGTGGTCTCGTGCGAGACCAGCCGCAGGTAGTGGGCCGCGTCGGGCCGCGCGGTCTTGTCGGTGTAGCCCATCATTCGCTGCGCCAGCAGCTTGGCGTCGACGCCGGCCTGCTCGGCCAGCGCGCGCTGCACCAGCAGCTTGCTGACACCGACGCGAAAGCCGCCGCCGATGAGCTTGGTGAGCAGGAAGCGCTCGGGCGCATCCAGCTCGTCCCAGTACCCGAGGATGCGCTGCGCCTGATCGTCGGGCTCGGCATCGCGCAGCGGCAGCAGGCGCTGCTCTATCCACGACGCCAGCCCAATGTCGCTGCGCGTGGTGGGCGGCGGCAGCACGTGGGCAATGGTTTCGGCCAGGTCGCCGACGGCCTGGTAGCTTTCCTCGAACAACCATTCGGGCAGCCCGGCGCGCTGGCAGGCGAGCGCGCGCAACACGCCGGTGGGCACCACCTGGCGCGGCTTGCCGCCGGCAAGGAAGTAGACGGCCCAGGCTGCGTCGGCCGGTGCGGCCAACGCGAAATAGCGCTTCAGCGCGCCGACCTTGTCGGTGGTGGCGGTGCTGGCGTCGAGTTCGGCGAACAGCGCAGCGAAGGCTTTCATTCGCGGGCGAAGGAGCCGATCAACCTCATTCGAGCGCGCCCGGCGAGGTGCGCGCGAACTGGCTGAACACCCTGTCGCCGCCTTCGTAGTGAACGCTGATCGCGGCCATCAGTGCGCGCTCTTCGGCCTTGGCAAAGTTGCCCAGCTCGCGGTATTGGTACGGGGCCAGGTTTTTCTCACCCAGCATCACGATCTGCGCCACCAGCGCCCAGTCGATGCCGGCCGTGGTCAACCACAGGCGCTCGCCGGTCGGCACTTCGGCCAGCAGCCCGCGCACGGCCGTCACCGGGTCGGGCGTGACGAGCACGGCATGCGCCGGCATGCGCTGCAGGAAGGGTTGCGTCGGGTTGAGCGGCATCCACAGCGCGGCCAGGTAGTGCGGCGGATGCGATTCCAGGTCGCCGGCCGGCGTGTCGGGCACTTCGGTGACCGCCCCGAAGGCCTTGCGCACCCCGCCCACCCAGTGCCCCGGCCGGTAATGGCGCGCCAGCCGGTGCAGGAATTCTTCGGTCGCCAGCGAGTCGTGGTCGGGGGTCATGCAACGGCTCCTTCGGGCGCGGTGGGCGGCTCGGCAGGTGGGAGCGCACCGGCCGCATCGTCGTCCGCACTGTCGCCATATTCGGTCTTGAACGACCCCGCCTGCAAGCCCTGTTGTTGCAGCCAGCGCACCATCACCGCCTCGTAGCCGTGGGTGACGATGACGCGCTCGGCCCCGCTGGTCTGGATGGCGCGCTGCAGGCCCGGCCAGTCGGCATGGTCGCTGAGCACGAAGCCGCGGTCGACCGAACGGCGGCGCCGCGCACCGCGCAGCTGCATCCAGCCGCTGGCGAAGGCGTCGCTGGCGGGCAGGCCCGGTGCGTCGAAACGCTTGGCCCAGGCACTGCCCTGCACGGCCGGCGGCGCAATGGCCAGCGCGCGCCGCAGGCTGGCCTTGTCGGCCACGTCAGTGACCAACTGTGTGGCTGGCAACTTGACGCCGGCCTCGCGGTAGGCGCGGTTCAACGGCTCGACCGCGCCGTGCACGACGATGGGGCCGATGCGGGGGTCGACACCGGCCAGGATGCGCTGCGCCTTGCCGAAGCTGTAGCCCAGCAGCAGGCTGGCGCGGCCGGCGTCGGCGTTGGCGCGCCACCACTGGTTGATATCGTTGAAGACGTCGCGCTGCGGCTGCCAGCGGTAGATCGGCAGCCCGAAGGTGCTTTCGGTGATGAAGCAGTGGCAGCGCACCGGCTCGAAGGGTTCGCAGGTGAGGTTGTCTTCGCGCGAGTCGGCTTCATGGCCGCTTAAAAAGTAGTCGCCCGACGCAACCCACACACGCCCCGCCTGTTCGAGCCGCACCTGCGCCGACCCCAGCACGTGGCCCGCAGGGTGCAGGCTGAGGCGCACGCCGAAGTGGTCGATGACCTCGCCATACGCCAGCGGCTGCAGGTTGATGCTGCCCAGGCGCGAACGCATCACCCCTTCGGCCGGCGCCGCCGCCAGGTAGTGCGCATGGCCGAAGCGCGAGTGGTCGGCGTGGGCGTGGGTGATGACGGCCCGCTGCACCGGCCGCCACGGGTCGATGTAGAAATCGCCCGGCGGGCAGTACAGGCCCTCGGGCCGCAGCACCACCAGGTCGTCGGCGCGGCCTGCGCTCGGGTCGTGCGGATGCGATGTCAGCACGGCGGAAGTCAGTAGCGCCCGGTCGCGCCCGCCAGCCGCAGGTACACATGCGCGCACCACGCCACGAAGCCGCGCCGCACAGCGCCGGTCACGCCCGCGCGGTAGAGCTGGGTCGGGTCGATGGCGGTCGACGCGGCCACGGCTTCGTCGAACTGCGCCGACAACTCGGCGTTGAAGCCGGCGTCTCGCACCACCACGTTGGCTTCCAGGTTCAGCAGCAGCGACAGCGGGTCGATGTTGGAACTGCCGACGGTGGCCCAGTCGTCGTCGACCAGCGCCACCTTGGCATGCAGGTAGGCCGGCGTGTACTCGTAGATGCGCACGCCGCGGCCCAGCAGTTCGTCGTACAGCGCACGCGCGGCCAGGCCGGCCAGCCGGTAGTCGAGCTTGCCTTGCAGCAGCAGCCGCACCGTCACTCCGCGCTTGGCGGCATGGCGCAACGCACGCCTGAACTCGCGCCCGGGGTAGAAGTAGGCCGAGATCAGATCGACCCGCGTGCGGGCCGCGCGAATGGCGTCGATGTAGCTGCGCTCGATGGTGCGGCGCTGGCGAAAGTTGTCGCGCAACACGAAGGCGGCCTGCATCGGCTGCAGGCTGTTGCCATCAAGCGCGAGGTCGCGCCCGCGCGGCATGCGCAGGCGGCGCATCAACTGCTTCACGCGCGTCAGCGGCTGCGCGGTGCGGGCGATGGCCGCCACCTCTTCCTTGAAATCTCGGCCCAGTTTGGCGCGCGTCCAGAGCGCACGGATGGTCTGCTCGATCGGGGCCACCACCGGGCCGTGCATCTGCACCGCGAAGTCGAGCCGGGGCTCGTCGGTGGGGCCGTGGTTGATGTCGATGCGGTCGTCGAGGATGTTGATGCCGCCGACGAAACCGACCTCGCCGTCGACCACGCACAGCTTCTGGTGCAGCCGGCGCAACTGGCCCGGTTGCAGCCAGTTCCACCAGCGCTGCAGCGGGCGGAACACGGTCAGCTGCACGCCGGCCGGCACCAGCAGCGACATCAGGCGCGGCACGGCCTGCATGCAGCCGAATCCGTCGAGCACGACCCGCACTTGCACACCGCGCCCGGCCGCGTCGATCAGCGCCTGCGCGACGGTGTTGGCAGCGGGATCGTCGTGAAAGATGTAGGTGGCCAGCCAGACGTCGCTGCGCGCCGCCGCGATGGCCCGCACCATGGCCGGAAACAGCATGTCGCCGCCACGCAGCAGTGCTACGCGATTGCCGCCGCTGAACAACGGTCGCGGCAGGCCGCGCCACAGATCGTCCGGTGGACCGGCGGAGTCCGGTGCCGCGTGCGAGGTCACCATCGGCTCAGGCGAGCGCGAACTCGGCGACCAGCGGCAGGTGGTCCGACATGCGCGCCCACGCCGCTCCGCGCGGCACCATGGTCGAGGTGCATTGCAGTCCGCGCGTGTAGATGCGGTCGAGCGAGAACACCGGCACGCGCGACGGAAAGGTGCGCGGCACCGCACTGCCGTGGTTGAAGGCGCGCGCCAGGCCCATCGCGCGGATGGGCGCATCGAGCTTCTCGCCCCAGTCGTTGAAGTCACCCGCCAGCACCAGGTGTTCGCCGTCGGGCACCTCGGCCGCAATGAAGGCCGCGATGCGCTCGACCTGGCGCACGCGGCTGCGGTGCATCAGGCCCAGGTGGGCCACGATGGCGTGCACCGTGCTGCCGTTCCATTGCACCGGCACGTGCAGCAGGCCGCGCTGCTCGAAGCGGTGGTCCGACACGTCGTGGTGGCCGGAGTCGCCCAGCGGCCAGCGCGACAGCAACGCGTTGCCATGCTCGCCGTCGCGCGTGACGGCATTCGTCCGGTACGCCACCTCGTAGCCCTCGGGCGCCAGGAAGTCGGCCTGCGGGAGGCGCGGCCAGCCTCGGTGGGTGTCGGTGAACTGGCGCGCTTCGGCGCGGTTGTGCAGCCGCACTTCCTGCAGAAACACCATGTCGGCGTCGAGCGCCTCGATGCCGAGCGCCAGGTTGTGAATTTCCAGCCGCTTGCGCGGGCCGACACCGCGCACGCCCTTGTGGATGTTGTAGGTGGCCACGCGCAACACGTCGACCGGGTGCTGGGTGTTCAGGCTGTGCCGCATCGGAAGGTGGAGTCAGGTGAATCGCGGGAGTTGCAAGATGGCCTCGGCGTTCGACGCCGAGAAGCAGCGGTCGGCGGCCTCGATCATCGGCAGCCAGGCGTAGCGCAAGTGTTCGCGCGGCGACAGCGTGACCACCACATCGCGCGGCACCAACAGGCCGAACACGTGCTCGGTATTGTGGGTCACACCGGGCGCGTAGCGGTGCCGCCAGGTGGCGTAGATCTCGTACACGTTGCGCAGCTTCCAGTCGCGCAGGCTCGCCTGCGGAACCTGCGCCGAGCCGATCACGATGCCGGTTTCCTCGGCCACTTCGCGGATGGCGGTGTCGACTTCGGGCTCGTCCAGCGCGTCCTTCGAGCCGGTGACGCTTTGCCAGAAACCGGGCCGGTCGGCACGCTCGATCAGCAGCACCTGAAGGTCGTGGGTGTGGATCACGACGAGGACGGACTCGGGGATTTTGGGCGGACGTACAACGGTCATCGGTCAAACCATGGTGAAGTCATTCTGAAGATTGGGAGCTGCCGCTAGCTCGCCAGCAATCGGGCCGCGTCGAGCTTCGACGCGGCCTTATCGAAAGTCCACAGCGGCGACTGACCTGCGTGGTGAGCCAACGCGACGTGCAGGCAGTCAGAAAAGTCGGCAGCGCCTCGACCGTAGAGCACCAACGCCACTTCGAGCGCCCCTTCCGATTCAAATATGAGCTCGGTGGTTGCCAGCAGCTGGGCCAGTGCCTGCATCACCACGCTCTTGCCGAACCCGAAGCTGGACCGCAACACCCACTCCAGTTCCAGCGCGACCGTGACGGGCACGAAAAGAGCCTCGCCGGAGTTCACGCACTTGCGCATGAGCTTGCGGGCTGCTGCGAGTTGCGCCGCATCGTCCTCGACCAGAAACCGCACCAGGATGTTCGTGTCAAGCGCGGCCATCAGCGCCAGGCATTCATGTCTTGGATGGCGACACGCTTGCCTTTCGGGGCTTTGAGGCGTCCCGCCAGGTCGAGAATCGACAGCGTCTTGGCCCGCACGATGACCGCGCCATCGGGCATCACGTGCCACAGCAGCTTGGTGCCCGCCGTGGCGCCCAGGCTCTCTCGAATCGGCAGCGGAACCGTCGTCTGGCCCTTGATGGTGATGGTCGATTCGGTCATCGCGGCTCCTTACCGAAAGTGAAATTGTAATTCCATCCAGCACGCGCCGTGAGTCGTGTCGAATGAGCGGCAACTATCGAGGCTGGCGGCTGGCCTCTGCGTGCAGTCGCGACTTCGGGACGGTAAAGCCCGATGCGGTGCCATGAAGTTCAAATGCCGCTCACCACTGCGTCGAGCGCATTGCGAATTTCGCCAGCCGAGGCGGCGAGCGACGCAACCGGGTTCTTCAGCAAACGCGCGTCGATGCCCGCAGCAGCGTGCGGATGCAAGGCGAGCCGTTCTCCGGCCACCACGAACTGTGGCGCGAGCCGGCGCGGCAGGCCAGACACATCGACCCCGATCCGGGACAACGGCATCGCCAGGCGGGTGCGCAGAACGCTGAGCCGGCTGCTCTGAACATCCACCACATACGGGACGGATTCACGCGAGCGCGGGTTCGGGTTGAGGTACACGTCGTACTGCGGCATCACCAGGTCCGCAGTTCTTCGTTCCACAGTCCATGCGCGTCGAAATCGCGGTTCTGCTCGTCGACCCACGCCTTGTGCTGCTTGTAGAACTGCCTGGAACTGGTGAGCGGCTGGTCGGGCCGGCTGGCCTTGAGCAGTGCTTCGTAGTGGCCCACCGACATCACCACGCTGTGGCGTCGACCCGCTTTCTCGATGAAGACCGGGCGCGTCTGTGCCTGTTCTAGCACCTGACCCAGCCGGTTCTTGGCTTCAGTCGCTGTCACATTCATGGCCACTCCTGATGGACGGGAATGGCCATTTTAGCCAATCAACTCGCTGCCGTTTGCGCATTGCGCAGCCGGATGTGCAGCTCCTTCAACTGCTTCTCGTCGACCGCCGATGGCGCGCCGGTCAGCAAACACTGAGCACGCTGCGTCTTCGGGAAGGCGATCACATCGCGGATGCTTTCGGCGCCGGTCATCATGGTCACCAGCCGGTCCAGGCCGAAGGCCAGGCCGCCGTGCGGTGGCGCGCCGTACTGCAGCGCATCGAGCAGGAAGCCGAACTTTTCCTGGGCTTCCTCGGCTCCGATCTTGAGCGCGTCGAAGACCTTGCTCTGAATCTCGGCGCGGTGAATTCGCACCGAGCCGCCGCCCATTTCCCAGCCGTTGAGCACCATGTCGTAGGCCTTGGAAATGCACTTGCCCGGGTCGCTGTCCATCAGGTCTTCGTGGCCGTCTTTCGGCGCGGTGAACGGGTGATGCACCGCGTTCCAGCGCTGGCCGGCTTCGTCGTGTTCGAACATCGGGAAGTCGACCACCCACAGCGGCGCCCACACGTCCGCGAACAACCCGCGCGCCTTGCCGAATTCGCTGTGGCCCACCTTGACGCGCAGCGCGCCGATGGCGTCGTTGACGATCTTTTCCTTGTCGGCACCGAAGAAGATCAGGTCGCCCGACTGCGCGCCGGTGCGGCTCAGGATGTCGGCAATGGCGGCGTCGTGCAGGTTCTTCACGATCGGGCTTTGCAGGCCTTCGCGGCCCTTGCTCACATCGTTGACCTTGATCCAGGCCAGGCCCTTGGCACCGTAGATTTTGACGAACTCGGTGTAGGCGTCGATCTCGCCTCGGCTCATCTCACTGCCCTGCGGCACGCGCAACGCCACCACGCGGCCGCCCGGGGTGGTGGCCGGCGTGCTGAAGACCTTGAAGTCGACCGAGGCCATCACCTCGGTGAGTTCGGTGAACTCCAGCTTCACGCGCAGGTCGGGCTTGTCGGAACCGAAGCGGTGCATGGCTTCCGCGTACTTCATCACCGGGTACTCGGGCAGGTCGACACCGATGGTGTTCTTGAACACGGTGCGGATCATGCCCTCGAACATCGTGCGGATT
>JANNBZ010000297.1:0-44950 GCA_031386065.1 Burkholderiales bacterium
CTACAACCCCCAGGGCATCCGCATGGGGCAAGACAAAAGCCGCAACAAAAGCGCCGTGAAGGTGTGGGACCAGCGCGCCTACCAGGACTACGACGACACGAAGGAACTGGGCACGCGCACCATCAAGGTGGCGCTGCGCCGGCTGCGTCGTTTCGCGCGCGAGGGCGCGGCCGACGAGCTCGACCTGGACGACACCATCCACAGCACCGCCGCCAATGCCGGCATGCTGGACATCAAGATGGTGCCCGAGCGGCACAACAAGGTGAAAGTGTTGTTGCTGATGGATGTCGGCGGCACGATGGACGAGCACATCCACCGCGCCGAAGAACTGTTCAGCGCCGCGAAGAGCGAGTTCAAGCACCTCGAATTCTTCTACTTCCACAACTGCGTCTACGACTTCATGTGGAAGAACAACCGGCGCCGCTACAGCGAGAAGTTCCCTACCTGGGACGTGATCCGCAAGTACAACAAGGACTACAAGCTGATCTTCGTCGGCGACGCAACGATGAGCCCGTATGAAATTCTGCAGCCCGGCGGCAGCGTCGAATACAACAACGAGGAAGCCGGCGCCGAGTGGCTGCAGCGCCTGACGAACGCCTTCCCGAAGTTCGCCTGGATCAACCCCGAGCCGCAAGGCGTGTGGGGCTATCGGCAAAGCATTTCGGTGATTCAGCAATTGATGAGCCAGCGCATGTTTTCGCTCACCTTGCCGGGTCTGGACGGAGCGATGCGCCTGCTCGGCAAATGATGCTTCGCAGGGCGGCACTGGTGCTGCTGCTGGTCGCGCAGGGGGGTTGTGCCAACCTCACGCAGTGGCTGCCCCGCCCGGTCGATCCAGCCGCTGCGCCGGGCACGGCCGCCAACCCAGAGCGCGCGGTCTACCAGCTCGACGTGGTGGCACCGAACGAGCTGCGCAAGCTGCTGCTCACCTACCTCGACCTGTCGCGGTTCCAGAACGCGCCCGAGACCGACAGCATCACCGCCGCCGAACTCGACCGCCTGGTGCTGGCCGCGCCGGCGCAGGCCCGTTCGCTGCTGGAGACCGAGGGCTACTTCAACGCCCAGGTCGATGTCGACAAGCTGCCCGCAGCCGGTGCCGGCCTGCTGCTGCGGGTGCGCGTGAGCCCGGGCGTGCGAACCGTGGTGCAGAGCGTCGAGCTGACGGTCGAAGGCGAGTTGAAGCAGTCACTCGACGCGCAGGATGCCGCCGCCACGCAGTTGCTGGGCCGCTGGCGCCGCGACTGGGCGCTGCCCGTCGGCAAGCCCTTTCGCCAGCCCGACTGGAGCGGCGCCAAGAGCGCGGCGATCGCGCAGTTGCGCGCCGAGGGCTACCCGACGGCCGCCTGGCGCACCACGCGCGCCGGCGTCGACGCGGGCAGCCACCAGGCGCAGATCGAGGCGGTGGCCGACAGCGGCCCGCTGTTCCGCCTGGGCGAGATCCGCATCGAAGGCCTGCAGCGCTACGACGCCGACTCGGTGCGCCGCCTGTCCACCTTCAGCCCCGGCCAGCCGTACAGCGAGAAGCTGCTGCTGGACTTTCAAGAGCGGCTGCAGAAGGCCGGCTTGTTCGAGGGCTCGTCGGTCGAGATCGACCCCAACCCCGCCACCGCCAACGCCACGCCGGTGATCGTGCGGGTGCGTGAACTGAACCTGCAGCAGGCCACGGTGGGCGTGGGCTACAGCGCCAACACCGGGCCCCGGCTAACGCTGGAACACCTGCACCGGCGCGTCTTCGGCACCCGATGGATCGCGAAGAACAAGTTCGAACTCGGGCCCGACATCCAGTCGTGGTCGGGTGAATTCACCTCGCACCCGCTGGAGGGGCGTTACCGCAACCTGCTGTCGGGCAGCGCCGAACGCTTGCGCTCGACCGAGGAGCTGCGCAGCTCGTGGAGCGCACGCGTCGGCCGCACACAAGACACGCCGCGCATCGAGCGGCTGTACTTCGCCGAGTTCATTCACTCGCGGCTCGACAACCCGGCGGGCTCGACCCAGAGCAGCGCGCTGTCGGCCAACTACCACTGGGTCTGGCGCGACGTGGACAGCGTGCTGCTGCCGACCCAGGGCCTGACGGCCAGCCTGCAAGCCGCGCTGGGCCGGTCGTTCAGCAACCAGGGCACGGGCGCGCCATTCGGCCGCGCCTACGGCCGCGTGACGTGGTACCGGCCGCTGGGCGGCGACTGGTACGCCACCGTGCGCGGCGAGGCCGGCCACATCTTCGCGGCCGACGCCGTGAGCCTGCCGGACACGCTGCTGTTCCGCGCCGGCGGCGACGATTCGGTGCGCGGCTACGCCTACCGATCGCTCGGCCCCACGCTGAACAACGCGCTGGCCAGCGGCCGCGCGCTGCTGACCGGCAGCGCCGAAGTGGCGCGGCCGATCTCGCCCCGCTACCCCGCCTTCTGGTGGGCGGCGTTCGTCGATGCAGGCAATGCGGCAAACAGCTGGAAAGACCTGAGCCCGGCGCTGGGCTACGGCGTCGGCCTGCGCTGGCGCAGCCCCGTCGGGCCACTGCGGCTGGACGTGGCCTACGGCCAGGGAACGCGTGCGGCGCGGCTGCACCTGAGCGTGGGCATCGCGTTTTGAAGGTGGCCGCTTGAATCCGACCACGCCCTTGCCCGCCCCTGATGCGGTGCCAGTGCGCTCCCGCCGCCGGCGCGTCGGCCGCTGGCTTGCGCTGATGATGTTGGTGGTCGCGCTGCTGCTCGCGGCCGCCGTCGGTAGCCTGCTGTGGTCGCTGCGCTCGGAGCCGGGCACGACCTGGCTGCTGTCGCAGCTTCCGAACGTGAAGGTGACCGGCGCACGCGGTGCGGTGCTGGGCGACTTCGCGGCCGAACAGGTCGAGGTGCAACTGCCCGGCGTGGGCAACCGCCTGCTGCTGACCGGCGTGCACTGGCGCGGCCTGCGGGTCGAGCGGCTGTGGGGTCGGCGCACCGACAGCGGCGCGCCGGTGCTGCGCATCGTGATAGATGAACTGCGCGCGGCCCGCGTCGACGTGCAGACCACGCCCGACCCCAAGGCCCCGCCGCTGACCGCGCCCACCGACCTGCGCCTGCCGTTCGAGCTGGACGTGGCGCAGCTCAGCGTCACCGAACTGCATGTGCCGACGCTGACCGACAAGCCGCTGCGCGAACTGCAGGCCCGCCTGCACCTGGGGGCCGAGGCAGGCGCGCTGCACCGTGTCGACGACCTGCGCGTGGCATGGGACCGGCTGCGCGCAGAAGGCGCGGCGCGCATCGCCACCGGCGGCGGGCTGCCGCTGCAGGCGAACCTGAAACTCACGCAAGACGCATCGGCCGCCGACGCGCCGGCCTGGCTGGCGCAGGCCACGCTGGCCGGGCCGCTGGCGCAACCCGCGCTGCAGGCCACGCTGCGCCGGCCGGCCACGGCCACGCAGCGCGAGCAGTCGCTGGACGCGAACGCCACACTGCGGCCCTTCGCGGCCTGGCCGCTGGGCGAGCTGCGCGCCAGCACGCAGGCGCTGGACCTGTCGGCGTTTTCCAGCAGCGCACCGGTCACCGCCCTCAGCGGCCAGGCGGTGGCGGCCAGCAGCGGCTTCGACCAGCCGGCACGCATTGCGGTCGAACTGGGCAACGCCGAGGCCGGCCGCTGGAACGAAGGCAAGCTGCCGCTGCGCACGCTGAAGCTGGAGCTGAGCGCACGGCCGAACGACCCGCGCACGCTCGATGTGCAGGCCTTGCAGGCCGACCTGGGAAGCGTGCAACACCCGGCCGGCCACATCACCGGCAGCGGCCGCTGGACGCCGCAGCGCTGGCAGCTGGACGCGACGCTGGCCGCGCTGCAGCCGTCGCGCCTGGATGCGCGCGCGGCCGAGATGCAGCTCAGCGGCCCGGTGACGCTGGTCGGGCGCGACTTCGACGTGGCCGAGCGGCGCGCCATCGACGTGAAAGCCGAGCTGAGCGGCGCCGTGCAGCAGCGCGGCCCGGCGCGTGCCGCCACGCTGCTGCTCGACGCCAGCGCGACCGCGTTGAAGGTCGACGTTCGCCGATTCGTCGCATCGGCCGGCGGCGCCAAAGCCAGCGCTTCGGGCGCGCTGCAGCGTGCCGACGAACGCGCGCCGTGGCAGGCCAAGGGCGAGGCCGCGCTGGTCGACTTCGACCCGCTGCCGTGGTGGTCGGGCCCGGCCGATTCGCCCTGGCGCAAAGGCCCACACCGCTTGAACGGCAAGGCCACGCTCGACGTGCTGTTGCCCGCGCCGGTGTTCGATGTGCGCCTGACCTGGGGCGAGCGGCTGGCTGCGCTGCAAGGCAAGGCCGATGTCGACATGGCGCGCACCAGCGTGCTGGCCGGCGTGCCGCTGTCGGGCACCGCCAGCCTGCGCCACAGCGGCAGCGGCCCGCTGCAAACGGTGCTGAAACTCGACGCTGCCGGCAACACGCTGGAGGCAGCCGGCAGCATTGCCACCGGCCCGTCGGCCGGCAGCGCCGACCGCTGGACGCTGGCCGTGGCCGCGCCCGCGCTCGACCGGCTGACGCCGCTGTGGCGCCTGCTGCAACCGGCCGGTGCCGACGCCACGCTGGGCGGCGCTGTGAACGCCAGCGCGAAGCTCAGCGGCCGCTGGCCGGCGCTGACCACCGAGGGCCAGCTCGACGCGACCGAGCTGCGTTTTGCACGCACCCGCATTCGACAGGCGCAAGCGAAATGGCAGGCCGGCACCTCGGCCGATTCGCTGATCGACGCACAAGGCAGCCTGACGCAAATCACGCTCGGCACCACCGTGCTCGACAGCGCGCAGTGGCAGCTCAGGGGCAGCGGCCGGGCGCACAGCGCCAGCGCGCGAATCGAATCGAAAGCGCTGCCGCCGGCCTGGACCGAGGCGCTGCTGCCGGGGCCGCCTGCCGCCGTGCCGGCGGGCTCGGGGCGCAGCGTTGCCACGCTGACGGCACAGGGCGGCCTGGTCGACGTGGGCGGCAGCTCGGCGGGCGGCTGGCGCGGCACGCTGCAGCAGGCCGAGGTGCGCAGTGGCAGCGCTGCGCAAATTACATCGACAAGCTCCAACACCGATGCACCCGCCGTCTTGCGCACACGCGATGTGGGGCTCGACCTGCAGTGGGCCGGCGACGCGCCACGGCTCACCGTTCAGCCGGGCCGCGCCGAGCTGCTGGGTGCCGCGCTGCGCTGGAGCCGCATCGCCTGGCAAGGCGCGCAACAAAGCCCGGCGCAAGCGGCGCGACTGGATGCGCAGATCGAGGTCGAGGCGGTTCGCATCGCACCGCTGCTGGCGCGGCTGCAGCCCGACTTCGGCTGGGGCGGCGACCTGGCCGTGGTGGGCCACATCACACTGCGCAGCAGCCCGACCTTCAACGCTGACGTGGTGTTCGAACGCGCGCGCGGCGACCTCACGGTGACCGACGAGATCGGTGTGCAGGCGCTCGGCCTGACCGACCTGCGGCTGGGTCTGGACGTGAAGGACGGCACCTGGAGCTTCACCCAGGCGCTGGCCGGCAACACCGTCGGCGTGGCGGCCGGCGCGGTGGTGGCGCGCACCTCGCCGCAGGCGATGTGGCCGCCCGCCGACACGCCGATCTCGGGCGTGCTGGAAGTGCAGGTGGCCAACCTGGGCACCTGGGGCAACTGGGTGCCCACCGGCTGGCGGTTGAACGGCGCGCTGCGCACCAGCGCCAGCATCGGCGGGCGTTTCGGCGCGCCCGAATACACCGGTGAAATTCGCGGCAGCGGCCTGAGCGTACGCAACTTCCTGCAAGGCGTGAACGTGTCCGACGGCGACGTGCTGATCGCGCTGCAAGGGGCCACCGCGCGCATCGAGCGCTTTACCGCCAAGGCCGGCGCCGGCACGTTGCGGCTGGAAGGCAACGCGGTGCTGGGCGAGAAGCCGACCGCGCAACTGAAACTGTCGACCGACAAGTTCCAGCTGCTCGGCCGCGTCGACCGGCGCATCGTGGCCAGCGGCGACGCGCAGTTGCAGCTCGACGCCGACAAGCTGGCGCTCGACGGCAACTTCCGCGTCGACGAAGGCCTGGTCGACTTCAGCCGCAGCGACGCGCCCGAGCTGTCCGACGACGTGGTGGTGAGCCGGCCGACGCCCAAGCCGGTCGACCCCGCCGCGCCGGCAGCGGTGCCCGACAGCAAGCGCCTGCGCGCCGTGGCCATCAACCTGAAGATCGACCTGGGCCAGCGGCTGCGGCTGCGCGGGCGCGGCCTGGACACCGCGCTGCAGGGCGACCTGCGCATCACCTCGCCGAACGGCCGCATGGCCGTCAACGGCAGCGTGCGCGCCGTCGACGGCACCTACGCGGCGTATGGCCAGAAGCTGGTCATCGACCGCGGCAGCATCAGCTTCAACGGCCCGGTCGAGAACCCGCGGCTCGACATCGAAGCCACGCGCCCGAACACCGACCTGCGCGTGGGCGTGTCCATCACCGGCAGCGCGCAGAACCCGCGCATCCGGCTGTTCTCGGAGCCCGATGTGTCCGACATCGACAAGCTTTCGTGGCTGGTGCTGGGCCGCGCCAGCGATGGCCTGGGCCGCACCGACACCGCCCTGCTGCAGCGCGCCGCGCTGGCCCTGCTGGCCGGCGAAGGCGAAGGCCTGACCGACCAGTTCACCAAGGCGCTGGGGCTGGACGAGGTGTCGCTGCGGCAGACCGACGGCGAGACCCGCGAAACCGTCATCAGCCTGGGCAAGCAGCTGTCGCGCCGCTGGTACGTGGGCTACGAACGCGGCCTCAACAGCACCAACGGCAGCTGGCAATTGATCTACCGCATCGCCCAGCGATTCACGCTGCGCGCGCAGTCGGGGCAAGACGATTCGCTGGACCTGATCTGGATCTTCCGCTGGCAGTGAAGGGCCCCAGCCGCCGCACCCGCGCGGCATAGAATCCGCCCGCTTCCCCGCCGTAGTTCAATGGACAGAACGGCCGCCTCCTAAGCGGCAGATACAGGTTCGATTCCTGTCGGCGGGACCACTGGAGACTTTGACGTAGCGTCACGTGGACTCAAAGTCCCCGCCATAGCAGGCTATCCCAGCGATTCTTCGAGTCACGATGACTCACGAAAGAGGTAGACAGCGCAGGCAGTACCGGGGAACATACCGGGGAACAAACCGGAATTCCGGGGCGAGAACCGGGGAACAGAATGCTTACCGATGCCGACTGCCGAAATGCAATATGCCCAGCGAACCTGAAGCGCCGCCGGCTGACAGACGCCACAGGGCTCTACCTCGAAATCAGTCCGGCCGGCTCGAAGCGCTGGTTCATGAAGCTTTACATCGCCGGCAAGGAATCTCGCCTTGCACTCGGCAGCTATCCCGCCACGACGCTGAAGGCGGCTCGGCTGGCACGCGACGACGCCCGCAAGACTCGACAGGCCGGAGGAAACCCGGTGCAGCAAAAGCGCGCAGAGAGGATCGCCAAGGCAACCAGCAGCGCAACAACCTTTGAGGCCGTCGCACGCGAGTTCCACTTCACGAAGGCAAGTGGTTGGAGCGCCACCCATGCGCGCCAGTGGCTCCGGTGCTGCGAGAAAGACCTGTTTCCATGGCTCGGCTCGCTACCGCTCACTGGGGTATCTGCACCCCTGCTGCTCGATGTACTTCGCAAGGTTGAAGCCCGCAGCGCGCTTCAGATGGCGCATGACCTGCGCGAGTTCGCTGGGCAGGTGTTCCGCTATGGCATCGCGACAGGACGATGTGAGCGCAACCCAGCGACCGACCTGATCGGAGCGTTGAAGCCGACCACCGTGAAACACGCTGCTGCCGTACTGGAACCTGCGCAGGCCGGCGAACTGCTGCGCCACATCGACGGGTACATGGGTCAACCAGTGACCCGCGCCGCGTTGGCACTGTCCGCGCTCTTGTTTCAGCGGCCGGGCAACGTTCGCTCGATGGAGTGGGGCGAGGTTGATCTCGACGGTTCGATGTGGACGATTCCGGCCGAGAAGATGAAGCGTCGCGTCGAGGCCAAGGTCAACGGAAGGCCGCACTTCGTTCCGCTCGCGCCGCAGGCACTGGCAATCCTGCGCGATCTACAGCCTCTCACCGGCCACGGTCGCTTCGTGTTCCCGTCGCTGCGAACAGGCGAACGCTGCATGAGCGAAAACACTGTGGTCGCTGCGTTGCGGAGCATGGGCTACCGCAATGAGGACATGAGCGCTCAGGGGTTCCGCGCGATGGCGCGCACGCTGGCGTCGGAGCGCCTGAACATCGCCGCCGAAGTGATCGAAGCGCAGTTGGCGCACGGCAAGGCAGGCCCACTGGGCGCGGCCTACGATCGCGCCGAGTTCATGGAGCAACGGCGCGCGATGATGACCGCGTGGGCGGACTACCTCGATCGCCTGCGCGAAGGTGCAGAGGTGATCGAACTGTCAAGCAAGCGAGCTTGAACGACAGTCCCTTGCCAGCCCGGCGCATCCAGTCCCTGCTCAACAAGGGCGGCTTTGACGCGGCGCCGCTGGGGAATTCCCCAGGCTGACGGCCCTTGCATGGCCGCCGCGCCGACAGGGTGTCCAGCGCAGCGGCAGCGCGCGTCAGATGTGCGCGTTGAAAGCGCTGATGGTGCCGGCCACTTTGACCTTTGCCATCTGCGCCAGCCGGAAGAGCGGGTCGATGTCGTCGTCGGTATCCACCTGCTCAAGGGCCGCCTGCAGCGCGTCCAGCAGTGTGGCGACATCGTGCAGTACGTTGCTCTGCGCGTGGACGATGGTCTTGAGGGGTTCGCTCGGTGCCGCGCACGCAGGCCGTTCGGTGGGCATCGACGGCAGCGGCGAGCCAATCGACCCCGCGAGCTTGCTGCTCAGCGGCTGCTGCTTGCGGTCCTCGGTGAAGTCTGGCGCGGGCGGCGGGGAAACGGGCTTCGCTGCGAGCGCAGCGGCGTTGCTGGAGGTACGATTCTTAGTAGCCATGGTGCACGGTCCTTTCGGGGGTGTGTGCGTTGTGGTGAGGGGTCGCTCGGTGTGTCACCACCTTGCGGCCCCGCTTGTTGCCGGCGTCCCGGCCGGCACTCGGTTCACAGCCCCCGCTCATTGCTGCGGGGGCGTGGCGTTCAATCTTGCGGCTCGCGCGCCTTGTCAATCCGATCGCGGACCCACTGCGCTCCGGTGTCGCCCAGCGCCTCGCCCAACCGACCAAGCTTGTCCTTCTGAGTGGCAGTCATGCGGATGGTCACAGGGATGGTAGGAACACCTTCCTCAAGCGGCTTCCGCCCTTGGCGTCGCCCCGGTCCGCCGCGCCCTGTTTTCGCTTTCTTCACCATGCCTTAATTGTATGCTCTTTTCAAACTAGTGCAATTGTTTTCGTATGCGTAAATCAAAATGAAGTACACCGACGGAGTGGGGAATTCCCCAGCGATGGCGAAGCCTCACGAAAGAAAGATTGCAGTGCATCTGTCGTGGTGTTGACTCTCAAGAATTGCAAGCGACGATTGGGCACGTTCAATCAAAAGGGCCTACATCAATGCACGCCGCAGCCGAAATGACGCCGACGCCCAGCGCTCTCAAGAAGTGGGTTTCCACGGAAGCCCGCGCGACCGACTCGACCACGAAGCGCCCCCGCAGCCCCGCCAAGCCACAACCCATCGAAGCAGCGTCGTTGCCCGACGCCTTGTTGAGGGTGGCAACAGTCATCGCAATCACGGGGCTCTCATCCGCGACCGTCTACAGAAAGGTGGCTACCGGCGAATTCCCCGAGCCGATCCGGCTGGGAGCACGATGCACCCGATGGCACGCGGCGAGCGTGCGGGCGTGGCTCGCCGCGCAGACCGCGACCGCGACAGCGGAGTGAGGCGATGCAAGCCCACAACGACGACAGCGCCCGCACACTGAGACGGACCAGCGTGGTCCTGAGCATGCGCGGCGCGCAGTGCCTGTTGGCCACCTTCCATCGCCCGCTCGGCTCCAAGAATCTGGAGTCTTAATATGGTCGCAGCAGCCATGATCGGAGCAGCGGTCGCGTCCACAAGCTTGCCGCCATGATCGGCCGCGCCCAATCCGAAGCGAGGGCAGCATGAGCACGCCCGAGGACGTGAGGGCCATTCACGAACGGCTGGGCCTCAGCGTGGACAGCCTCCTTCTCACGTTGGCCCGTTGCGCCTTCGCTGACGAGCGCAGGCTCTACAGGGACGACGGATCGACAAAGGCGCTGCACGAACTCGACGACGACATCGCGCCTGCCATCGAAGACATCGAAGTAACCGAGGTTGGCGAGGGTGAGTCGCTGGTGCGCACGTACGCCTATACGCTCGCCAGCCGCTCGGCCGCGCTGAAGACTCTGAAAAGGCACCTGCGCACCGAGATGACCGCCGATGAGGTCAACGTGCTGGTCGCACTGCTCAAGTCATCGGAGTCGAAGGGCTGATGGGTAACAACTCTCTAACAGCCAACACGTTGAACGAAATGCAGCGCGCATTCGTGTTGGCCTACCTGCGGGACAAAGACCGCGATGCGACTCGCGCCTACATCGCTGCGGGCTATGCGGCGAGGGGTGCAGTGGCTCGCGTCAACGCCTGCAAGCTGATGAAGCACCCGGGCGTGCAGGCTGAGATTCAGCGCTTCGAGGCCGACACGCTCCAACGCATCCGCGAGCGCGCTGGTGTGAGCCTGGAGCGCACGCTGCATGTCATCGGCCTGTCGGCGTATGCGGACCCGGCCGAACTGTTCCACGAGGACGGCACCACCAAGGCGCCGCACGAACTGAGTCCCGAGATTCGACAGGCCATCGAAGGCATCGAATTCATCGAGTTCGGCGAGGGTCCGAGCAAGGTCCGCAAGTACAAGTACAAGCTCGCGTCTCGCGCGTCGCACCGCGACATGCTGATGAAGCATACGAACGGCTACAAGGCCGACAACGACAGCAAGGGCGAGGCCACAGCCGACGCGCTCGCCGACCTACTCGGCTCGATGCGTCGCAGCGCCTTGCCGATCGCTCATCAAGTGGACCACGATGAACTCTTCTAGCCCAACCATCGCCCGCCGCGGGTTCGTCGTGCCTGGGGAATTCCCCAGCATGGCAGCACCGACGACGCATGCCGCGAACGACCCCGCTGGGGAATTCCCCACTTCGGTTGAGCGATCCGCCATCGCCGTTGAAGTGCGGGGCGGCCTGAGTCCACCTCCAAATGACGAAGCCCGTGCCGTTGCAGCGGCGCCGGGCTTCAGAGGGCAAGAGACAAGTAGCAAAGGTGATTGTGCACGGCCAGCGACCGAGGATCAACCCGCAGCGTCACTGCCGGCACCCACGATCGATCTTGACGCCGCCCGGCGCTTCTTCGGTGTCATGGCGCCCGGCGAGCCCCTGACGTTCCAGACGTTCGATGACTCGGGTGCCGGGCGGCGCGGATTGACGAGCGTGATACACGGCGACCTGGGCGAAAGGGTCAGCGACCTGAGTCGGTTGAACGATGCAGGTGCCGGCATCTTTTGGCTGGTGAACTGCGGCGATGGGACTGCGCGCAAGGCGGCCAATGTGATCGCGGTCCGTGCTCTTTTCCTTGATCTCGACGGCGCTCCATTGGAGCCTGTGCTGGCGGCCGGTGCGCCACCGCATGCCGTGATCGAAAGCAGCCCGGGTAAGTGGCACGCCTACTGGCTGGTGACCGGCTGCGCGCTGGCAGAGTTCAAGCCGCTGCAGAAGGCGCTGGCGAAGCGGTTCGGCGGTGATGGGAAGGTGAACGATCTACCGCGTGTGCTGCGGGTGCCCGGCTTCCTGCATCGCAAGCGTTGTCCTGTGCAGAGCCGCGTGCATCTGCTCGACGCGAGGGTGCCGTACCGAGTCTTCGATCTGGTGCATGCGTTCGGGCTGCAGGTTCCGACCGCTGGGCTCGCTAGCGTGCCGCTGAACGACGACGAGGCGGCACTGACAGAAGAGAGACAGAAGGCAGACAGAAGGAGCCAGAAGACTGACTTCTGCCCTTCTTCTGCCCCTCTTCTGTCAATTCCGTTTTGGCCCCCTCCGGAGTGCCTGCCGAAGGTGGGTGGCGAGCGCAATGCGACGCTCTTTCGGTTCGTGCGGTAC
Source organism: Burkholderiales bacterium (assembly GCA_031386065.1). Taxonomy (GTDB): domain Bacteria; phylum Pseudomonadota; class Gammaproteobacteria; order Burkholderiales; family Burkholderiaceae_C; genus JANYJJ01. The sequence continues at coordinate 11,987 of JANNBZ010000297.1, forward strand.
GTCAAAGGTGTGATGCGAGAGGCGACCCTTGATCAGCGCCGCCAGTTCGCGGAGCGCTGGTACGAGATGGCCCGACCGTTCATCAGGACGGAGGACTTCGCGATCACGTTCGACGACTTCGAGCGCGGCTGGCTGCAGGTCAAATCCCCACATGGAGCAAACATGAGCGCGATCCTTTCAAGAGCGCACGACGCACCACTTCCCTACGGGGCTGATGTCTTGCGCTACGGAGGCGCAGGCAACCTCCTGATCCGCATCTGCGCAGCGTTGCACGTTCATCAGCGGGACCACCATGGCGGGGACCCGCTAATTCTTCCGTCTCGTGCGGTCGGCGAGTGGATCGGCGTGAATCGCACGGACGCGAGCAAGCTGCTGCGAAGGCTCGTCGCAGACGGCGTGCTTGAGTTGGGACAGCGCGGAACCAAGACGAAGGCCAGCCGCTACAGGTATGTGTGGCCGGAAAGGCAACCAGAGGCGGCACCTGCAAGGGAGGCCCGCACCGACGAGGTGGTAACGGCATGACGCTCGCCGCCGCCGAGCCAAAGGCCAAGACTGCGCGGGCGGACCCAGCGGCCTCCAGCACCGCCATCAGCGGCGACCGCAGCGCCCACACGCCGATGATGCAGCAGTACCTGCGCCTTCTCACCACCGGCGCCAGCGCGGCCATCGCGGAGCGCTACGACACGGCGCTGCCTCTGCTCGAACAAGCGGTTGCTCTGTGCCCTGCTCCGAGAGCGCTCTACGTGCTCAGCCAAGTTCACGACGCGCTCGGCCGGCCGCTTGACGCGCTCGCAAGCCTGGATCGCTCGCTGGCGCTGCGCAACGACCCGCGCACCCTTCTTCGACGTGGCGACCTGCTGCGCCGGCTTGGCCGCAACGCAGAGGCGGGCGCCGCCTTCACGCAGGTCGTGGCGCTCGAACCTCGGAACTCAGATGCATGGGCTTGCCTTGCCGGCGTGCTGACTGCCGACGCAGCTCGCACCGGCACCCGCGACGACATCGACGCCGCCGTTGCCGCCCACCGAACGGCCCGCGCGTGCGGCGCCGATCCGGTGCTGGCCGACTACGCGCTTGCCGCGCTCGGTGCGTCGGCCGCGCCTGATGCTGCGCCACGCCGATACGTCGAGGGCCTATTCGACAGCTATGCCAACGTGTTCGACGCGCACCTGCGCAACGGCCTGGAGTACCGGACCCCCGAAGCGCTCGTGGCTGCGTTGATTGACCGTCGCGGCAGGTCGCCCTCCGACATCGTGGACCTGGGCTGCGGCACGGGCCTGTGCGGCCCGCTGCTGCGTCCGATCGCGCTTCGCCTTACCGGCGTCGATCTGAGCGCCCGCATGCTTGACGTGGCCCGAGGGCGAGGGTGCTACGACCAACTTGAACACGCCGAGCTGGTGGAGCACCTGCAGCGCAACCCGGCTGGGTATGACATTGCCATCGCGGCCGACGTGCTGGTCTACATCGGCGACCTGCAACCGCTCTTCGCCGCAGCCCATGGCGCTATTCGTGCGAACGGATGGCTCGCCGTGTCGATCGAGGGCCACATCGGCGAGGGCTTCGCGCTGCGGGCTTCGAGGCGCTACACCCACTCAACCGACTACGTGCATGGGGTCGCGGCTGCAGTCGGGTTCGAGATCGAAGGCACGGTTTCGACAACCATCCGCCGCGAGGCAGACACGCCCGTGCGCGGCACGGTCGTGTTGTTGCGTCGCCTGCCCACTTCGGCCCGATTGAGGAACGCCGATGTGTGAAAGGAGGCGTGGCCCCACCACCCGCCCAAGTCAACCCTTACCCTGCTTCCCTAGCCTCTTGGAGGGCGGCGAGCGATGGGTAGGTTGAGCCTTCAAAGACCGTGACCCTGCCGTCCGGGTACTGGACCCCAACGCAATTCGAGGGGGCGTCGCCGTCCACAGTGAGCGCGAAGCAGGCCGAGAACACCTCGTCCCCGCTCTTCTTTTCGTACGTTTCGATGCGCCAAGCGATCACGGGATCGTCCACATCGACTCCCTCGGCGTCGAAGTCGATGACCAAGTTGTGTCCGGGAAGTGCTGGAATGATCGCGATGTTTATGGGCTTCATGGGTTCAGGGACGCTTTCCTTGTTGGCCGTTGGCCGAGCGGGGAATTGCTCGGCAGGAGAGACATTCTGCGCGTCGTCGCGGGCGCCACCCGGGGGCGCGGGGCCGTTCTATCCATTGAACTACGGCGAGCGGGTTGGTGTACCAACAGCCTTCGGTACGCGCTACTGCGAGTCTCCACCCTTGCACGCGACTACGTTGGTCAGCTCGACGCCGCGCTTGTGGCACAGCTTCGACTTGTGGTCCCATAGGTCGCCACGTTCGGAGCAAACAGCCTTCGTCACCTTCTGTCGGGCCGCCAGCTCAGCCTTCGCTCTTGCGTTGTGGGCCTTCTGCTCATCGGTGCAAGGCGGGTCGGCAGCGCATTTCGGCCCGATCCATCTGTTCGGGTTGTAGTCCATGCCCAAGCGCAGGCACTCGGCTTCCGGGTAGTCAGCCGGTTCCACCTTGGGCGGCGCGAACTTCCTGCCACAGTCGGCGAGCATCGCCGTTGCACCCGCCTCGGTGCGCGCCTCTCGCGCCGCTTGCATGCGGCACTCCTCCAGCGTCTTCGGGCCGGCAACCGCCACCGGGGCAGAACCGGCGATCAGCGCGGTTGCGAGGCAGGCGCACGCTCGGTTGGCTACTCTCATCGGTCGCTCCTCCTGGGGATTTCCCCACTTCGCACAATGCCCGGGGGCGCATCACCCGCGCCAAACCAGCATGGCCAATCCGGCGAGGATGAGCAATCCCCATGGCATCGTGTCGAACGCAAGCACCAGCAGGCTCAGCGCCACGAACAGACCGCCCCAGTCCACGTCACTCACCCTGCCGCCGGACCGGCTTGGCAGGCCGCGACAACAGCAAGAAGTTGCCACGCCATTCAGCGATTAGGGCCACGAACTCAACGACACAGCGTCGCCTGATCTCGGCCTCCCAGGCCTCCCGGTCGAGCACCAAGCCGTCGTCTTGCCACGCTTCGAATTGACTTCTCGGCACGTGAATGCCGAGGTAGGCCGCCGGGTCCGGCAACTCGATGATGGCGTCACCGTTCGAGCGGATCGACATGTACACGCTGTAGGCACTCTCGCCGATGGACCACTCGTCCTCCGACACACACGTCACTGTCTCAAGCAGGCCTTCCTGAAAGATCATCGCGCGTGCATCAGGCTCTACGTCGGACGCGAGGGCGATAAGGCGAGCCACGTCGCCACCGTGCGGGTAAGCATCGCGCGCTGCCTTCTCGGTGAAGTCGTGAGCACTCACGGGCTCGATCATCACGGACGTGAGGTCAGTAGGCAATGCCCAGGTAGCGTGATCGAAACCGGGGAACAAACCGGGGAACGAACCAGCAGATCAAGCGCTATGACCCATGCGTTTGCCCAGGGCACGGCGCTACACATTCGATTCCTGTCGGCGGGACCAACCTCATGCGATCGGCTCAGCGATGCCGCTGGCAATCGGTGGTCGAGCAAGCTCACCTGGGTTTCGACCGGTACCGGCGATGCAAGCCCAGCGCGGCGATGCCGGCGATCAAGAGCGCATACGTTCCGGGTTCGGGGATGACCCCAACATCGCCGTTGTGGACCGCCCAGGCAAAAACCCGAGCTGCAGATTCGTCGGAAACACCGAAGCGACCTTCTTCCGAATACACGAAGGGTCTGTCCGAGTTGTTGAAAGTACTCTCAGACCAGTACCCACCAAGGAATGCGTTCGTGAACGGCCCGGTGTTAGTCGGCCCCTGGTTGCCGTTCCCCAAAGTGGCTGAAAACAGGCGCGAAATTTCTGTGCTCGTGGGGTAACAGTCGCCGTCTTGGCAGACATAGCCCAGCAGCCTGTGAAGTCGCCAGCCGGTCACGCCATGGACATTCAGTTGCGCTGCCCAAGTCAGCTGCTGGCCAAGGTGCATCCGTCCTACGGGCTCGCCTGGAACAGGGGTCGGGTTCTCGAACTGGTCTGCATATCCACTTGTCCCTGCCCAATTGGCATCCGCAAGCCAAGTGACATTGAGGACCGTGTCGTAGAAGGCATCGGCAATCCTGTCGCCATTCAGGTCTCTGCCCTGCAAGGTCGTCGTCCACGTTCCTTGCTGCGGATTCACTGCAGCCGAGGCCAGTGTCGAGGCCGCTGCCAGCGCCGATACCGCGACGAGTTGACTCACGTACTTCATGTCCATTTTCATTGCACCTTGTGAGTTGTTTGTGGAGGCTCCATGCCCCAATACCCTGTACGGGGCGCGGCGCACTCATGCGAAATGTCACACGCGGATGAGTCAAGGCGCACTCACGGAACGTGATCCCCCCCCGATATGAGGGGGGCCAAGCGTTGCCAACAGCCAGCCGAGAAAGCAGTGTTTCGCGTGTTGATCTATCGAGGTGTCGCTGGCGTTCACCCTGACTCAGAGCCGGCCTCGGAAGCCACTCGCAGAGTGCCCATCTTGTCGACGACATCAACGTCATCACGGCCGCAAGCGCGGACTGCATGCCTGCCAAACGGCCTTGACGAATTCACGGTCCACTACGCGAGGAGGTGCGAATGCGTGATCTTCAGCAAGCCTTGGTCGAGGCCTTTGACGCCGACTCCTCATCGACCCATCGCGTCATTTCGGTGATCCGCCGCACCGTCCTGGGCCGTTCGACCGCCTATCGCTTTGCGGCACCGGGCCGTCTCAACTGCCGGTAGCGCCTTGCCTTCAAGGACTGTTAGGAACAGGGCCGGACCGTCCGATCCCATCGATATCGGAACTCACGACAGCTGCGAAAGCCATGCCGTCACGCGGTCTGTAACTCGAAACGCACCGTCCTGCCGATCGCCGTGGCGATGTTGACCAGCGCATCGATCGAGAAACGCGAAACACGGCCCCGCAGCAAGTCGTTGATGCGAGGCTGCGTCACGCCACACTGGCCGGCCGCTTCGGCTTGCGTCCAGCCGCTCTCTTTCACGATGGCCGCAATCTGCCGCATCAGCTCGGCACGTGCGCGCAGATTGGCGGCTTGCTCGGGCGTGTCGGCAATGGCATCCCACACGCTTGCATAGCTCTCCGACTTGTCAGCCTCTGCCTTGGATGTTTTCATTCACCGCTCCTTCAACTGCGACCACCTCGCTCGCGCCAACTCGATGTCGCGCTTGCTCGTCGTCTGCGTCTTCTTCTGAAACGCATGCAGCACGACGACCGTGTCGCCGATGCGCGCCGTGTAGATCACTCGGAACGTGCCGGCCTCGTCCCAGATTCGAATCTCTTCGACACCTTTGCCGATCGACGGCATCGGCTTGAAGTCGTCGGGTCGTTCACCGCGCTGCACCTTGTCGAGCTGATAACCTGCGTCTTGACGCGCGTCGTCCGGGAACTCGCGCAGGCGCTTGAGCGAGTCGCCCAGGAAGCGTATCGACTTCATGGCAAATCATATCCGTTTGGATATATTCTTTCAACCGGCGACTGCCATGCTCATAAGCAACCACGGTGGGGGCAACCGCAAGGGGCCGAAACCTGAGTCACCAGCAACGATGCGGCTCGCAGTCCGCCCTTCGATTCCTGTCGGCGGACCAAGAATCCCGCTTCCCGGCTCAGGCTGACGGCGACTTTCACGCTTCGCGAGACCGCTCATCGGGCAGCGTCGAGCGCACGCCAACCCTCTGATGTTCCCGTCGCCGTTTTGTCCCGGCAGCCGCTCAGTGACGGCACCCCGAACAGCGCGCTGACACGGCTCGGCTGCAGTCCGTCGCCACCGTCGGCGGGTCTTGCTCGCTGTTTTCAAAGCGCGAATGAATGCACGTTCGCTGGCGCGAGACGGCGACTTTGTTCGCCGACGACACCACGGGCGGCAGCAGCGTCGGCACCGGCGTGCCACCGAGTGGGAGTTGCCCTCTTGACAGAAAATTTGCCACCCATAGACTGCGTGATGAAAGCGCTTTCAGCACTTGCGTGGATTCGTGATATTTTCCGCTTCGATTCAAAACCATTCCATCGACAAGAAAGCCTGGCGCTGCCGATGCAACACAGGCGTGGTGGCAAACCCCTCACCACACTGCTTGCGAGCGATCCCAAATGACCCGAAGAGCATCAACCCGCCACGAGGCATGCCGGTCGTCCGGTGGCTCCCGCGCTGCATTCGTTGCCATGACCGTGCTGGCGCTGGCGCTGGCCGGCTGCAGTGACCGCAAGAAAGACAAGGCTGCTTCGCAGACCGCCGTCAGGGTGAACAAGGAAGATGTCACCGTTCACCAGATCAACTTGCTGCTGCAACAGCAACGGGGCCTCAAGAACGAGCAGGTCGACGCAGTCAGCAAGCAGATACTCGAGTTTCTGATCGACCAGGAATTGGCCGTGCAACGCACGCGGGAGCTGAAGATCGACCAGGAGCAGCGCGTCGTCTTGCAACTCGATGCTGCAAAGCGGGAGGTGCTGGCTCGCGCCTATGCCGAAAGGATCGGCGAGTCCGCCGCCAAACCCACTGCCGAAGAGATCAAGAAGTACTACGACGACAATCCCGCGCTGTTCAAAGACCGTCGCGTCTACAGCCTTCAAGAGATGGTGATTGAAGCAAAACCCGAGCAGGTGGCTGCGCTGCGTGAACAGGTGCCGCGCGCAAAGTCGGCGATCGACCTGGTCGACTACTTGAAGGCCAACAGCCTGCGCTTCAACGGCAACCAGGGCGTGCGTGCAGCGGAGCAGCTACCGGCCGACATGCTCAACAAACTGACCAAGATGAAAGACGGCGAGTTGGTGCTGCTGCCATCACCGGCAGGTGCCCTGGTGATCGTACTCGCGGGCTCGCGCGCCGAGCCGGTCGACGAAGCGCGGGCCAAGCCCGGCATCGAACAGTTCCTGCTCAGCGACGCCAAACGCAAGCGCATCGAGTCCGACATGAAGACCCAGCGCGCCGCCGCCAGCATCGAATACGTTGGCAAGTTCAGCGAATCCGCCGCATCGGCCACCCTGCCCTCCCCGGTGCCGGCGCCTGTTGCTGCACCGGCGGCCAGCGGCATGAGTACCGACGACATCAGCAAAGGGATGGGAATCAAGAAATGAAGCCACAACACGGCGGCTCCCACCGTGTGGGCTTGCTGATCCTCATCGGCGTTTTTTCTCTGTTGTGCGTGCTGTTCGGTCTGCCTGCTGCAGCCCAAACACCGGCGGCGTCACCAACGGTCCCTGCCCTCGCTCAGGCTCCGGTCGCCGAATACCGTTTGGGTGCGGGCGATGTGGTGCGCATCAGCGTGTACCAAAGCCCCGACCTCACGCTCGAAGCGCGCATCAGCGAAGCCGGCCTCGTGAGCTACCCGCTGCTTGGCGCCGTGAAGATCGGCGGCGTGAGTGTCAGCGCGGCAGAAAAGCTGATTGCCGATGGCCTGAAGAACGGCAACTTCGTGAAGGCGCCGCAGGTCAGCGTGCTCGTGACGCAGGTGCGCGGCAACCAGGCCTCGGTGCTCGGTCAGGTCAATCGCCCGGGCCGCTTCCCGATCGAGTCGCCCGATCTTCGGCTCTCGGACCTGCTGGCCATTGCCGGCGGCATCTCGATCAGCGGTGCCGATAGCGTCATCCTGGTCGGCACGCGTGGCGGGCAGCGTGTGCGCAAGGAAATCGAGTTGTCCAGCCTCTTTCGCAGCGCGAGCGGTGACGACGACATGCTGGTGCTCAACGGTGATGTGGTCTACGTCGAGCGAGCGCCGATCGCCTACATCTACGGCGAAGTGCAGCGCCCCGGGCCGATGCGCCTTGAGCGTGGATTGACGGTCATGCAGGCATTGGCCACCGGCGGCGGCCTGACCCAACGTGGCACCGAAAAAGGCCTGCGCCTGCATCGCAAAGGCCCGGACGGCAAGCTGCAGGTGCTGCAGCCCGCGATGGAAGATGTCCTGCGCGACGGTGACACTCTCTATGTTCGCGAGAGCCTGTTCTAGGCAACTCTTTCTCCCGCACCTCTGAAGAACGCCCTGTATGAGTTTTGGACAATTCCTTGCCATTCTGAGAGCCCGCTGGCGGGGTGCCTTGCTGGTGTTCTTGCTGACGGTGGCCTCCAGCATCACCGTGAGCATGCTGCTGCCAAAGCAGTACTCCGCCACCGCGTCTGTGGTTGTCGACTTCAAACCCGACCCGGTGACCGCGATGATCTACGGCGGGCTGCCGCCTCCGGGTTTGATCGGCACGCAGGTCGAGGTGTTGCAGAGCGAGCGCGTCGCTCGGCGCGTGATTCGCAACCTCAGGCTCGCCGACAGCCCCCAGGTTCGCGAACAGTGGCTCGAGGTCACGGGAGGCAAGGGCAGCATCGAGACATGGTTGTTGGATGCATTCCAGAAACGACTGGACGTGAAACCGTCGCGCGAAACCGGGGTGATCAGCGTCTCGTACAAGGCCACCGATCCAAACTTCGCGGCTGGAGTGGCGAATGCCTACATCCAGGCGTACCTGGAAACCAGCCTGGCGCTTCGGGTCGATCCCGCCAAACAGTACTCCGCTTTCTTCGACAGTCGCGCCAAGGAAGCGCGCGACACGCTTGAGAAAGCACAGACAAGGCTGTCTGAATTCCAGAAAGCCAAGGGCATCGTTGCCACCGACGAGCGCCTGGATGTCGAGACCGTGCGGCTGAACGAATTGTCGTCGCAGGCGCTGGTGCTGCAGGCTTTGGCTTCCGAGGCGGGCAGCCGCCAGTCCCAGGCGCGCGGCGCATCGGCCGACAAGATGCAAGAGGTGCTGAACAACCCGCTCATCGGTGCGCTGAAAACCGACATCTCGCGCGCTGAAGCAAGACTGCAGGAACTGAACTCGCGCTTGGGCAACGACCACCCGCAGGTTGTGGAAGCCCGCGCGAATATTGCTTCCTTGCGGAGCAGGATCGAGTCCGAGACCCAACGCGTCACCGGTGGTGTCGGGGTCAGCGACAGCATCGCCCGCCAACGCGGGGCTGACGTCCGGGCAGCGCTCGAAGCGCAGCGAGCCCAGGTGCTGCGCATGAAGGCGGTGCGCGACGAAGGCTCGGTGCTGGTGCGTGACGTCGAGAGCGCACAGCGCGCCTTCGACACCGTGGTGGCCCGCTTCAATCAGTCCACGCTGGAAAGCCAGACCACGCAGAGCAACGTCAGCCTGCTGACTGCGGCAGAGCCTCCGCTCGAACCGTCGTCGCCGAAGATCGTGCTGAACACGGCCTTGGCCATCTTCCTCGGCGCAGCGCTGGCGGTCGGTGGCGCCTTGTTGCTCGAACTCATGAACCGGCGTGTTCGCAGCACCGAGGATGTCTCGGTGACCTTGGGGCTGTCGCTGCTCGGTGTGTTGGCGCCTGCCCGACGGCGCCATATTCTTGGCCTCAAACGCCCGTCGCCGGCACAGCAGCGCATGGTGGGTTTGTCTCGGCCCGCACAGAACGGTCTGGCGACGTCGGCCCGTGCGGGCACCTCGGTGGCGCTAACGCGTGAGCCGGTTGCCACGGCTGAATCCGACTCCACTGCAGCACCGGTTCTTGATCGGTCCATCGGCGACCTGATCGCCGAGTCGTGCAAGCTCACGCCGGCGCAAGTGGCGACGATCCTGGCCCAGCAGCGCAAGACCGGTGTGCGCTTCGGCGAGGCGGCCATCGGGCTCGGCCTGGCCACCACCGACGACGTGTTGTTTGCATTGGCGAAGCAGTATCACTACCCCTATGCACCGCAGGAACAGCGCAAGCTCAGCCCCGAACTGGTGGCCCTGAACCAGCCCTTCTCAGCCACGGCCGAGTCGTTCCGCGCCATTCGCAGCCAGGCAATGAAGCGGGTCTTCAACGAACGGTCAGGGCCACGCCGAGCGCTGGCGGTGGTCAGCCCGAATGCCGGTGACGGCAAGACCTTCTTTGCCGCCAACCTGGCCGTCAGTCTGGCGCAACTGGGCGGGCGCACGCTGCTGATAGACGCCGACATGCGAGGCCCGCGTCAGCACGAGGTGTTCAACCTGACCAATGCGGTCGGCCTGGCCAGCATCCTGTCGGGGCGCGCGGCGGAAGACGCGGTCGCCCAGCCAGTGCCTGGCGTTCCCGGCCTGTTCGTGCTGCCCGTGGGCAACACGCCACCGAACCCGCTGGAGTTGGTGGAACGTCCGGCTTTCGGCTTGTTGTTGAGCGAGCTCACGGCCCAGTTCGACTATGTCGTGGTGGACACCCCGGCTGCGCAATACGGAGCCGATGCAGCAGTCATCGCCGAACGTTGTGGGGCCTCGCTGATGCTGGCTCGACAGGACATCACGCGCTTGGCCGCCGTCGAAGAAATGGCGATCGAGCTGGCGCAGGATCATCCCGGGCTGACGGGTGTCGTCGTGAACCGCTACCGGACCTGAGCCCGAAGGTTGCCTGGTGAGTGCACCGAAAACGACCCAAAGGGCGCAAGGATCGCCACAGGCCATCCTTCCAGCGGGATTGAACCTGGTCGTTGCGGCGCTCTTGCTGACGGGCTTTGCGGCGCTCTATTTGCCGACCTATCTTGACCTGGCCAGCCGCGTCTGGCCATCCGACGAACAGGGACACGGCCCCATCATCCTGGCGCTTGGCCTGTGGTTGATCTACAGCCAGCGTCATGCCCTCGCGTCGCTGCCAGTTGAACCCGACATGGCGCTGGGCATCGGCGTGCTGATCATCGGCGTGATGATGTATGCGCTGGGCCGTTCGCAAGGCATATTGGTGTTCGAGGTGCTCTCCCAACACGTCGTCCTGATCGGACTGCTGCTGCTGTTTCTGGGGCGGCGCGCACTCCGACTGCTCTGGTTCCCGTTGTTCTTCCTGTTGTTCATCGTGCCGTTACCCAGCTCGGTGGTGGCTTCCCTGACGGCTCCGCTGAAGGCCGCCGTATCGGCAGTTGCTGCCAAACTGCTTTACAGCCTCGGCTACCCCGTCGCGCGCGCGGGGGTGGTGCTCAGCGTCGGGCAGTACCAGCTCCTGGTCGCCGATGCGTGCGCCGGCCTGAACTCCCTGTTCACGCTGGAGGCACTGGGCCTGCTGTACATGAACCTGATGCACTACGCATCAGTCGCGCGCAACGTGACCCTCGCCCTGTTGATCATTCCGATCTCGTTCGTTGCGAATGTCACTCGGGTGTTGATCCTGGTGCTGGTGACCTACCACTTCGGCGATGCGGCCGGCCAAGGCTTCATTCATGTGTTTGCCGGCATGGTGCTTTTCCTTGTTGGCCTGGTGCTGATACTGCTCACGGACCGGCTGCTGCGGCTGCCCTTCAGGGGCAGGAACGAGCGCACATGACGAACAGCGTGCAACGGCGTGCTGTGCTGGCGGCGGTCATCATGATCGCCGGAGCCGCTCTGACCTATCTTGGCAAACCGACGGCCTACCTAGCCGACCAGATCGGCAAGCCTGACCTCGAATCACTGTTCCCCAAGCAGTTCGGCTCCTGGCGGCTCGATGCCCGCATGCCGACGGTCCCGCCCGCGCCCGACGTGCAAGCCAAGCTCGACGCCATCTACAACCAGGTGCTCAGCCGCACCTACGTCGATGCAGACGGTGACCGAATCATGCTGTCGGTCGCGTACGGTGGTGATCAGTCGGACGGAACCAGTGCACACCGTCCCGAAGTCTGCTATCCAGCCCAGGGCTTCGAGATCACGGCCAACATGACGGCGGTGCAACGCGCTGCGGGGGGCACCCTGGCTGTGCGCAGGCTGATGTCCAGACTGGGTGAACGCAACGAGCCCATCACTTACTGGGTAGTGGTGGGCAGTGAAGTGGCAACGTCGGGAATTGAACAGAAACTGGCGCAGATGCGATACGGCCTGCGCGGCCTGATCTCTGACGGAATGCTGGTTCGCGTTTCAAGCATCGACTCCGACATGGCGCGAGCGCATGCGATTCAGGCCGGCTTCATCGCCGACATGGCTGCGGCAATGCCCAACCAGGCGCGCACGCGCGTGTTCGGCGAATTGGCGCTTTGAGCCATGGCGTTCATCAGCCGACTGCGTGCACATCGTCGCCCTGAACGCCTGGGAGGGCTTGCATATTTGCTGGTGCTCGTGCCCGTGTTCGGCCTGACCCGGATCCGTCGCACAGACGCTCCTCGGTTGTCTTGCGATGCGGTTTGCTTCGGCACCGCGCCAGCATGACCAGCGCCCGCCCCGGAAGGTTGCCGTCTGCAATGGTGACAGCGGGCTTGCTATTTCTTGCTCTGTGCTTCGGGCTGGCCTCGGTAATCCTGCCCGGCTATTTTGTCTTTTCAGTGCTGTTGGTGCCCGTCGTCGCGGCAGTGCTGATGGTGCGTCCGGAATACGGGCTGACCGCGTGTATCGCGTTCGTCTGCGGTTTGATACACCCTGCCCTGGTTCCGCGGATCGCGGTGTTGGGCGGTTCACTCGCGGCGGCGGACGCAACACTGGCGATGCTGGCTGTATACGCGGGGTGGGAATTTGCTGCGCATCGGCGCATCGTGAAACCGGTTTCGGCGCCGGTGGCTGGAACTCGCTTGCTGACTGCGGCCGCCAGTTTTTTTGCCGCCAGCCTCGTCGTCTCTATCGCCGTGTCACTGCTGCTCAGAGATATTCCCAAGGCTTGGGCTCTGGGCGAGATACGGGCTTTGCTTTATGTGCTGATGCTGCCCATCGCGGTGGTCATTTTGCGGAAACAAGAACGTCAGGATCGGTTTGTTGTCAGCATCGTCGTTCTGGGTTGCCTGTTTTCGGTTGGGCAGGTGCTGCAGGGTGTTTTTGGCATTGCCGTGTTTGGTGACACGGGCATCAGCGCGCTGGAAACCCTGGGGCGGCAGGAATCTGCAACCACACGCGCCAACACGCTGGGGCTCAACGTCATCATATTTTCTCTGCTGTTAACGGTTGGCGCCCATGCTCTGAATATCATTCGAAAACCAATGTTCCTCGGGGTTGCCGGCTTGTTATTCGTGGGGATTATTCTGACCTATGGCCGCACCACTTTTGCTGCCGTCCTGATCAGCTTGATCATGCTGGTGTGGTGGTTGAATCCGAGAAAACTTCCTCAGCTCGCTATTTTACTGGTGGCATTCATCGCCTTCGGGTCTGCACTTGCAATGTACTGGAAGCCAGATTCATTCGCCGCTGTGGTCTACCGGCTTACTTCGGTCGGAGAAGAGATCAACTACGGATATTCTGCGCAGTGGCGTTACTGGGAATTCGATGCTATGCTGCCACATATTCAAGAGCATCCTTTGCTCGGAATCGGGCTGGGCGCAGACTATAAAGGTAGCAGCGGCTCATCGTTGCGTCCTGAGTTGAACCGCTACATGCACAATGCCTACATGTCCATGGCCGGCAAAATGGGGCTGCTCGCACTGACATTTTTTCTGCTTTCCATCGCAGCCATATTTTCAATTGGCCGACGCCTGGCGCAGAGCGATTTCTTTCCATGGCCCCGACTTGTCGGCGCAGCAGGCGCCGCCATGATGATTCGGTTTCTCATCGCTTCGGTCACCGAACCGCATTTCATGTCTGATTACGGAGTGGTAGTTATCGCCGTTGCCGGAGCCTTGGTTTATCTCGGTGCGCATCGTGATGTACCTGCCAACGGATCGGTAGCGAGCGAAAGAGGAAAACCCTCTTCCGCAGCCAAGCGGATCATCAACGCCAAACGGTGGCGCTGACAGACTCGGTATGTCAACGTACCGCCTCACCTTTTATGACGATGCAGCAACCTTTGGTGGACACGAACTGATGACTTTAAGATTGGTTGAATATCTCGCCAATCAAAAGCGATACGACATCACTTTCATTGCCAGTGCAATGAATTCAGAACTGTGCCGCCGCCTGAGTGGCGTTCTTCCACACATCAAAGTCATTCAGACTCCGTACGCGTCAGGGCGGGGTCAGTGGCTGAGGACGTATTTTTCAATCAAACCGTTACTGCGGCTTTGGCGGTTGATTCGAAGTGGCAAGCCCGACTTGCTGATCGTTGTCCAGGGCGGCATCGCATTGTCCAGTCTGGGACTTTTCGCAGGGCGCCTGGCCGGCGTGCGGACTCTTAGCTACCTGCCCATGACACATGACGAGTCCTTGTTCGCGCCAACGCCGCTGCGAGCACGCGTGCGTCAATGGTTCGTCCATCCTTTCTACAGTCTTCCCGCTTGCCTGATCACGATCAGCCCACGCATGGCTGAGTACGCGCGCCGCCGCCGACGTGGATTGGTCCGCGTCGTGGAGAACGGGATCACACTGCCCCATGTCACATCCCAGAGCCGCACCGCGCTGCGGACACAGTTGGGGCTGCACGGTGACGATCAATTGCTGTTGATGATCGGCCGCATCGAGTTTTGGCAGAAGCGGCACGACCTGGCTCTACAAGCATTGTCGATCGCCCGTTCTCGGGGTTTGCGTGTGCACATGCTCGTGGTCGGATCCGGAGCCGACGAGCCGGCGCTGCGGGCACAGGTTCAGGCGCAAGGCCTCACCGCTGCAGTTCATTGGCGTGCCTGGCAAACCGACGTGACTTCGTTTTACGCAGCATGCGATGTACTCCTGTTGCCATCACGCTATGAGGGCGTACCTTTGGTGATGCTGGAGGCAATGTCCGTGGGCCGACGAATCATCGCCGCACGTGTCGATGGAATGGCCGACATGCTGCCGCCAGAATGGACGTTTCCGTCCGGCGATGTGGAGTCGTTGGCAGACTTGCTTTGCGCGCCGGAAAAGCCAAGCGATGCCGACCATCTGAATCGGCATCGCGATCTCATATCGACCCAATACACCATAGAGGCATTTGGGCGTCGATTTACTCGGATCATCGACGAAGAGGCGGAACGACCGGTAAATTAACGCTCTGCTTGGTCAGTCGGCTTGATCGGGTCGACACCCACCGACGCCAGCCTAGATGAATGAAGGAAATGGACAATGAATGACGTTGGGGTTGCTGTTATTGAGCCGGTTGGCGGTCATGGTGGCATGAATTTTTATGATTTCTCCCTGTGCCGAAGTATTGTCAAGGCGGGAAGCAGGGTCACACTGTACACCTGCGACAAAACCAAGGTCACTGGAAATGAAGGGTTTCCTGTCAAGTTGTGTTATCGCGGGATCTACGGCGACAGCAAAGCATGGCGGCGCGGCGTTCGGTATGTTATTGGCAGTTTACGGGCGTTGCCGGGAGCGCGCTTAACCGGCCATCGAGTTGCCCACTTCCATTTTTTTCATGTGGGTCTCCTCGAACTGTTCAATGTTTTGCTGGCCCGCTCGATCGGCTTGAAAATCGTGATCACGGCGCACGACGTAGAGGCGTTCAAGGACGGTTTGTCAGTACCCTTATTCAATCGATGGGTGTATCGACAAGCCAACCGCGTCATTGCTCATAGCCAAGTTGCCAAGCATGAGTTGATCAATGAATTAGGCGTCGCGGACAACAAAATTGATGTCGTGCTGCACGGCACCTACTTGGAAGACCTGCCGCCAGCGCCGAGTCGGGATGTCGCAAGAGAACACTTCGGCTTTGCAGCAGACCAGCGAGTCTTGCTGTTCTTCGGCCAGATCAAGGATGTCAAGGGACTTGATGTGTTATTGAAAGGCTTTGCCTTGGCGAGGCAAAACGACAAGAGCCTGCATTTGTTGATTGGCGGACGCGTCTGGAAAACAGATTTCTCGAAATATGCAGCCTTGATCGACCGCCATGGACTCGCGCCTTACTGCAGCCTTCATATCCGCTACATCAAGGATGCCGAAGTTCCTTTCTTCTATCGCTGCGCCGATCTTGTCGTTCTGCCGTACCTGCGGATCTACCAAAGCGGGGTCGTCCTGCAAGCCATGAGTTACGGCCGCCCGGTCTTGGTTTCAGACATCGCGGGCATGCTCGAGGCTGTCGATGACGAGTCCACCGGGTTTGTGTTCAGAAGCCAGGATCCAGAGCACCTTGCGCAGCGCATCGGGAGCGTATTTGCGATGCCCGGCCGCTCAGAGGACGTTGCGCAGGCTGGGCTTCGAATGGTCACCGTGCGCAATGACTGGAGCCTCTTGGGCGAGCAGTCCCTCGACTGCTATCGCCGGGCACTGCAACATGCAAGTTAGTCAGCCTGTTGGAGGTCCGCCAGGCCAAGGATCATCGGTGAGCGCAGGCTTGACCACGGATTCAGCTTTCAAGCGACCGCCACAGACCGATCCCCGCGCGCGGACATTGCGACGTCGCGGTGTTCGAATTGTGTTCGAGCGGAGTCACAACACCGCGCAAGGGCGCGCGCTGCGCTGATCGGCGGTTCGACCGCGCCGGACAGCTTGAACCCACCCAGGGGAAACCCCGGTGCAGTCGGCGATCACACTCCGTTTATGATCTCATGAAAGCGCTTTCATCAATCGCTTTGCGCGACCTCAGGCTCAACACATCCGGCACCGGCGTCATGAACAGAATTTCCACACCTCAGGTGAATTCGCTATCACGCTCGGCCCCGTCTCTGCGCTGCCCGATCCCGATCGACAGCAGCTCACCGAAAAACCTCTCCAAACTGAGCCCTGGGACTGCACCTGACTGCCCCGCTCACCTGCCGGAAACCGAGCCCCAGCCCCCGCGCCGTCGACACCACGCGGATAACACGGGCAAGGTTGTTCGGATATTGGGAACACGAGGTATTCCCGCCTCCCATGGAGGATTTGAAACCTTCGCGGAAAAGCTCGCTTTATACCTGGTAGAAAAAGGTTGGAGAATAATCGTATATTGCCAGGAAGACGGATCTGGACAGATTTTCGAAGATGTATGGAACGGAATTGAGCGCGTTCGAATTCCGATCTCGCAATCCGGCCCCAAAGGTACTATTCTATTCGATTGGCAAGCGACATCGCACGCAGCCCAATTTACTGATCTTTGTTTGACTCTGGGCTATAATACGGGCATATTTTGTGCCCTGCTGAGATTCAAAGGCATTCCAAATCTCATCAACATGGACGGAATCGAATGGAAGCGGGCCAAGTGGGGGCCCTTCGCCAAAACGTGGTTCTGGATCAATGAACGAGCTGCGTGCTGGCTGGGAAATCATTTAGTAGCAGACCATCCGCAAATCAACGCACATCTGCAAACGCGCATCGCCGCTGACAAGATAACGACCATACCTTATGGTGCAGATACCGTGACCGCCGCGCCGGCCGAGCCAGTGCACGCGCTGGGTTTGAAGCCGAACCGGTTCTTGACGGTCATTGCCCGTCCCGAGCCGGAGAATTCCATCTTTGAAATGGTGCAGGGCTTCTCGGCCAAGCCGCGTGGCTATCAACTGGCAGTACTCGGAAACTACGAGAAAGACAATTCCTATCATCGGGCAATCAAGTCAGCGGCCAGCTCCGAGGTGACCTTTGTCGGTGCGATCTACGACAAGTCGGTGGTGCAGGCACTGCGGTTTCACAGCGCAGCGTATCTGCATGGACATCAAGTGGGAGGAACAAATCCTTCTCTGGTTGAGGCACTGGGTGCAGGAAACCCGGTGGTTGCACACGACAATCGATTCAATCGCTGGGTTGCCGGAGACGGTGCAGTTTATTTCAGCTGTGCCGACACCTTTTCCACGCGAATGGATGAACTACTCTCTAACGCGACCCAGCTAAATATTTTGCAGCAGCAGGGTCAGCTTCGATTCAATGGCGCCTTTGCTTGGCCTGATGTCTTGAGTCAGTATGAAAACCTGCTCACCAAATTTCTCCCAGTGCAGTAACTATTTCTTGACTTACAGCAACGGATTGAACTCTACTAATATGCGGAAGAGATTCGATTTCTATGAATAATAATCGAACTAACCGTATTTCAATCGTCATTCCGGTCTATGCCGGCGAGCGGACTCTGCCCACTCTAATCGCCGAACTTTTGCCGCTGACCCAGGTGCAGACCACACCAGGCGGGAACAGCTACATCGTTTGCGAAGTGCTGCTGGTGCATGACTGCGGCCCTGATCGATCCGACAAGACGCTGGAAGCGCTCAGCGCTCAGCACGCGTTTGTGCAGCCAGTGTGGCTGTCTCGAAACTACGGGCAGCATGCCGCGACATTGGCAGGAATGGCGAGCGCCACCGGTGACTGGGTCGTGACCCTGGATGAGGACGGCCAACAGAATCCAGCAGATATTGCAACGATGCTCGACAGCGCCTTGCACTCATCACTGCAACTTGTGTACGCGAAGCCGACGAACGCACCGCCTCATGGTTTTTTGAGAAATTTCTTGAGCCGAACGGTAAAGAGAGCCAGCACCACGCTATTAGGTAACACAGCCATCGGAAGCTTCAACAGCTTCCGCCTCGTTGACGGTGAAATTGCCAGGACGCTCGCGGCCTATTGCGGGAGCGGCGTCTATCTCGATGTTGGTCTCTTCTGGATTACGGCGTATATCGGTCACTGCCCGGTTGTCCTGAGAAGTGAGATAGGGCGACCTTCGGGATACTCTTACATAAAACTCATTGGTCACTTCTGGAGACTCATACTTACCACCGGTACACGTCCATTGAGATTAATTACCATCATGGGATTCTCTTCGATGGTGCTAGCGATCCTCGTGGCTGGATATGCATTGTATGCCAAATATTATGGTCAAGTCCCTGTTCAGGGGTGGGCTTCACTTTTGATCGTAGTGTCATTTTTCTCCGGAAGCATACTGGCATCTCTGGGCGTCATCGCGGAATATCTTGCGGTGACACTGGGAATCGTCATGGGGAAACCGCTTTATGTCGTAAGCACCAAGCCCACGCGGCCTGCGGGGCACCGATGACAGTTGCATGGGTCTTGGGGAGCGCGGGTTTGCTTGGCGCAGCCTTGTGTCGAAGCTTGCGGAACAGAGGCACCGAGCTTTTTACTCCTGAACAGCGCTTCTCCTGGAACAATTCGCCCGAACTCCATGACCAGATGGGCGCCGCAGTCAAGGCGTTCGCGCTGAAAGTTGGTGCGACCGGTCGATGGGAGATTCATTGGGCTGCCGGCATAGGTACCATGAGCAGTTCGTCTGATTCCATCGCGCCGGAAACTCTGGCATTGTCCCAGCTGTTGAACCTGTTGGAATCCGAGCGAACGCTGTTGACGCGACCCGGTTCTATTCTCTTCGCCAGTTCGGCAGGTGCAATCTATGCTGGTTCGTCTGATGACATCATTACCGAGGCTTCTTTGGCAGCCCCAACCACCGCCTACGCCAACGAGAAGATCAAGCAAGAAGATCTGATTCGTAGGTTCGTACTTGCCAATCCATCTCTGGCGGCGGTGATCGCCCGAATTACCACACTGTATGGCCCCGGTCAGGCCGCAGGAAAGCGACAGGGTCTGTTAGGCCATATGGCCCGAAGCATCCTCCAGAATAAACCCATTCAGATATACGTTCCATACGATACTATTCGTGATTATATCGATGCCGACGACGCTGCGGCAATCATGGTCAACTCACTGCGTACCACGAGCCACAAGTCGCGCGTACTGATCAAGATTGTTGCCTCCGAATGCCCGGTGACCATTGCAGAGATCATCGGAATTTTCAAGAGAATTGCGCGTCGCACCCCGAAAGTCATCCGAGTTGCCAATAGAATGTCAGATCTATACAGTCGGCGCGTTCAATTTCGATCAACGGTGTTTTTGGAAGGAGAAAAGACCTTCCAGAAGCGTTTGCCGGTGGGCATTTCCAGGCTCATGATGGCCGAATGTCTTGAACATAGCCGAAGCCGCCCCTGAAGGCACCCTTTGACTTATCGACATCTGTATTTTTATCCGGCATTTTCAATGACGAATCACTGTTCGTTCGTACGGCATTCCAGAATCAACTGCAATCGCCGCTCTGTGGCGGTTTGCTCTATTTCGGAAGATTTTGGATGGCCTGGAGCAGCGTCATGAATGAAGCAGAGTTCGACAAGTTCGCCGATGATTATTATGCGTCACACGCGGCAGGCATTGCGATATCAGGGGAAGGTCCGGAGTATTTCTCTGAGTACAAGATCAGGGATATCTCTCGCGACTGGAAGCGGCCATCCGGGACTGCAAATTTACCTGTCGAGATTCTTGATTTCGGGGCCGGCATAGGGAATTCTGTTCCCTATGTGAAAAAACACATTACTGCTGCACAACTGACCTGTCTGGATTTTTCGCAGCGCAGTCTGCAGGTGGCGGAAACGCGCTTTCTGGGGCAGGCGAAATATGTTCATTTCGATGGCACGCGAATTCCGTTTCCTGCAGATCACTTCGATATCGCGTACGCGATGTGTGTGTTTCATCATATCGACCATGCTGACCACACGACCCTCCTCCAGGAACTCCGCCGTGTGATCCGGCCCGGTGGAAGTCTGTTCGTGTTTGAGCACAATCCATACAACCCGTTGACGGTTCGAATCGTCAATACCTGTCCGTTTGACGAGAATGCGCACCTGATTAGCGGATCTGAAATGAAGCGGCGCTTGCTGAGTGCAGGCTTCGCAAGTGCAAAGAATCGATACCGGGTGTTCTTTCCGCACTTCCTGCGCTGGCTGCGGCCACTGGAAGGCGCGCTGGCTTGGTTGCCGTTGGGAGGCCAGTACTACGCACGCGCCATTAAATGATCAAAAAAAACCTCCCGCAGTTCGGCAGGTTCCTGAGCGTCGGCATGCTGAACATGCTGATCAGCTTGCTGGTGATCTACGCCTGCAAGGGGTTTTTTCACGCTGGCGACGTGGCCGCCAATGCCATCGGTTACGCCGCCGGTCTGACCACGAGTTTCACGCTGAACAGCAGATGGACCTTTGCCCACCGAGGGCCCCAACTGCCCGCGCTCGTGAAGTTCTTGCTGGTTGCCGCAGTAGCCTACGGCATGAATCTGCTGACGGTACTGGTTTCGATAGACCACCTGGGCGTGAATGGCTACATAGCCCAGGCGCTGGGCATTCCGCCCTATGTATTGACCAGTTATCTGGCCAGTAAATTCATCGTCTTTCGCACGCCGCTTGAACCTCACAAAAAGTCACCATGACTGCCACCCTTGCGAGACCCCGCTCAGACCCATGGCGAGTCGGCATTTTCGCGCTGAGCCAGATCGTCGTCATGCTGCTGGCCATCAGCAACGAAAGCCTGTGGATCGACGAATTCTGGACCGCGCACTTCGGTGCCATGCAATCGTTCAAGGCTTTCATTGAACTGCTGCTCGTTCCCAATGGCTCGCAGACGCCCCTGCACTTTCTGCACTTCTACCTGTGGGGCCAGTTGAACCCAACAGGCGAGTTTTTCTTCAGACTGGCCAACCTGCCGTTGTTCGTCGCTGGCCAGTTGGCGGTCTTCTGGGCGTTGCGTGACTACCCCAGAAAGTTTGCCTTTCTGTTCCTGACTTTGAGTGCCTTGCACCCCATGGTCTGGCAGTACGCGAACGAGGCCAGGCCTTACATCATGATGTACGCAGGGTCGCAAATGATCCTGGCCTACCTGCTGAACCTGCACGCCAGCCGCGCCAGTGGACGCCCCGCCGAGCCCTTCTTCCTGATGCTCTTTGTGGTGGGCGGCATTCTGCTGTTCGGTGCCAGCATGTTGGGCGTGTTCTGGGTGTTCGCAGCCTGCGTGTATGTGCTCTTGCACCACCTCAGGCAGTCGACCTGGCGCGAACTGCTGGGCGGCGTGAACGCGCTGCTGCTGGGGTTGTTTCTGCTCGCCACCGCCTTGTTGACGGTCTACTACTTGAACAGCCTGCTTTTGGGCGCGGGCGGTTCCAGGCTGGCATCGTCGACGCCCTCTACCGTCTTGTTTGCCGCCTATGAGGTGCTGGGGCTGGCCGGCATAGGCCCCAGCCGTCTCGAACTGCGCAGCCAGGGGCCGGCGGCTCTGGCCCCCTACGCAGTCGGCTTGCTCGCGGCTGGTGGCGTGCTGCTGATGGTTTTTGCGGTGGGTTTGAAAGAAGCCAAAAGCCGCTTGGGAACCCGTGAACTGCTGCTGATGGGTGCGCTCGGCCTGTTGCCGGTCGGCATCGTCATCTTCAGCGGCTTTGCCATGCATTGGCGGGTGGCGGGTCGACACCTGTTCGCCGCGCTGCCGCTGCTCAACCTGGTGTTGGCACTCGGCTTGGCCACGCTGCTGCAAGCCGGTGCGCGCCGGCATCAGCGCCTGCGGTGGTTGCTCGCCGTTTCTGCGCTGTTGTTCCTCTTCTACTCGTCATGTTCCTTGCGCTTTTCCGAGCGGCACCGCAAAGACGACTACCGCGCCGCAGCGGCCTTGGCACAAGTGGCCTTGGCGCAAGGGCAGCGGGTCTGGTGGGCTGCCGATGTGATCGGCGCCGAGTACTACGGGCTGCCGGGCGACTTTGATGTCCTGGGAGAACTCACCGGTCAGCACAAGCCGCTGGCGTGCAGCGATCTGCCCGGTGCGCAATCCATTGCAAATGCCTCGACGCAGTGCCTGCTCACTCTCACTGCGCCCGATGTAGTGATCTTGTCGAAGCCGGATACCTTCGACACCCAGGGAGACATCGCCCGCTACCTGAAGGCGCAGCACTTCGTCGTGGTTCAGAACCTGCCGGCCTTCACCCTCTGGCGCCGTGTGGGTGATGCTCAAACGTTGAAGCAATAGCACGAGGCCAGTCAGGTTGCGTGTTCCGCGCGCTTGAGCGAACCCCGTTTTTGTGGTCGACAAAAAGGAATTCAATGCGCGCACTCTTGAGCTTGCCGAGCGTGTACCTCGGATTTCAGGCCCTCGTCGGCGGCACAAAGATGCGCTCCTTGTGCCTTTCTCTTCTGGAGCCCGCGCCCGGGCAAAGAATTGCCGATATCGGCTGTGGCCCTGCCTACTATCTCGCTGAGCTGCCGGCTGTGGACTACCACGGGTTTGATACCGACGCTCGCTACATCGACCACGCCAGAAAGCGCTTTGGAAGCCGAGGACGTTTCTACGTGGAGCCGTTCACACACGTGCACGCGGACGCGCTTGGGCCTTTCGATCGGGTGCTGCTGATGGGGCTTCTTCACCATCTGACCGACTCCGAATGCGCAGCGCTGCTCTCACTGCTTTCCCAATGCCTGCGCCCCGGCGGACGTGTCGTCACGCTCGACACCGTGCTTCACGACCGCCAGGGCTCGATGGAGCGCTGGCTCGCGCGGAACGACAGAGGCCAGTACGTGAGGAGCCCATCGGGGTTTGAAGCGCTTGCGAAGTCGCATTTTTCCGATGTCCAAGGCACCCTTCCCTCGTTACCCCGCGTCCCGAGCATCTACTACGCCATGGTGCTGAAGCAGCGCGTGAGTCCCGCTTAGTTCGGGCCTGCGCGCAGAGCCCCAGACGGCGCAGCAGTGCAGATTCACAGCAAGCGTCTTGAGCTGCTACTGGCGTCGCGCCCGAAATGCCCCGGGGATCGGCAGCATCAAAATCCCCAAACAGGTCTTGGCGAAATAGACCCGCAGCAGATTGCAGGTGGCCGTGGCAATCGCATTCGCGGCGGCGGCTCCCATCGGACCCCAGATCGGGATCAACGCAAAACACAATCCTGCGGTCATCAAGGCGCCGACAACGGCGATGCGTCCCTCGATTCGATGGAAGCCACTCATGTTCAACAGATAGCCGACAGGGCCTGTCATGGCGTTCACGAACTGGCCCACCGACAAGATGATGAGCACCTGCGCACCCGCCTCGAACTGCGGCCCGAACAGCGACAAAATCTTTTCTGGAAAAACGATGAAGATCAGCAGCAGCGGCACGCTCGAGACCGTCGTCAGCAGGGTCGAGCGCACGGCCAGTCTGGCCACGCCCTCCTTGTCGTTGGCGGCGTGAAGGGCAGCGAATCTGGGTGCCGCAACCGCACTGTTCGCGAGCAGCAAAAACCTTGTCAGCAACGCCGTCCGGGCTGCTGCTGTGTAAATACCGACATCGGTGGCGGTCGCGAACATGCCGAGTATCAACACATCCGAAAACGTCATCACGACATCGGCGATGGCCGAGCCGTACATCGGCATGGCGGTACCGAACAGATCACGAAACCTCAGTGATGCCGTTGCCCGCGAAGGTGCATTCGGAATGGTTCGGCGCCATAAAACATGGCTCGACAAACACACGAGTAGCGTGACGACCAGGTAGAGCGCGGCTGCAGCGCTGGCGTCTTTCAGCTGGCCGGAAAAAACAAACAGCAGCAGCAGGCTGACCAGGGGCAGCGCCGCACCTTGCACGAACGACGAGAGTGCCTGGTGATGGCCGGCCTTCAACAGCTCGCCGTACAGGTTCAACAGGGCAAACGGCACCAGAGCCAAGCTCATGAGCCGAAGCGGCGCGGCGACGGCCGGGTTGGAGTAGACCGTAACTGCCAGCCAGTCGGCGGCCAGGAATGTGCTGGCAGCAACGATGCCGCAGCCCGGCAACGCCGTACCCATGCCCATGCGGTGCACGGCCGCGAGCCGCCGCCCGTCCATGGCCGCATGGCTGGTCGCGCCGAACTTCAACATGGCCGCGTCCATTCCCATTCGGCCGACCACGCTGGCGATCAAGGCGAACGTCAACGACAGGTGGTAGACGCCCAGGCCGTCGGCACCCAGTGCGCGGGCCAGTGCCACATTGAAGGCGAACCCCAGACCGGCACCCGCAACACGCACCACAAGAACGGCGCCGCTGCGAAGAATCAGCTCCCACCAGGGCGAGGCGTGGGCCAGGCCGCGCAGCCGACGCATGACGAGCGCCGAGCGCCAGCCTTTGAGTTTGTTCATGACGGACTATGCCGCGTCGGCCCGGATCAGCACCGCAGCCTTGGCACCGATGACGTAAGCCGCAGCCTGCGTATTGCCGCTGACAGGCGCCGGCATGACGGAGTTGTCGGCCACGCGCAAACCTTCGATGCCGCGCACACGCAGTGAAGCATCGACCACGGCGTGCGCGTCGCTGCCCATTCGGCAACTGCCGGCCGGGTGGTAGGCCAACGCAGCCTCGGCGTCTAGGTAGCGGGCCCAATCGGCTTCGGTGGCGCTTGCAGGGTCGATCTCGATCCAGCTTCGGATCTCTGCGCCGAGCGGGGCGTGCATGGCAATGTGATGCACCAGCCGACAACCCGCCACCAGGATTTGTCGGTCTGCGTCGTTGGCAAGCAGCGCATGGCGGATGACGGGTGGCGCCTGCGGGTCGGCGCTTGACAGCACGATCTCGCCCCGCCCGCGACCCTGCGACGCCATCACCGTGAACATCACCGCCGGGCTGCGCGCACGTCTGACACCGCCCTCCCACCGCTCGAAGGCGTAGGGATAAAAAGCAATTTGCACATCGGGCCGATGCGCACCGCGGGTGCTGCGCACATGCGCCAGCAACTGGGCGTGCGGTGAGGCCAGCGGGCCCTCGCGGCGCCGGATGTAATGCCACAGGTGGCGCAGCCCGTTCACCGGACCGGTCTCTACGTTGTAGGTGCTGCCGTGAACACGCGCCGACAGCTTCACCACCGGGTGCTCCATCAACCCCTGCCCCACCCCCGGCAGGTCGACATGCACGGCAATGCCCAGCGCAGACAGCGGCGCGCCCGGCCCGATGCCTGACAGCATCAGCAACTGGGGTGACTTGACGGCCCCCGCGCAGAGCACCACACCGCGCCGCGCATTCACCTGCACCCGTTGGCCTTGCTGCACGAAGCGTGCGCCGGTGCAGCGGCCGCCTTCAACCACCAGGCCCACGCAATGCGCCCCCGTCAACAGGCGAACCGGGTGCTTGCCTTCACGCAACGCCGGATGCAGAAACGCCCGCGCAGCGTTGACGCGAACGCCGGCACGCTGTGTCACCTGAGCCCAGCCGGCGCCCTCGAAGTGCGCGCCGTTGATGTCGTCCGTCCAGGGCAATCCGGCCGCCCGCATGGCCGCGGCGGTGGCCTGCGCGAGCGGGTGGCGGGTGCGGGTGAATTCCACAGGAAGTGGGCCACTCCGGCCGCGACAGGCAGCGTCGCCGATGGCGGTGCTTTCCAGTTGCCGGAACAGCGGCAGCAGGTCGGCATGGCCCCAGCCGGGGTTGCCGGCGTCGCGCCAAGCGTCGAAGTCTTGTTCGGAGCCCCGCACATAGACCGTCCCGTTGATCGTGCTGGTGCCGCCGACCACGCGCCCGCCGGCCCAGCGCTCCGCCCGGCCCTGCAGGCTGGCGTCGGGTTGGCTGACGTGCTGCCAGTCGTAGGCCGGCCGGCCGTACATCCACTTCGTGGCGGCCGGCACGCGGGTGCGCAGCGACGCGTCGGCACCCCCCGCTTCCAGCACCAGGACCGAGCGGTCACCGCTTGCCGCCAGGCCCCCCGCGACGGCACAGCCCGAGGTTCCAGCGCCGATGATCAGATGATCGACGGTCAGTGTTTTCATGTTCTCACCCAAGCCCAGCGCCGCCTGCAGACGGGCCAGACCCTGCGCCGGGCACGGCGATGCCGCGCTCGATCAACACGGTCGGGTCGGAGGCGGGAACCCACCCGAGTCGCTGTTTGGCCTTG
This sequence comes from Burkholderiales bacterium, assembly GCA_031386065.1. Taxonomy (GTDB): domain Bacteria; phylum Pseudomonadota; class Gammaproteobacteria; order Burkholderiales; family Burkholderiaceae_C; genus JANYJJ01. The sequence continues at coordinate 38,333 of JANNBZ010000297.1, forward strand.
TCGGCCCCGTAAGACGCTCGACAGCTCAGTCCATCGCAGTACCGATAGCTCGGCATCGGGTGCTCGGCCGCGCCGGCCAGCCTGTTGATGCACCACCTGGCGAGGCTCTGCGCGAAGAGCCGCCAGGCAGGCCGCAGCGAGCGCTTGATGCGGGTCCCGGCGATGCGCTCCAGCGCGTCGAGATACTCGTTGCCCGACAGGCCGGCATCGCCCACCAGGTTGAAGGATTCCCCCGCGATGCCGGGCACGTGAAGCGCGCGGGCCATCGCATCCGCGCAGTCGTCGACAAGAACGAAGGGCAGCCGGTGGTGGCCGCCGCCCCACGGGCGGCAGGTGGAAGGGTCGGGCCACGCGCCCACGCCCGGATGGCGGGGGTTGCCCCCGGCGCCAATCACGATGCCGGGCCGAAACACCACCACGTTCAGGCCCCGCTGGCGGTGCATTTCGGCCAGAAGGGTCTCGCTCGCCACCTTGGCGCGTGCGTAGGCGTTGAGCCGCATCGTTGCGCGGCTGGGGGGTGTGGACTCGGTGATCAGGTCGCCCGCGCGCCCGCCGTCGTAGATCGCGATCGAGGAGGTGTAGTACAGGTCGATGCCGCGCGCACAGCAAAGATCGGCGAGGCGGCGCGTCGGCTCGACGTCGAGCCGAAGGTAGTCGGCCCAGGCAGGCCCCGCTGCGCGCGCCAGAAGGTAAACGCTTTGGATGCCGTCGAGTGCCACTGCAACCGAGGCGGTGTCAGCGATGTCACCCTTCACACGTTCGACCCCTTGGCGGGCCAGCCACTCCGCCCGGCCTGATGTCTCGCGCACCAGCGCGCGCACCCCGATGCGGTCGCCGAGCAGACGTTTGACCAGCGCCCGACCGATGAATCCGGTGCCGCCCAGCACGAGCACGGTGGGACCCGAGGGCGCAGGGCGCGAAGTGTCATTCACCATCGGTCAGCGAAAGCGGGGCATGCGAACTGTTGGTCATTTTCGGGTGCCCTTGAGATGGCGTTGCATCGACTTCTTCAGCACCCGCAGGGACGGGCTGTCAGCCCGTCGATGCTCGGGCAGGTGGCCGGCGCGCTGCTCCTTCGGGACCGCCTCATGCACTTCCGCGTCCCAACCTTGGTAGCAACGCCAGCAGTGATAGGTCCAGCCCCAGCGCTGCGCCTCGAACAGCGAGATCGCATCGGCCAGGTAGCGCGGGCAACTGCCGGCGGGCGCCCACCGCACACATGAAAACTCGCCAATGAACATCGGGGACTTGTGCTTCGCGGCAAACAGACGGGCCTCTTCCATCGCCTGTGCGAGGCGCGCCTTGTCCCAGCCGTTGCCGGGGTAGTCCAGCGACGCGGGGTAGCCAGGCAGGCCTTGGTGCGTGAACTCATGCGGCGCATAAAGGTGAAAGCTGTAGACGAGACCCGGCATGTCCATCGGCAGGGTTCCCTTGAAGGAACTCGGCAGACCCCAGGGCGCCGGCTCAAGCATCAACGGTGTGTTCGGGTCCACCGCCCGCAGCTTGAGCGCGATCGCCACTGCAAGCTCATGCCATTGCGCCTGCGGGGTGTGCACCGGCAGCACACCGGGCAGCACACCGGGCACCACGGGCTCATTGATCAAGTCATACGCCTGCAGCGCTGCAAACCCCTTGAGTCGCCTGGCCAGTTGCCCCCACTTTTCGACAATGTCGGACTTCAGGCTGTCGCTCTCCCAATAGTCGGACTGGTCGCCCCACGGCGTTGCCAGCAGCGTCACCACGACGCGAAACCCGTGGCGCTCACCTCGGCCAAGGATTCGCTCGACATAGCGGGTGTCCGCCTCTGGCCTCTCATAACGCTGACAGCCCTTGCACTTTCGAAGTTGGACGGACACCCGAACCACGTTGGCCCCGGTTGCCACCAGGTCCCGGAAGTCGGCTTCCGTGTACACCTCGCGACCATCGTCTGGCAGCTCGGCAAGCGCGAAGCCGTGCAACGCGCCATCGCGGAACAACTGCATGCGCTCTTCGAGTGTGGACGATGCGGCCGCGCCGGCGACCTGGGTGGCCAGCACCATGAAGGCAGCCATCAGCAGCCTGACAGACCAAGCGCTCATCATTCCCGGTTTACTCGACCCACCGCACGCAGGTTGACCCGTTCGACGGGCTCCTCACGCTTGTCGCCCGGCAAGTCAAAGAGAGCCGCATGCCATCGGCCGCGTGCAGCGCGCGCAACGCAGCGTTTCAAGGCACCCGCAAAGAGAGGTCATCGATCAGGACCCTGCCGGCGAACCAGTTCTCGCCTGCGGGCCCGGTGCCGATCGGCCCGATGGCCTGACTGAACTCGATGAACGCGGCCGTTGCGCCTGCAGGCACCACGCCACCGTTGAAGGTGATTTTGGTCCAGGTGCTGGTGTTGATGGCGTTCGCAAAGTTTTGGTTCGGGGGACTGGAGTACAGGATATTGCCGATGCCATCGAGGTAGCGTAGCGCGAAGGTCACGTTGCCCGTGGCGCCGGCAGTGCCCTTGGCCCAGAACGTGAGGACGGGTGAGGTGCCCACCGCCAGCGGGGGCCGCATGCCTTGATCAATGGAATTTTGCAAGGCGATCGCGGCGTTGGATGCCGGCGACGCCAGCTGTACCGCAAACGCGCCGCTGCGTGAATCGGTCGACAGGGTGTAGCCGCCGGCAGCAGCCAGCCAGGCGTTGGCCGGGGTAGTTGTGCCGACCGTCTCAAAACCGCCATTGGCGAACAGTTCAATGAATGCGACCGAGAAGGAATTCGAGACCATCGTGGCCGCAGCGAACGTACTGTTGCCGGCCTGACTGGCGACGACCGTGCAGATTCCATCGGTCACCAGCGTCAGCGTGCTGCCATTCACCGTGCACACCGGTGTCGTGGTGGAAGCGAGGGCCACCACCAGTCCCGACGAAGCAGTGGCCACCAGCACGGGCGGCGCCGTGCCCAGGGTCTGGTTGCCCGGCGAAGCAAACGTGATGGTCTGTGCCGTGAGCGGGGCGGCTGCGACGGTGAAGGTGTTCGAGACCGGTGCGGCCGACGCAAAGATGCTGTTGCCGGGCTGGCTGGCGCTGATCGTGCAACTGCCTGCAGTCAGCAGCGTCAAGGTGGTACCGCTCGTCGTGCAGACGCCCGTTGTGGTGGACACCAACGACACCGTAAGGCCCGAAGAAGCGGTTGCGACCAGCGAGGCGGGAGCCGTGCCCAGCGTCTGGTTGCCCGGCGAAACGAAGGTGATGCTTTGCGCCGTCAGCGGCGCTGCGGCAACGCTGAAGGTCTGCGTGACCATCGTGGCGCCGGCATAAGTGCTGTTGCCGGCCTGGCTGGCGGCCACGCTGCAGTTGCCCACCGCCACCAGTGTCAGGGTGGTGCCGCTGACTGTGCAGACGCCGGACGTGGTCGACGCGAACGCGACCGCGAGGCCCGATGTAGACGTGGCGGCCAGCGGCGCCGGTACGACGCCCAAGGTCTGGTTTCCGGGCGAGGTGAAGCTGATGGTCTGCGCCGTCAGCGGGGCGGCCGACACGGTGAAGCTGTTCGACACCGCAGGCGCTGGGGCATAGGTGCTGCTGCCAGCCTGGCTGGCACCGATGGCACACGTGCCAGCGCCCACCAGCGTCAGCGCCGTGCCACTCACGCTGCAAACGCTCGGCGTGGTGGATTCAAACGTCACCGCCAGACCCGAGGTCGCCGTCGCCATCAGGGCCGCAGGCGCGGTGCCCAGCGTCTGGTTGCCCGGCGAGATGAAGGAAATGGTTTGCGCTCCGGCCGCCACCGTGAAGGAGTTCGAGACGGGCGTCGCCACAGCATAGGTGGCGTTGCCGGCCTGGCTTGCACTGACCGTGCAAGTGCCCACGCCAGCCAGTGTCAGTGTGGTCCCGCTCAGCGTGCACACGCTGGTCGTGGTCGACGCCAACGACACCACAAGGCCTGACGTCGACGTGGCGACCAGGACCACCGGCGCGGACCCGAAGCTCTGGTTGCCGGGCGACGTGAAGGTGATGGTTTGAGCCGTTGGCTGCTGTGGTGAGTTGTCACCGCCGCCACCGCCGCAGGCGCTGATCAGCATGGTTGTTGCCAGGGCGAATGCCGGCAGGAGAATCTGTCGGGTAAAGCGATTCATTGGGGAGGTCTCCGATGGCTTTTTGTTGACGAGTCCGATGTCGACCCATCGGCAATGGCGCGGTTGTGAAGCAGACTTGACGCGGAACTGGAAAGGCCGGTTGCCCAGGGAACGTTCAATCTTTGAAACCGCTTTCACGAAAGTATAGAAGCAAGCTGTTTGCTTGGCAATGCGTGGTCCCGCGAGGTGGGTTGTCTGGCGGGATCGGTGACGAATATCGGCTACGAACAAGCGTGACTGCGCATGACGGCGGCACGGCCTGGCAGGTTGAAGGAGGGGCGAGGCCGCCGTGTGCGCGACGGGTGTCGAACCGGCTGGCATGTCGCCGATCACGCGCAGGCCATGGTGCTCACACCGGAATCGAGCGACACCTGCTGGAGGTTGTCATGCTGCGGATGGTGGCGCCTGCAATCATCATCGCGCAGGCCGATCCGGTGCTCACAGCGTCAGGAAACGGGAACCGGTACCGATCAACGTTTGCCCCGGCGCCACCGCTCACACCTTGCTTGCAACCACCGCCGAGATCGGCAGGGTACCGGTGCTGAACGCAGCCGCCTACGCGCTGACCCTGCCTGACGCGAGTGCAGCGGCGGGGGCAGCAGCATTCGGTTTCACGATTCGTCTCCCGGTTCGCTCCGGCGAAACACATGCGCCGGGGAACTCGGGAAGAACCTCTGGGGCACCGTGGTGCCCCAGAGGTCTAACCAACTGCCAGGCTCAGACCGAGCGGCGGCGACGGCGAACGATGGCGCCGACCACCACCAGACCGGCCAGCATCATGGCGTAGGACTCGGGCTCAGGCACCGGAGCGGCAACCGCCAGATTCAGGTCGTCGATCACGACCTTGCCAGCAAACCAGTTCTCGCCTGCAGGGCCGACGCCGATTGGTCCGATGGCTTGACTGAACTCGAGGAACGCAGCCGTAGCGCCGACCGGAACCGCACCCGCATTGAAGGTGATTTTGGTGTACGCGCTGGTGTTGATCGCGCCGCCGAAGTTCTGGTTGTTGCTGGTGTAGAGGATGTTGCCAATGCTGTCGAGGAAGCGCAGCGCGTAGGTCAGGCTGCCCGTGGCACCGGCAGTGCCCTTGGCCCAGAAGCTGAGAACCGGCGTATCGCCAGCCGTCAGCGCGGCCAGGCCGCCCTGGTCAACGGAGTTTTGCAACATGATCGCCGCGTTGAAAGCTGGCGACATGAGTTGCGCAGCGTACGAGCCGCTGTGCGCGTCTGAAGACAGTGTGTAGCCGGCTGCAGCACCCAGCCAAGAGGCAGCAGGCGTTGTGGTGCCAACGGTTTCGAATCCACCGTTGGCGAATCCGTTGGTGGTTGCCGCCTGCGCGACACCAGCGCTCAGGGCCATGGCGGCCGCCGCAGCGATTGAAAGTGATTTGAACAACATTGCTTATCTCCTGAAGGATCTGCCACCGCTCCTCTGGCTGCCGCAGACCACCTGCAGAGCCGGACCCATGGCCGAGTCGCACAACGCGCCGACTCCAACTTTGACCGCGGTTTCATTTGCAGCGGCTCGCTGCTGGTTGATCGCTGAAAGCAGTATGAAATCGCTTTCAAACTTCTTGATGAGTAGATACCCTCAGTTTCCAGGAAACTTCTCAGTCGGCACAGCGCCACGGCGTCACAGCGATGCGACACGCGGCGGGCGCCAGCCAGCCAGCGGGCGAGAAAGCGTTGGGCGGCGCGACGCTCAGGCGACCACCGCGCCGACAAACGTCGCCATCGCCCGCGCCGGAACTTCAGCCGCGTAGCGATGGCCTGCGACCCGCAACGCGAAGCGGATCGAGACTTCGCTGCGGTTCAACACCACGGTGGCGGTGCTGCCATCGGGATTGATGAAGGCGGTGGCTTCGAGGTCTTGCCGCGAGGCTGCACACAGCACGCGGCGCGCGCCAGGGCGCACGAACCGCGCGAAGTGCCCGATGGCGAAGTAGGAACTCTGGTGCAGCACCGCATCACCTGCCGCGTTGGCCAGAACCGGCGCGCTGCACAGGTTGCCGACATGGTTGGGCCCGCCGGTGTCATCGAGCAACAGGTTCCAGTCGATCCAGCCGACCGTCCAGCGATTCAGGTCGTTGATCATCGAGCGCGCATAGCGCTCACCCACTTCCCAGGAACCGTGGTGCGGCCCGCCCTCCTGGCAGCCTTCGGTGAACAGCAACTGCTTGTCGGGCCAGGCGTCGTGCACGAGTTGCACATGATCGAAGTGGTTCTCGCCGTACCAGTGAAAACCGGTGCCCCAGACGTACTTCGCCGCTTCAGGGTCGGAATAGACCACGCTGGCGCGTTCGACCATCAGGTCGCGGTTGTGATCCCAGATCACGATTCTGATGTGGCCAAGGCCGGCCTGGGCCAGCTCGGGCCCGAGGTGGTCGCGCACGAAGTCGCGCTCTGCTTCGGCGCTGTAGATGCAGGAGTCCCAGCGCTGCGTGGCGGCCGGTTCGTTCTGCACCGACACACCCCAGATCGGCACGCCTTCGGCTTCATCCAGGCCTATGAAGCC
>JANNBZ010000298.1:0-2574 GCA_031386065.1 Burkholderiales bacterium
GACCGTCATCGGCCAGGTGGCGCGCTGCGGCCAGCAGCATCGCGGTGTGGCCGTCGTGGCCGCAGGCGTGCATCACGCCACCACGCAGGCTGCTCCACGCGGCGCCGCTGGCCTCATCGATCGGCAGTGCGTCCATGTCGGCGCGGATGCCAAGGCACTTGCTGCCCTGGCCGCGCACCAGCGTACCGACCACGCCGGTGCCGCCGATGCCGCGCTCGACCGCGTAGCCCCAGCCTTCCAGCTTGTCGGCCACCAGGGCTGCCGTGCGGTGCTCCTCGAAGGCCAGCTCGGGGTGGCGGTGGATATCGCGGCGCAGGCTGATGAATTCGCCCGCGCGGGCCTGCAATGCGTCAAGCAAGTAGGTCACGACCGCTTCACTGCGGCTGCAGGTTGATCTGCTTGGCAATGGCGCGGTAACGCGCGGTCTCGGTCTCGAAGAACTTCGCCGACTCGGCCAGCGTCATCGGTGCTGACGCCAACTGAGTTTGCGCCGCCAACTGTGCGCGCACCACCGGGTCTTGCAGCGTCTTGCCGATGGCAGTGTGCAGACGCACGACCACGTCTTCGGGCGTGCTCTTCGGCACCATGTAGCCGGTCCAGATCTTGTACGAGAAGTTCTTCAACGCCTGGCCCTCGCTGGCCGCCGGCACGTTCTTCAGCAGCTCCGAGCGCTGCGCGCCCAGCTGGCCGATGACCTTGAGCCGCCCCTGATCGGCCATGCCGCCCATCGCCGCGCTGTAGACCAGCACCGCGAAGTCGACCTGCCCGCCGCCGATGTCTTGCAGCAGTGGCGCGTTGCCCTTGTACGGCACGTGCGCCAGCGTGACGCCGGTGGAAGCCTGCACGTTCTCGAGGATCAGGTGGTAGAGCGAGCCGATGCCCACGCTGCCGTAGGTCAGCGGCCTGTCGGCCGACTTGCGCGCCAGGGCAATCAACTCATCCACGCTGTTGACCGGCAGGTCCTTGCGGGTGACGAACACCATCACCGCATCGGCCACCGGATGCACCAGGCGGAAGTCCTCCGTCTTCAGCTTCACCGCCGCATTGGCCAGCGGCGAAAGGATCACCTCGTTCGGCGAACCCTGGAAGATGTAGTAGCCGTCGGCCGGCGCGGCCAGCACCTTCTGCGCCGCCAAAGCACCGCTGACACCGCCGAGGTTTTCCACCAGCACCTGCTGGCCCAGCTCTTTGCCGAGCGGGTTGAAGAAGATGCGCGCGATCGCATCCGATGGGCCGCCCGCCGGATACGGAACCATCAGGTTGACCGGCTTGGCGGGGTAGCTTTGCGCGACGGCTGCGCCGACACTGAACAGCAGTCCAGCCAGCAAGGCCAGCGAGCGATGGAGGGCGGGTTTTGTCATGGCGACTCCTGAGGAGCTGTTCGGGGTGAGGACGGTTCGGGCCTGGTCAATGTAGGTTCGCTCAGCGGCCACGTCCAATGCATTGTTCTTTGGATTAGCATGATTTCCACACACACCGTCCCGAACCCTGGTCATGACCCTCGTGCAATTGAGACACCTGATTTCGCTGGCGCAGACCGGCTCGTTCAGCAAGTCGGCAGTCGCCCTGTTCCTGACCCAGCCGGCGTTGAGCCGCAGCATCCGCGCGCTGGAGAACGAATTGGGGCAGCCGCTGTTCGACCGCATCGGCCGCCACAGCGAGGTCACACCGTTCGGCCGTGACGTGGTCGAGCGGGCACGTCAGCTCGTGCTCGCGGCCGACGACTTGCGCGAGCGCGGCCAGCAGTTGGAGCGCGGCATGGCCGGGTCATTGCGGATCGGCCTGGGTTCCGGGCCGGGCGCGATGCTGATGACGCCGCTGCTGATGCACATGGCCACGCACCATCCACAACTGCACCTTGAAATCTCGCGGGGCCGCACCGAATTGCTGGCCCGCAGCTTGCGCGAACGCGCGATCGACGCGCTGGTGGTCGATGCGCGTTCGCTCACGCCTGCGCCCGACCTGCGCACCACCGAAACGCATGAGATGCGCGGCTCGTTCTTGTGTCGGCGCGGCCACCCGTTGGCGCGCAAACGCAGTGGCGTGAGTTTCGAGCAGCTGCGTGCCTATCCAATCGCGTCGACGCCGCTCAGCGATGAGGTGGCGCGGGTGCTGGTCGAGCGCTACGGACCCGATGCGCATCCGCAGCGCTGCGTCACGCTGCACTGTGAAGAACTGCCGAGTCTGGTGGAACTGACGCGGCACACCGACACCGTGTTGATCGCCATCCGCGCCGCCGGCCGCGACCTGGTGGAACTGGCCATGACGCCGGCCCTGAACGCGACCGCGCGCTTCGCCATCGTCACGCTCGCGGGCCGCAGCGAAGCACCGGCATTGCCCATCGTGCGCGGCCTGATGCAGGAACTGCTGCGCGACGCTTGAGGCTGCTGGCCAACGACTTCGTACACCAGCCGAAAATCAGCGCCCCTCACTCCACTCGATCGTCGCCGGCGGTTTGCTGCTCACGTCGTAGGTCACGCGGTTGATGCCGCGCACTTCGTTGATGATGCGACTCGACACTTTTTTCAGCAGCGCATAGGGCAGCTCGGCCGAGTCGGCGGTCATGAAGTCGCT
>JANNBZ010000308.1:0-5960 GCA_031386065.1 Burkholderiales bacterium
GGCGCGAAGAACTTCACCACCATCGAGCTGAAAAGCAACTTCCTGGGCACCGCGAAAGAGGGCGTGATTCGCACCGAATGCACGGCCGAGCACCTGGGCCGCACGACCCAGGTCTGGTCGGCCAGCGTGATTCACCACAGGATCATCTGCGTGCAACGAAACAGCGCCAGTTTGCGGCCGGCCTGGTTGAACACGCTGGCCGACCAGACCTGGGTCGTGCGGCCCAGGTGCTCGGCCGTGCATTCGGTGCGAATCACGCCCTCTTTCGCGGTGCCCAGGAAGTTGCTTTTCAGCTCGATGGTGGTGAAGTTCTTCGCGCCGTCGGGCAGGTGCGCCACCGTCGCGTAGCCGGCGCATGTGTCGGCCAGCAGCACCACGCTGGCGGCGTGCAAGAAGCCGTTCGGCGCCAGCATCCACGGCTGCAGCGTCAGCTGCGCGTCCATCCGGCCCTCGGCGAGTGCGGTGACCCGCAAGCCGAAGCGGTCGGGCAGGCTGCCGACCTGGCGTTGGTGAAAGCCGTCAATCGTCACCTCGGTTCGCAACATGTGAAGCTCCTGCGTTGATGCCTCGCAGCTTATCGAAACGATCGCCGCTCACGCGGCGAAGCCTGCCGCCAACGCCGTTCGCAGGTGTTGCACCAGCAACTGCACCGCGCGCGGGGTGGTCGGGCTCCACGGCCGGATCAGGTAGACCGCGTCGCCGAAAAACCCGACCGGCTTCCAGCGCGGCAACACCTCGCGCAGCCGGCCGGCACGCAGCGCCGCAGCGGCGCTGAAATCGGGCACCTGGGCGATGCCGCCGCCCGCCAGCACGGCGTCGCGCAGCACCTCGGAATTGTTGGCCCGCAGGCTGCCCTGCACCGCCACGCTGATGCGCTCCGGCTCGCTGGTCGATGCCCCCTGCTTCTCGAACAACCACAGCGCCGGCCCGCTGCGCAGGTAGGCCAGGCAGTTGTGCGTCGCCAGTTCCGAGGGGTGCGCCGGCGTGCCGTACCGGCGCAGGTAGCCGGCCGTGGCCACCAGCAAGGTGCGCGACGCGCACAGCTTCCACGCCACATGGTTGTCGGGCGCCGCGCTGGTGTGGCGCACCGCCAGGTCGAAGCCTTCGTGAGCCAGCTTGGTCAGGGCGTCGGACAGCTCCAGCTCGACCCGCACCTCGGGGCAGGCGCGGAAGAAGACGGCCAGCGCGGGCGCCACCTGCTGGCGGCCCAGCGCCACCGGCGCCGTCATGCGAACCACGCCTCGCGGCTGCGCTGCCAGGTCGCGCACGCTGCCGACGCTGCGGACGATCTGCGCGAAGCTGTCGGCCGTGTCGTCGACCAGCCGCTGCCCGGCGTCGGTCAGGCGCACCGAACGGGTGGTCCGTTGCACCAGCGGCAAGCCCACCGCGCGCTCCAGCTCGGTCACGCGCTGGCTCACCGCCGCCTTGCTCAGGTTCAGGCGCTGCGCGGCCTGGGTGAAGCTGCCGGTCTGGCCAATCACGCCCAGCAGGTGCAGGTGAGCCCAGAGGCTGTCGGTGCGTTCGGTTTTCATGTCTTCCCTCACTCCATTGATCCATTCGTCGTTCACTTTCGACCTAGCTGATTGTTCACCATCGTGAACAATGAAATCAGCCTGGCGAGATTGGCAAGGACATGCCGGCGGCCTAGACTGATGGCTCACCAAACGGAGACATCTCATGGGCGCTACTGAAGCATTCACCGCCGCGACCGAGGTCGGGCACCACATCAATGGCCGCGCCGTCGCCGGCACCAGCGGCCGACGCCAGGCGGTCTACAACCCCGCCACCGGCGCGGTGACGCGGCAGGTGGCATTGGCCAGCGCGGCCGAGGTCAACGCGGCGGTGGCGGCCGGCGTGGCCGTGTTCCCGGCCTGGTCCGACATGCCGCCGATCCGGCGCAGCCGCGTGATGTTCAAATTTCTCGAACTGATGAACCAGCAGCGCGACACGCTGGCCGCCATCATCACCGCCGAGCACGGCAAGGTGTTCACCGACGCACAGGGCGAGGTCAGCCGCGGCATCGACATCATCGAATTCGCCTGCGGCATTCCGCAGTTGCTGAAAGGCGATTTCACCGAGCAGGTCAGCACCGGCATCGACAACTGGACGCTGCGCCAGCCGCTGGGCGTGGTGGCCGGCGTGACGCCGTTCAACTTCCCGTGCATGGTGCCGCTGTGGATGTTCCCGGTGGCAATTGCCGCCGGCAATTGCTTCGTGCTCAAGCCCAGCGAGCGCGATCCGTCGGCGTCGCTGTTCATGGCCGACCTGTTGCAACGGGCCGGCTTGCCGGCCGGCGTGTTCAGCGTGGTCCAAGGCGACAAGCTGGCGGTCGACACGCTGCTGACGCACCCCGACGTGAAGGCCCTCAGCTTCGTCGGATCGACGCCCATCGCGCAGTACATCTACGAAACCGGCGCGCAGCACGGCAAGCGCGTGCAGGCGCTGGGTGGCGCGAAGAACCACCTGGTGGTGATGCCCGACGCCGACCTGGAGCAAACCGTCGACGCGCTGATCGGCGCCGGCTACGGCTCGGCAGGCGAGCGCTGCATGGCGATCAGCGTGGCGGTGGCGGTGGGCGACGTGGCCGACAAGCTGTCGAGTCATTGGCCCAGCGCGCCCGCACGCTGAAGATCAAGAACGGCATGGAACTCGACGCCGAAATGGGCCCGGTGATCACGCGCGATGCACTCAACCGCATCGAGGGCTACATCGCCACCGGCGTGACCGAAGGCGCCACGCTGGTGGTCGACGGCCGAGGCTGCAAGGTGCCAGGCTTCGAGAACGGCTTCTTCACCGGCGGCAGCCTGTTCGACCACGTGACGCCGACCATGCGCATCTACAAAGAGGAAATCTTCGGCCCGGTGCTGTGCGTGGTGAGGGTGCCCGACTTCGCCGCGGCGGTCGACCTGGTCAACGCGCACGAATTCGGCAACGGCGTGGCCTGCTTCACCAGCGACGGCAACGTGGCGCGCGAATTCGCGCGGCGCATCCAGGTCGGCATGGTCGGCATCAACGTGCCGATTCCGGTGCCAATGGCCTGGCACGGTTTCGGTGGTTGGAAGAAGAGCCTGTTCGGCGACATGCATGCCTACGGCGAAGAAGGCGTGCGCTTCTACACCAAGCAAAAGTCGGTGATGCAGCGCTGGCCGGCCAGCATTGCAAAGGGTGCGGAGTTCGTGATGCCGACGGCGAAGTGAACCTTTCGCCTTGCTGCGGCCTATGAAACAGTGGGTGCTACCATGGTGTCACCCATTGCAGACTTCTGTTTTCGAGGCCATCCATGACCACCACTTCGCTCAAGCTGCCAGACGAACTGAAGTCACGGGTGGCGATTGCGGCGCAGCGGGCTGAGAAGTCGGCACATGCCTTCATGCTCGAAGCGATTGCCCGGCAAGTTGAGGATGTCGAATCGGAAGCGGCGTTCGTTCAAAGTGCACTCGATTCGCTGGCCGACGTAGAGGCTGGCGGCGCGACCTTTGCTGCCGAGGACGTGCACGCCTGGTTGCTGGCCAAGGTGCGCGGTGAGACGGTGCATGCGCCCAAACCTTTGCCGAGAGCCAGAAGGAAGATCGCGGCGGCCAAGCGCTGACGATGCAAATCGAATACAGCAAGCAGGCACTGCGCGACATCCAGCGGCTCGGTGAATTCCTGGTTGAGACGAATCCTCAGGCTGCCGCTGACACGGCCACGTTGATCGTCGAAGCTGTTTCGCTTCTCGCCCGACATCCGTACATCGGCCGCATCCGCCCCGGTGAATTGCGCGAGCTGGTCATCTCGCGTGGGCGCAGCGGTTACGTGGCGCTCTACCGAGTGGATGTGCTCGGTGACCGGGTGCTCATGCTGGCGATTCGGCACCAGCGCGAAGATGCTTTCAGGCGCTGAGCGCTGACTACAACTTCTCTGTCTCGCCCGCCTGCGGCTTGCAAGATCAGGTAGCCGACGCCGCGCGACGCGCCACGGCAAGCGCGTGCAGGCGCTGGGCGGCGCGAAGAATCACCTCGCGGTGATGCCCGATGCCGACCTGGAACTGACCGTCGATGCGTTGATCGGTGCTGGCTACGGCGTCACCGAAGGCGCCATGCTGGTGGTCAGCAGCCACCGCGCGGGTCTGGCTCACAGCAACCGAACACCCGGCAAGCCGCGCATCGCCTTGTCGAAGGTGACCGTGTGCTCGCAAGCCGCCGCAGCGTTCTTGAGCGCGATCATCGTGTCGGCAAAGTCACTGGGCTGCTCGCTGCACAGCGCGACCGCCCGCTTGAGCCGCTCGCGGTCTTCGAATGTGAAGGCATCACTGTCCAGCAACGACCTGATCGCCGTCAAACACTCGCCAGCATCGAAGCCGTAGAGACGCCCCAGCACCCAGACCAACTCGACCAGCACCATGTCGTTGACGAAGAACGCGCCTGGTTCGCCGTCGTGGGCTGCCAGCAAACGCGAGGCCGCTTTCAGTTGAGCCGGTTCGTCGGCGGTGAGCAGGCGAACCAGGACATTGGTGTCCAGGCCAATCATGAACGGCACGTCACTTCGACTTGCGTGAACGTTGGTGACGTGCTGCCGCAGTGTCGGCCACCGCCTGGTTCATTTGCCCGACCGTCATCGCAGCCTGGCCTGGCCTCTTCAGCAGGCCGACGATGGACAGTGCAGAACGCTTCAGCGGGCGAACCAGGAACGTGCCGTCTTCGTTGAGCTTGAAGTCGAGCTGGGTCCCTTGCTCGATCTTCAGCAGATCGCGAATGGTTTTCGGCAGCGTGACCTGGCCCTTGACAGTGACGGTAGCAAGCATGATTGGCTCCTTACTTTTACCAGGTAGAAAGACAATTCTAGCGATTCCTACAAACGATGCCGAGTCTCCACTCCGGCCGCTCGGAAGAATCCAGCGGATCACAACTTCTCCGTCTCGCCCGCCTGCGGCTGCCACTTCATCAGCCGCTTTTCCAGCCAGCCCACCGCCGCGTCCAGCAGCAACGCGAATACCGTCAGCACCAGAATGCCGGCCATCACGGTGTTGATGTCGAACGCGCCCTCGGCTTGCAAGATCAAATAGCCGACGCCGCGCGACGAGCCCAGGTACTCGCCCACCACCGCGCCGACGAAGGCCAGGCCGACGCTGGTGTGCAGCGAGCTGAAGACCCAGCTCGTCGCGCTGGGCAGGTACACATGCCGCAGCAGTTGCTTTTGCGACGCGCCCAGCATGCGGGCGTTGGCCAGTACGACCGGGCTGACTTCCTTCACGCCCTGGTAGACGTTGAAGAAGACGATGAAAAACACCAGCGTCACGCCGAGCGCCACCTTGCTGGCAATGCCCAGGCCGAACCACACCGCGAAGATCGGCGCCAGGATCACGCGCGGCATGCTGTTCAGTGCCTTGATGTACGGGTCGGCAATCGCGGCGGCCATCGGGCTGAGCGCCAGCCACAGCCCGCATCCCAACCCCAGCGCGGTGCCGATGCCGAACGCCAGCAGCGTCTCCACCAGCGTGACCCACAGGTGCTGGTAGATGTCGGCATTGGTGACGAACCAGGCCCAGATGCGGCTGGCGATTTTCACTGGCTCGCCAAAGAAGAAGGCGGCTTGCTGGTCGTTCTCGAACACGAACGGTGGGATCAACCCGGGCTTGGTGATCACGTGCCAGAGCACGAAGATCGCCACCAGCAGGCCGAGTTGCCAGACGCGCAGGTTGCTCGGGCGGGGCTTGATGAAGTTCCACATGGTGCATCGGTCGATCAAGCCGCCAGCTGCTGCCGATAGCCCTTGAGCACCTCGTCGCGCAGCACCGACCAGATGGCCTGGTGCAGCTCGACGAAGCGCTTTGTGGCGCGCACCTCGGCCACGTCGCGCGGGCGCGGCAGGTCGACCGCGAACTCGCCGATCGGGTGCGAGCCGGGGCCGGCGCTGAGGCACACCACGCGGTCGCTCATCGCGATGGCTTCGTCGAGGTCGTGGGTGATGAACAGCACCGC
>JANNBZ010000319.1:0-1588 GCA_031386065.1 Burkholderiales bacterium
GGTGGACGCCTTCTCGAAGATCAGCGCGATGTTCTTGCCCTTCAGCCGGGGGTGCTCGGTGCCGGCGGCCTTGGCGCGCTTGAGCTCCAGCGACAGGTCGAGCAGGTAGCGGATGTCGCGCGGCGCGAAGTCCTTCAGGTCAAGCAGGCTGCGGTTGTGCAGGTTGAAGCTCATGACGTGTGCCCCTCGTCCGGTGGATACACCGGCCGGTCCCCCGAGGGGACGCAGGCCGACTTGGTGAGCCGAGACCGACGCTCGGCCTGCTGCTTGCTCATATCGGGTCGCGCTCGATCGGGCAGCTCATGCAGTGACTGCCACCGCGGCCACGGCCAAGCTCGCCGCTGGGGATGGTGATGACCTCGACACCGGCCTTTCGAAGCAAGGTGTTGGTGAAGGTGTTGCGGTTGTAGGCCATCACCACGCCGGGTGCCAGGGCCAGCAGGTTGTTGCCGTCGTCCCATTGCTCGCGCTCGGCTTCATAGGCATCGCCGCCGGTGCCCACGATGCGCAGGCGCGGCCGGCCCAGGGCCTCGGCCACCACCTCGACGAAGGGCCTGGCGTCACTGCGCACGTCCAGCGTGCCCTCGCGCGCGCCGGGCCGCAGGCTGTGCACACGGATCGCGTCGACCACCTCGCGGAAGACGGTCACCAGGTCGACATCGCAGAAGGTGAACACGGTGTCCAGGTGCATCGCGCCGCGCGACTTCGGCATCTGGGCGGCCAGCACGTGGCTGGCCGCGCCGCGCGCGAACAGCGACCGTGCCAACTGGCTGACGGCCTGCGGCGAGGTGCGTTCGCCCATGCCGATCAGCACCACGCCGCCGCCGATGGGCATCACGTCGCCGCCTTCGAGCGAGGCCAGTCCGTGGTCGATGTCCGGGTTGCCCCAGCCTTCGGGGGCACGCCCGGCGAAGGCCGGATGAAAGCGGTAGACGGCGGTGGTCAGCAGCGTCTCTTGCCGGCGCGCCGGCCAGTACATCGGACACAGCACCACCGCGTCGCCGATCCAGCAACTGCTGTCGCGCGTGAACAAGGTGTTGGGCAGCGGCGGCAGCAGCAGGTCGGCCGGCGCGCTGCACGCGGCCAGCAGGCCCTTGGGCTGGAACGGCAATTCGGCGCGCGCCAGGCCGCCGATCAGATGCTCGGCCAGGCGCGCCGGCGGCAGCGCTTCGAGCCAGGGCCGCAGCGATTCGGCGGCCTCGGGGTCGATGAAGTCGGGGCCCAGCTTGCGGTCGAGCAGCCAGCTGCGTGCGCGCGGGTCGCTCACGGTCTGAGCCAGCAGGTCGTGCAGTTCCAGCACCTCGACACCGCGCTCGATCATCGCGCTGGTGAAGGCGTCGTGGTCGTTGCGGGCCTGCGAGACCCACAGCACATCGTCGAACAGCAGTTCGCGGCAGTTGGCCGGCGTGAGGCGCTTTTGCGCCAGCCCGGGGCGGCACACCAGCACCTTCCGCAGGCGCCCGACTTCTGAAAACACACCGGTGGTCATGTCAGTGATGCCCTTGAGAAAAGCGACGTGGAGGTTTTTTCATGCTGCGCTAAAGGCCGAGGCGACCAGTGGCGAGCATGGCTGCGGCCACCAGCGCCA
>JANNBZ010000324.1:0-2195 GCA_031386065.1 Burkholderiales bacterium
GGCTCGCACCACCGCGTGGCCGGCCTGCCCACCGCCTGAGCGACTGTCGCCGGAACCAACATGGCCTCGCTGCAGAGCCCTTGAGCCCGCCGTATAATTCGAGGTTTTCCTTTTCGAATCAAGGGCTTAGCCATGCCGATCTACGCTTACCGCTGCGCAACGTGCGGCCACGCGAAAGACGTGCTACAGAAAATCTCGGACCCGCTGCTGACCACCTGTCCCGCCTGCGGTGCCGAGGCCTTTCAGAAGCAGGTGACGGCCGCCGGTTTTCAGCTCAAAGGCTCGGGTTGGTACGTGACCGATTTCCGCGGCGGGGCAACACCGTCGGGCAAGGACGACGCGCCGGCGGGTGACAAATCCGCAGTCAAGGACGGCGAAAAGTCCCCTGACAAATCAGCCGAGAAATCGCCCGAGAAATCGCCCGACAAGGCCGCCGCGCCGGCACCCGCACCGGCGGTAAAAAGCGATGCGCCCGCCAAGGCCGCGCCCGCTGCGGCGCCTGCCTCGTCCGCCCCATCGACCGGTAAGTGACGGCTCGCGCCGACAAGGACTGACTTGAAGAAATACCTCCTGGCCGGCCTGCTGGTGTGGCTGCCATTGGCCATCACCATCTGGGTTCTGCATGCCGTGCTTGGCCTGCTCGACGGCGTGTTCGGCGCCGTGCTGTCGGCCACCGGCGCGGTGCTGCCCGAGGCCGCGCGCCCGGCCATCGACATGCTGCGCCAGATTCCCGGCCTGAGCGTGATCGTGATGGTCGGCGGGCTGCTGCTGACCGGCATCTTTGCCGCCAACATCGTCGGCCAGTGGTGGCTGCGCCAGGGCAGCCGCGTGCTCAACAAGATTCCCATCGTCAAGTCGATCTACAGCTCGGTCAAGCAGGTGTCCGACACGCTGTTCTCCAGCAGCGGCAATGCCTTCCGCGAAGCGGTGCTGGTGCAGTACCCGCGCGCCGGGTCGTGGACGATTGCTTTCGTCACCGGCAAGCCGGGCGGCGAGGCGGCGCACCACTTGGTGGGCGACTACGTGAGCCTGTACGTTCCCACCACGCCCAACCCCACTTCGGGCTTCTTCCTGATGGTGCCGCGGGCCGATGTGGTGGCCCTGGAAATGAGCGTCGACGAGGCCTTGAAGTACGTCATTTCGATGGGCGTGGTGGCACCGCCGACGCATCCGGTGGCGCTTCACGCGATGGCGCCGCGAAATCAGCCCGGTTGAGCGCGCGGCGAGCGCTCAACCGACCGCGCGGCACCCCAGCCGCCAGCGCCTCGAACACTGCAGCCGCCCGCGCGGCGGCCGCCCTCCCCAAGACACTGGAGTGATTTCATGAGAACAACCTACTGTGGCCTCGTCAGCGAATCGCTGCTCGGCCAGACCGTCACGCTGATGGGCTGGGCGCACCGCCGCCGCGACCATGGCGGCGTCATCTTCATCGACCTGCGCGACCGCGAAGGGCTGGTGCAGATCGTCTGCGATCCCGACCGCGCCGACATGTTCAAGGTGGCCGAAGGCGTGCGCAACGAGTTCTGCCTGAAGGTCGTCGGCAAGGTGCGCGCGCGCCCCGCCGGCACGGCGAACGCCAATCTCGTCAGCGGCAAGATCGAGGTGCTGTGTTTAGAGCTGGAAGTGCTGAACGCCAGCGTCACGCCACCGTTCCAGATCGACGACGAAAACCTGTCCGAGACGACCCGCCTGACGCACCGCGTGCTCGACTTGCGCCGCCCGCAAATGCAGAAGAACCTGATGCTGCGCTACCGCGTGGCGATGGAGGTGCGCAAGTTCCTCGACGCCAACGGCTTCATCGACATCGAGACGCCGATGCTTACCAAGAGCACGCCCGAAGGCGCGCGCGATTACCTGGTGCCCAGCCGCGTGAATGAAGGCATGTTCTTCGCGCTGCCGCAGTCGCCGCAGTTGTTCAAGCAGTTGCTGATGGTGGCCGGCTTCGACCGCTACTACCAGATCACCAAGTGCTTCCGTGACGAAGACCTGCGCGCCGACCGCCAGCCCGAGTTCACGCAGATCGACATCGAAACCAGCTTCCTGACCGAGGAAGAAATCCGCACGATGTTCGAGGGCATGATCCGCACCGTGTTCAAGAACACCATCGGTGTCGACCTGCCCGAGTACCCGGTGATGAAGTACGCGGAAGCCATGCACCGCTTCGGTTCCGACAAGCCCGACCTGCGCGTGAAGCT
>JANNBZ010000219.1:0-5401 GCA_031386065.1 Burkholderiales bacterium
GACGTGCGGCCCTTCATCGACGACATGGCGCAGCAACTGGCCGACTGCGACGTGATCGTCTGCCGCGCCGGCGCGGTGACGGTCAGCGAGCTGTGCGCTGCCGGCGTTGCCGCCGTGCTGGTGCCGCTGGTGGTCAGCACCACCTCGCACCAGCGCGACAACGCGCAGTGGCTGGCCGGGCAGGGCGCCGGCATTCACCTGCCGCAGGGCGAGTTGTCGCCCCGCTCGCTGGCCGATCTGCTGACGGGGCTGACGCGCGAGGCGCTGCTGGCGATGGCATCGAAGGCGCGGGCATTGGCCAAGCCGAATGCGGCCGCGCGTGTGGCGGATCAGATCGAAGGGTTGGCCGTATGAAACACGCCGTCAAGCACATCCACTTCGTCGACGGTCCACAAGCCCCGACGAAGTGTCCAGGCATGCCGAGAGCCTACCGATGAAACACGCCGTCAAGCACATCCACTTCGTCGGGGTCGGCGGCGCCGGCATGAGCGGCATTGCCGAGATCCTGCACAACCTGGGCTATGCGGTGTCGGGCTCGGACCAGAGCGACAGCCCCACCTCGCGCCGCCTGGCGTCGCTGGGCATCCGCGTGTCGGTCGGGCATGACGCCGCCCATGTCAAAGCTGCCGAGGCGGTGGTCACGTCCACGGCGGTGAAGGCCGACAACCCCGAAGTGATCGCGGCGCGCGCCAGGCGCATTCCCATCGTGCCGCGCGCGGTGATGCTGGCCGAGCTGATGCGCCTGAAGAAGGGCATCGCGATTGCCGGCACGCACGGCAAGACCACCACCACCAGCCTGGTCACCAGCGTGCTGGCCGAAGCGGGGCTGGACCCGACCTTCGTGATCGGCGGCCGGCTGAACGCGGCGGGCGCGAACTCACGGCTCGGCTCGGGCGACTACATCGTGGTCGAGGCCGACGAGTCGGACGCGTCGTTCCTGAACCTGCTGCCGGTGATGGCAGTCGTCACGAACATCGACGCCGACCACATGGACACCTACGGCCACGACTTCGCGAAGCTGAAGCAGGCCTTCGTCGAATTCATCCACCGCATGCCGTTCTACGGCGCGGCCATCCTGTGCAGCGACGACCCTGGCGTGCGCTCGATCATGCCGATGATCTCGCGCCCGGTCGTGACCTACGGCTTCGGTGAAGACGCGATGATTCGCGCGGTCAACGTGCAGGCCCACGCGGGCCAGATGCGCTTCACGGTGCAGCGGCGCAACGGCGTGCAAATGCCCGAGCTGCAGGTCACGCTGAACCTGCCCGGCGACCACAACGTGCTGAATGCGCTGGCGGCGATCGCGGTGGCGACCGAACTCGAACTGCCCGACGCGGCGGCCGTGAAAGGCCTGGCCGAATTCCACGGCGTCGACCGGCGCTTCCAGCGCTACGGCGAGCAGCCGGCGAGCGATGGCGGTACGTTCACGCTGATCGACGACTACGGCCACCACCCGGTCGAGATGGCGGCCACGCTGGCCGCCGCGCGCGGTGCCTTTCCGGGTCGGCGTCTGGTGCTGGCGTTCCAGCCGCACCGCTACACCCGCACCCGCGACTGCTTCGAAGACTTCGTCAAGGTCATCGGCCAGGCCGACCTGGTGCTGCTGGCCGAGGTGTACCCCGCCGGCGAGGCGCCCATCGTCGCGGCCGACGGCCGGGCGCTGGCGCGTGCGCTGCGCGTGGCGGGCAAGGTCGACCCGGTCTTCGTCGACGACATCGCGCAGATGCCGCAGGCCATCGTCGACCAGGTGCGCGGCGGCGACGTGGTGATTTCCATGGGCGCGGGAACCATCGGCGGCGTGCCGGCCCGCGTGAGTGACATGCTGAACGGAGGCACCGCATGAGCATTGACATCCAGGCCCTCGGCAAGGTCGCCGTGTTGATGGGCGGCAGCTCGGCCGAGCGCCAAATTTCGCTGATGTCGGGCAACGGCGTGCTGGCCGCGCTGCAGTCACAGGGCGTCGATGCGCATGCGTTCGACCCGGCCGAGCGCGACCTGTCCGAGCTGCGCCGCGACGGCTTCACGCGCTGCTTCATCGCGCTGCACGGCCGCCACGGCGAAGACGGCACGGTGCAGGGCGCGCTGGAACTGCTGGGCATTCCGTACACCGGCTCCGGCGTGTTGGCCTCGGCCATTGCGATGGACAAGGTGATGACCAAGCGGGTCTGGATCGCCGAGGGCCTGCCCACACCGCACCACGTGTGGCTGCCGCCCACCGAGCAGACCCGCGAGCGCGTGCGCGAGGTGCCCGACCACCTGGGCCTGCCGTTGATCGTGAAGCCGCCGCGCGAAGGCTCGTCCATCGGCGTGACCAAGGTGCAGGGCTACTCGCAGATGCAGGCGGCGGTGGCGCTGGCCGCGCAGTACGACCCCGATGTTCTGTGCGAGGAATTCATCGACGGTGACGAGGTGACCTGCGCCGTGCTCGGCCAGGGCGACAGCGCGGTGGCGCTGCCGGTGGTGCGCATCACGGCGCCCGAAGGCGCCTACGACTACGAGAACAAATACTTTACCGACGTGGTCAGCTACCAGTGCCCCAGCGGCCTGCCCGAGGCCGAAGAGCGCGAGATCCAGCGCATCGTGCTGCAGTGCTACCGCACGCTGGGCTGCCGAGGCTGGGGCCGCGCCGACGTGATGATCCGCGCCAGCGACCGCAAGCCGTTCCTGCTGGAGATCAACACCTCGCCCGGCATGACCTCGCACTCGCTGGTGCCGATCTCGGCCAAGGCCGCCGGCATCAGCTACGAGGCGCTGTGCCTGCACCTGATCTCGAACGCCGCGCTCGACTCGCCGGCTGCTGTGGCGCCGCAACCGCACGCCTGACACCCGCCATGGCCACGCGCACCCCTGCCTTCAACCCCACGCCACCGGCCGTGCCGGTGGACGTGCGGCTGATGCACGTCGGCGCGAATCTGCTGTTCGTGCTGGCGGCGCTGGCGGGGGTGGCGCTGCTGGTGCTGTGGCTGGTGCGGCTGCCGGTGTTCGCGCTGAACGCGATCCGCGTCGAAGGCGAGGTCACGCGCAACAGCGTGGCGACCATCCGCGCCAACGCGGCCCCCAAGCTGGCGGGCAACTTCTTCACCAACAACCTCGCGGTCAGCCAGCGTGCGTTCGAGTCGGTGCCGTGGGTGCGCAAGGCGGTGGTGCGCCGCGAATGGCCGAGCCGCCTGGTGGTGCGGCTCGAAGAACACCGCGCCGCCGCGTTCTGGGGCAACGACGCCGACGGCAGCAAGCTGGTCAACAGCTTCGGCGAGGTCTTCGAGGCCAACCTCGGCGATGTGGAAGACGATCACCTGCCCACCCTCACCGGCCCCGCCGGCAGCTCGGCGCAAATGCTGGACCTGCTGCGCCGGCTGACGCCGACGTTCGAACGCATGGAGGCGCGCATCGACGCACTGACGCTGTCGGGCCGAGGCTCGTGGCGGGTTGAGCTGGACACTGGCGCCGAGGTGGAACTGGGCCGCGGCACGCCCGACGAACTGGTGGCCCACACCGAACGCTTCATCGGCACGCTGACCCAGGTGACCTCGCGCTACCAGCACCCGCTGGAGTACGCCGACCTGCGGCACCACAACGGCTATGCGCTGAAGCTGCGCGGCGTGGCCACCGGCTTGGACGCTGGCAAAGAACAAAAGAAATAGGGAACACAAATGGCCAAGGACATCAAGGACATCGTCGTCGGGCTCGACATCGGCACCGCCAAGGTGATGGCGGTCGTGGCCGAGGTGATGGCCGACGGCGAGCTGCGCATCGCGGGCCTGGGCTTTGCGCCCACGCACGGGCTGAAGCGCGGCGTGGTGGTCAACATCGACGCCACGGTGCAGTCGATCCAGGCCGCGCTGAAAGAGGCCGAGATGATGGCCGACTGCAAGATCACCCGCGTCTACACCGGCATCACCGGCAGCCACATCCGCGGCCAGAACAGCACCGGCATGGTGATCGTGCGCGACAAGGAAGTCACACCCGTCGACGTGGCGCGCGTGGTCGAAACCGCCAAGGCCATCAACATCCCGAACGACCAGCGGCTGCTGCTGGTCGAGCCGCAGGAATTTGTGATCGACGGCCACGAGGTGAAGGAGCCGATCGGCATGAGCGGCGGTCGGCTCGAGGTGAAGGTGCACATCGTCACCGGCGCTCAAAGCGCGGCCGAGAACATCATCAAGTGCGTTCGCCGCTGCGGGCTCGAAGTGGACCTGCTGGTGCTCAACCCCAGCGCCAGCAGCCACGCGGTGCTGACCGAGGACGAGAAGGACCTGGGCGTGGCTCTGGTCGACATCGGCGCCGGCACCACCGACGTGGCGATCTTCACCGACGGTGCGATCCGCCACACGGCGGTGATCCCGATTGCCGGTGACCTGATCACCAGCGACATCGCGATGGCGCTGCGCACGCCGACGAAAGACGCCGAAAACATCAAGGTGGAATACGGGGTGGCCAAGCAACTGCTGGCCGACCCGAGCGAGCAGCTCGAAGTGCCGGGCCTGGGCGACCGCCCGCCACGCATGCTGAGCCGACAGGCACTGGCCGGCGTGATCGAGCCGCGCATCGAGGAAATTTATTCGCTGGTGCACCAGGTCATTCGCGAGAGCGGCTACGAGGAACTGCTGTCCAGCGGCATCGTCATCACCGGCGGCGCGGCGGTGATGCCGGGCATGGTGGAACTGGGCGAAGACATTTTCCTGAAGCCGGTGCGCAAGGGCATTCCGACCTACCACGGCGCGCTGCACGACATGGTGGTCAACCCGCGTTCGGCCACCGTGATGGGCCTGCTGGAAGAAGCCCGCCTGGCGCGCAGCCGAGGCCAGCGCGCGGCGCAACAGGCCGGTTCGGTGAAGACACTTTTCGGGCGCGCCAAGGACTGGTTCCTCGGCAACTTCTGAAGCGAGCCACCCATGAACACCCACACCCATTCCGGCTCGCCCTGCCACCTGCACGGAGGCCGCGACCCGCCCGACCATTGAATTTCACAGACCCGGATCGATCCGGGCGAATACCGCAAGAACCGCAAGAACGACAGAACCGAAGTACGACACACCCAAGGCAACTGCACACAGGACTGGAGCAACAACATGGCCATCGAAATGATTGAAGAATTTGACCTCGGCACACAAATCAAGGTGATCGGCGTGGGCGGCGGCGGCGGCAATGCCGTCGAGCACATGATTTCGCAAGGCGTTCAAGGCGTCGAGTTCATCGTCGCCAACACCGACGCGCAAGCGCTCAACCGTTCTGCCGCGCACCAGCTGCTGCAGCTCGGCAAGACCGGCCTCGGCGCCGGCGCCAAACCCGAAGCCGGCCGCGCCTCGGCCGAAGACGCGGTCGAGCAGATTCGCGCGGCCATCACCGGCGCGAACATGCTGTTCATCACCGCCGGCATGGGCGGCGGCACCGGCACCGGCGC
>JANNBZ010000359.1:0-5201 GCA_031386065.1 Burkholderiales bacterium
TCGCTGCCGCCGGCCACTGCGTAGCCGTGCACCTTGCAGATGGTCGGCTTGTAAGAGCGCCACAGGCTCATGAAGTCTTCGGTGTTGCCCTTCATGAAGCGGTAGTCGAGCATCGGGTCCCAGGGCAGCGGTTGCGTGTAGCGGTTGGTGGCGTCGCCCTCGGCGTAGTGCTTCAGGTCGTAGCCGGCGCAGAAGGCCGGGCCGGCACCTTGCACCACGATCACGTGCACCCGGTCGTCGGCGTCGGCGGCTGCGACGGCTGCGCGAATCTCGCCCGGCATCTCGTCGTTGATCGCGTTCAAGCGCTCGGGCCGGTTCAGCGTGATCGTCGCGATGCGGTCTTTCACGCTGAGTTTCAGGGTGCTGAACTGGGGCTTCTTCGCCATGACTGTTCCTCAAATGCAAAGTTGTTTCGCGGCCAGCTCTTTCATGATTTCCTCGGCGCCGCCGCCGATCATCATCACCTTCACTTCGCGGTAGACGCGCTCGCTTTGGGTGCCGCGCATGAAGCCCATCGCGCCCAGGATCTGCACCGCCTGGTCGGCGCACCACTGCATGCTTTGCGTCGCGTGGTTTTTCAACAGGCAGACCTGCGCCACCCAGTCGGCCGACGCGTCGCCGGCGTCGGCCCGTTCGCCCAGCGCATCGACCCAGGCCTGGGTCGACGCAATCCGCATCTGCATGTCCATCAGCTTGTGGCGTATCACCTGGCGCTCGATCAGCGGGGTGCCGAAGGTCTGGCGCTGGCGCGCCCAGGCCAGCGCTTCGTCGAAGCAGGCCTGCGCGAAACCCAGTGCCGCGGCCGACATCGCCATCCGCTCGCCGTTGAAGTTGCTCATGATGTACTTGAAGCCCGCGCCTTCGTCGCCGATCAGGTTGACCGCCGGCACCCGCACCGCGTCGAAGCGGATCTGCGCCGTGTCCGAACAGTGCCAGCCCATTTTCTTCAACGCGCTGCGCTGCACGCCGGGCGCGTGGCCGTCGACCAACAGCAGCGACACGCCGCGCGCGCCCGCCTCGCCGGTGCGCACCGCCACCGTCAAATGGTCGGCGCGAACGCCCGAGGTGATGAACAGCTTTTCACCGTCGACGATGTAGTCGGTGCCGTCGCGCACGGCCCTGGTTTTCAGCCGCGCCACGTCCGAGCCGCCGCTCGATTCGGTGATGGCCAGCGCGGCGATCTTTTCGCCGCGCAGCACCGGCGGAATCACGCGCTGCTGCAACTCGGCCGAGCCGTGGGCCAGCAGCGGCGGCAAGCCGATGTTGTGCGAGAACAGGCTGGCCAGCACACCGCCGCTGGCGCCGAAGCGCGAGATCGCTTGCGCGCTGGCCATGCGCAGCAACCACGGTGCGGGCGTGCCACCCAGATGCTCCGGGTAGCCCAGGCTCAGCAGGCCGAGTTCGGCGGCCTGTGTGTACAGGCGACGCGGGAACATGCCGGCGTCGTCCCACTCGGTGACGAAGGGCGCGATCTCGGCCAGCGCGAAGCGCCGCACGGTGTCGATCAGCGCGCTGCGATGTTCCAGCAGTTCGGCGTTCATGCGGCCTCGAAGCTCAGCAAGAGTTGGCCGGGCGACACCTGCTGCCCCGGCTCGACCGCAACCGTCTTGACGCGGCTGTCGCGCGCTGCGGTGACGGAATGTTCGAGCTTATCGACTCGATCACCAGCAAGGTCTCGCCGGCCTTCACATTCAGGCCGGCCGCCGCGTGCACCGCCACCACCTTGCCGCTGAAGGCGGCCTTCAATTCGAGCGCCATCGCGCGCGACGACGCGGCTGCCGGCTCGAACGACGCGTCGGCGATGAACAGGTCCACCGCGTCGACTTGCACATGCCATTCGCGGTTGCGCAGCGCTGCCAGTTGCGCACGCTGCGCGGTGCCCGTGACGCCATCGGTCGTCAACCGCCAGCCGCCCGCGACCGCGCTGCGGCGCAGCGAGGTGGTCTGCCCGGCGTGCGTGATGTTCAGTCCGTCCGGTGCCCTTTCGCAAACGCGCAGTTCGTGCACCGTGCCCCGGTGGCGCAGCCGCAGCGGGCGCTCGAACGGCGACGGCAGAACGAACGCGCTGCTCTTGCCATGGCCCAGGCCGTGGGTCGCGGCCGCTGCCGCCAGCAGGCATGCAGCCTCGCGCGCGGCCATGCGCTCGCGAAAGGCCGGTGCGTGGTCGTTCAGGAAGTCGATGCGCGCGTCGCCGGCTTGAAACACCGCGTCACTCAAGCATTCGGCCAGCATCGCGCGATTCGTCGGCAGGCCGAGCACGACCGTGCGTGCCAGGCCGCCTTGCAACAGCGCGATGGCCTCGCCGCGGGTGGGCGCATGCGCAACCAGCTTGGCCAGCATCGAGTCGTAGTGCGGCGACACCTGCGTGCCCTCGGTCAGCGCGTGGTCCATGCGCAAACCGTCCGGCGCGCTGAAGCGCTGGATGCGTCCTGTATGCGGCGTGAATGCTTCGTCTTCGGCGCACAGCCGCACCTCGATCGCGTGGCCGCTGAATTGCACCTGGTGCTGCGCCAGCGGCAGTGCCTCGCCGCGCGCCACGCGCAACTGCCACTCGACCAGGTCGAGCCCGGTCACCGCCTCGGTAACCGGGTGCTCCACCTGCAGCCGGGTGTTCATTTCCATCAGGAAAAAGTCGCGGCCTTCGAGCAGGAATTCGACCGTGCCCGCACCCACGTAGCCGGCCGCCTGCGCCACGCGCACCGCGCAGTCGCCCAGTGCTGCGCGCAGCGTGGCATCGACCGCCGGGCTGGGCGTTTCCTCGATCAACTTCTGGTGTCGCCGCTGCACCGAGCAGTCGCGTTCGCCGAGGTGGATGCAGTGGCCGCGCGCGTCGGCAAACACTTGCACTTCCACGTGGCGCGGGCTGCGCAAGGCACGTTCGATCAACAACTCACCGTGGCCGAACGACGACTCGGCTTCCGAGCGTGCGCTGTGCAGCGCGCCTGCCAACGCGTCGGCGGATTCGACCCAGCGCATGCCGCGCCCGCCACCGCCGGCCACCGCTTTCACCATCAACGGAAAGCCGATGCGCTGCGCCTCGGCGGCGAAGCGATCGGCGCTTTGGTCGCTGCCCTGGTAGCCGGGCAGGCGCGGCACGCCCAGCGAATCGGCCAGCAGCTTGGCGGCCGACTTGCTGCCCACCGCGCGAATGGCGGCGGCCGGCGGGCCGACCCAGACCAGCCCGGCGTCGACCACCGCCTGCGCGAAGTCGGCGTTCTCGCTCAGGAAGCCGTAGCCGGGGTGCACCGCGTCGGCCCCGCTGGCCTGCGCTGCGGCCAGCAGCTTGTCGATGCGCAGGTAGGTCTCAGTCGATGCGTTGCCGCCGAGTGCGAACGCAGCGTCGGCCTCGGTCACGTGCAGGCCGTTCGCGTCGGCATCGGAATACACCGCCACCGTGGCGATGCCCATCGCCTTCGCGGTGCGGAAGATGCGGCGTGCGATCTCGCCTCGGTTGGCCACCAGCAGCCGCTTCATTCGGCCCACCGCGCGCGGCGCTTCTGCGCGAAGGCGGCCAGGCCTTCGGGTGCCTCGGTCCCGCGCAGCGATGCAGCAAAGGCGCGCGCTGCAGCCTCGCGCAGGTCGGCCGGCGGGCTGAGCTGGGCCAGCAGGCGCTTGGTGGCGGCCACCGCCTGCGGTGCCGGCGTCTTCAGGCCGGCCAGCAAGGCGTCCACAGCGGCCTGCAAGGCGGCATCGTCACCGTCGACCACCTCGTCCACCAGACCCGTCGCCAATGCCTCAGACGCGCTCAGCGTCAAGCCTTGCAGCAGACACTGGCGCGCCAGCCGGTCGCCCAGGCGCCGCCAGACGAACGGAGCAATCTGCGCCGGCACGATGCCCAGCGTGACCTCGGGCGTGGCGAAGCTGGCGCGCGCCGTCGCCACGCAGACGTCGGCGCAGCAGGCCAGGCCGAAGCCGCCGCCCATCGCCGGCCCGTCGACCGCCGCGATCAACAGCTGCGGCAGCGCACACAGCGCGTGCAACAGGTCGCCGAAGCGCTGGTTCATCGCCAGCAGCGGGTCGACTTCGCCGGCTGCGAGCGGCTGGCCGATCAGGCTGGCGAAGCCGCCCAGGCTACCGCCGGCGCAAAACGAGCCGCTGCTGCCGGTCAGCACGACGAAGCGCAGTTCGGTGTCCCGTGATGCCTCGGCACAGGCGTGCAGCAGCGCATCGACGCTGGCGGCGTCGAGCGCGTTGCGCGTGGCCGGGCTGTTCAGCACCCAGCGCTCGGTGGTGCCGGTGCGATGGCGGAGCAGCGCGTTGCTCATCTCGCTCATTTGGGCGCAGGCCTCTTCAGCGTGCCCATCGCCTTCGCGATGATGCCCATCATCACTTCGTCGGCGCCGCCGCCGATGGAGGCCAGGCGGCCGTCGCGGTACATGCGCGACACGCGGTTTTCTAGCGTGAAACCCATGCCGCCCCAGAACTGCAGGCAACCGTCGGGCACGGTGCGCAACAGGCGGCCGGCCTTCAGCTTGGCCATCGAGGCCAGCTCGGTCACGTCTTGTCCGGCCACGTACAGGTCGCAGGCGCGGTAGGTCAGCGCGCGCAGGCATTCGACCTCGGTTTTCAGTTCGGCCAGCGTGAACTGAACCCACTGCTGATCGACCAGGTGCGCGCCGAAGAGCTTGCGCTCCTGCGCCCATTGAACCGTCAGATCGATGCAGCGCGTCAGGCCTTCGATGGCGTTCGCCGCGGCCCACAGCCGCTCTTCCTGGAACTGCATCATCTGGTACATGAAGCCCTGGCCTTCGGCGCCGATGCGGTAGCGCTGCGGCACGCGCACCTCGTCGAAATAGATCAGTCCGGTGTCGCTGGAATGCATGCCGATCTTGCGGATCTTCCTGGCCTTCTCGATGCCCTTGCTGTCCATCGGCACCATCACCAGGCTCTTGTTCTTGTGGGCTGGTCCATCACCCGTATTGACCAGCATGCACATCCAGTCGGCCTGCAGGCTGTTGGTGATCCACATCTTCTGGCCGCTGATCACGTAGTCGTCGCCGTCCTTGCGCGCCACGCTCTTGATGCTGGCCACGTCAGAGCCCGCGCCGGGCTCGGACACGCCGATGCAGCCCACCATGTCGCCGGCAATCGCGGGCGCCAGGAACTGGCGCTTCAGCTCGTCGCTGCCGAAGCGGGCGAGAGCCGGCGTGGCCATGTCGGTCTGCACGCCGATGGCCATCGGCAGGCCGCCGCAGTCGATG
>JANNBZ010000383.1:0-4529 GCA_031386065.1 Burkholderiales bacterium
ATGCGTTTGCCGGGCACCGTGGCCGCCTTCCTGTTGAAGGCGATCACTGTAGGAACCCAACCGCAAAACGCACCCCGGCGGCGTGCGTCAACCGCTCAACATAGTTGTCGCTGAGCGCTCAAGATAATTGTCGGCCGCCACTGGGGTGACGATCAGTCTCCCCTGGATGTGAATCACGGGTGAGTGGTCAGAAGTTGGCATCGGTCGTGGACGACAACGCCGCATGCGTTTCGACCTCACTGCGGCGACGCTCGAATGCGCCCATCGCGAAGCTCACCGCATCGGAGCCGGCCACGAAGTGCAACGGCGGCTCGGTCATCGCCGCGAGCTCGACCAGCAAACGGCCCAGCTTGACCGGGTCGCCAGGCTGCTGGTGGTTGTAGCTGTCGTAGGTCGAGCGGGACGCAGCGGACGCCTCTTCGTAGTCGGCGATCTTCTTGTTGTCGTAACGCACCGAGCTCTTGTCGAGAAAGTCGGTGCGGAAGAAGCCGGGCTCGACCACGGTGACGCTGATGCCGAACGGCGCCCCTTCCAGTGCGAGAGACTCCGAGAAGCCTTCGACGGCGAACTTGGCCGCGCAGTAGATCGACGCGTTTTCGAAGCCCATGAAGCCGCCGAACGAGGCCAGATTCAGGATGTGGCCGCTGCGCCGCTTGCGCATCGTCGGGAGTACGGCACGCGTCGCGTGCATCAAGCCGAACACATTGGTCTGGAACTGGCGTTCGACGTCGGCGCTGATCACTTCTTCGAACAGGCCCAGCTGACCGTAGCCGGCATTGTTGACCAGCACGTCGATGCGACCGAAGCGTGCGAGCGCCACTTCGACGGCCGCCACCGCATCGTGTTCACGGCTGATGTCCAGGGCGACGCTCAACACCTGCTCGCCGTGGTTTGCATAGGCCGCGTTCAATTGCTCGATACGACGGCCTGTCGCGACCACCTTGTCGCCCGCGGCCAGTGCGGCCTTGGCAATCTCGGCACCAATGCCACGACCCGCACCCGTGATGAACCAGATCTTGCTCATGAGAATCTCCATGCGATTGCGTGCTGTACACGCGGTTTGAACATGGATTCATCGTAGAGAGGCAAGTCAGTTCGGCCGTGCCCGATCCTGCTCGAATCTTGCCCAATCGGCCGTCCGAGGCTTCTGCTTTTCAGCCTTCAACTGATCTATCGCTGGTCTCTGGAAGCTTCGCGATTACTTTGATCTCGAACTGGAAGCCAGAGAGCCATGTCACCCCAACGCCGGTCAGTGTCGGGTGCGGCGCATTGCCCCAATACGCTGGCACCACCTTCCAGATCGTGTCGAGATTCGATTCGGGATCAACGATGAAGACGGTGACGTCAATCACGTCGTCGAAGCTGCAGCCTGCCGCCACGAGGATCGCGTTCAGGTTGTCGAACGCGAGCCGGACCTGCGCCTCCAGGTCGGGCTCGGGCGAGCCGTCCGGACGACTGCCGACCTGCCCGGAAACGAACAGGAAGCCATTCGACCGGATCGCCGGCGAATAGCGATTCTTTTCGTAGAGCGCTTGGCGCCCGGCCGGAAAAACGACATCACGTTGGGTCATGGATTGCCTTCCTGCATGGGTCGAAAACGACCCGTTGATCAAGGTGAAATGACTCTCTGAGCCTGCCGCGTGGGGCTGATCACCGCTTCTGCTTTGCCCCGATCCCATCCAGTCGCGCAAGCACCTCCGCAGGAATTCTCACCTCGCCCGCAGCCAGGTTCTCCCGCAGGTGCCCGAGCCACGAGGTGCCAGGGATCAGCAGCATGTTGGGCGAGCGTTGCAGCAACCAGGCCAGCGCCAATTGCATCGGGTTGACATGCAGCTCCGCGGCGGCTTGCTCCAGCACGGACGATTGCAGCGGCGTGAAGCCCCCGAGCGGAAAGAAAGGCACAAACGCGATGTCGCGCTTGGCGATGTCGTCGATGAAGGCGTCGTCGTCGCGGTGAACCAGGTTGTACTGGTTCTGCACGCAGACGATCGGAGTGATGCGCTCGGCCGCAGTTAGGTGCGCCGGTTTGATGTTGCTCAGGCCAATATGGCGAACCAGCCCTTGGCGCTTCAGGTTGGTCAGCACCGCAAGCGGCGCTTCGATGGCCTTCTCCATCGAACCCGGTTCGTCCGACAGACGCAGGTTGACCACGTCGAGTGCGTCGACACCCAGGTTACGCAGGTTGTCGTGCACGGCGTTGGTCAGCTCCGTGGCCGAGCCGGCGGGCAGCCAGGCGCCGTCGTCACCCCGCCGGTGGCCGATCTTGGTCACGATCACGAGCCCTTCGGGGTATGGATGCAGTGCCTGTTTGATGATCTGGTTGGTGATGTGCGGGCCGTAGTAGTCACTGGTGTCGATGTGGTTCACGCCCAGCGCCACGGGTTCGCGCAGCACGGCCACGGCCGCGTCGCGGTCGCGCGGCGGGCCCCAGACCTGAGGGCCGGCGAGCTGCATCGCGCCGTAACCGAGGCGCTTCACGTTGATCGTGGAGCCCGGGAGCGTGAAGCCCTGGGTAAGAGATGGCGTCGGATTCGTCATGTGGAGTTCCAGTCGGTTGCAGCGGGCCGAAGGGCCGGCGTGTATCTCGACTGTGCCGACTGAGCGGCCGTCGATAAACCCGCGTTCACTGATCGGGCTGTTCACGCATGACGAACAATGGGCGCATGTATCGATTCACCGCGATGCAGATTTTTGTGCGGGTGGCCGACACCGGCAGCTTCACCCGGGCAGCGGAAGCGCTGCAGCTGCCCAAGGCCAGCGTGAGTCAGCACGTCGCCGCCCTGGAGGCGCACCTGGGCGTGCGGCTGCTGCACCGCACGACGCGCCAGGTTCGCCTGACCGACGACGGGCGCGCCTACTACGAGCGCATCCAGAAGGTGCTCGGCGATGTCGGCGAACTGGAGTCCGGCTTGGCCACCGCCGGCCGCAGCCCCAGCGGCCGCTTGCGCATCGACGTGCCGGCGGCCTTCGGCGTGCACACGCTGGTGCCTGCGCTGCCGGAGTTCTGCGCGCGCTACCCGGGCATCCAGCTTGAGATCGGCAGCAGCGACCGCCCGGTCGATCTGCTCGGCGAAGGTGTGGACTGTGTGATCCGTGGCGGCAACGTGCACGACGATTCGCTCGTCGGGCGCCCGTTGCAGACGCTGCCTGTGGCGACCCTCGCGAGCCCCGACTACCTGCGCCGCCGTGGCACACCGAAACACCCGGACGATCTGCGCTCGCACGCGCTGATCGGCTACTTCTCGTCGAGGACGGGGCGCACCTTTGCCTACGACTTCTCGCGCGACGGCGAGCGCATCGAAATCGATGGGC
Organism: Burkholderiales bacterium; assembly: GCA_031386065.1. GTDB lineage: Bacteria > Pseudomonadota > Gammaproteobacteria > Burkholderiales > Burkholderiaceae_C > JANYJJ01. The sequence continues at coordinate 3,313 of JANNBZ010000383.1, forward strand.
CCTTCCACGTCGCGTTCAACGACGCCAACACCTTCCTGGCGGCGGGCGTGGCCGGGCTCGGCGTGCTCCAGGCCGTGCTGGGCAACCACACCGATGCGTTCATCAAGAACGGGCAGCTCGAATGCGTGCTGACCAACTGGACCGCCGACCCGCTGGTTCATACGATCCTGTACCCGAGCCGACGCCACCTCTCGGAGCGCGTGAGGGTGTTCATCGACTGGGCGGTGGAACGGCTCGCATAGTCGAACGGGCAGAAAGCGCAGGCGCCCCGTCGGCAATCGCCAACGGCGACCAGCGGGCTCCGGGCTGGCGCGGCGTCGGTCACAGGTCAGAAGCTGCAGTCGTCGCCTGAGCAGGTTGCACAAGTATTGGTATAAACTGTTTACACCGTATTACTTTCCAGAGGGCGAACAACCATGAGCAACGCCAAAACCGTCACGCGCGCGACGAAGCCCGGGAACACTGCCCCCGCGCCAACGGCCCGGCGAACTTCCCTGGTCGCCAAGAAGGCGTCGGCACCGATTGCAGAACTTGTCGCGGTAACGACGACTGCTGTCGCGAAGGCCAAGCACAAGTTGGTGCGCGACAGCTTCACCATTCCGAAAACCGAATACGCTGTGCTCGAGGGGTTGAAAGCTCGCGCGGCCAAGCTGATGCGCCCTGTCAAGAAGGGTGAACTCTTGCGCGCCGGCATCAATGCGCTGCACAAGATGGCGGACAAGGCGTTCCTGGCAGCCATGAATGACGTGCCGAGCCTGAAAACGGGTCGGCCGAAGGCATCCGAGTTGTCTGCGGTTACGGCCACAACTAGAAAATAAGCTGAGCTCTCGGCGGAGCTGCTGCTTCAACGCGCAGTCGCTCGAAGCGCGCGCCGGCAAAGGGGACTGGCTCAATCGCCGGCTCGTCTCCACAGCCTTATCCACCGTTGCGGTGGACAAGTGCGCTTCTCTCGGTAAGGCGGTTGTCTGTCTGGAGAAGATGAAGCGTCTCAAGCTTGGAAGCAACGTGAAGGACGCTAGCCGCGCAAATGTTGCCTGAAAATTCCTCGCGCTCAATTGCGCCTGGTCCGGATGGGACTGAACCGCACCGGGTTTCGAGGAGGCCTGTTGGCTTGAGTCAAACCGGCTTGGTCTGACTTCTTTTGGCTGTTCAAACTTTCATTATTCCAGCCCCCGCAGGGGCCGCCGGAGGCTCCCCGGTTGGGCCATGTATTCATG
>JANNBZ010000387.1:0-5727 GCA_031386065.1 Burkholderiales bacterium
GCGCTGCCATTTACGGCGACGCGATCCAGGCCCTGCGCCGGCGCATCGAAGCCGAGGACTACGCGCAGGCGACCGGCCGCTCGGCCGGCATGGACATCGTGCCCGAGTACCGCGCCCGCATCGTCGGCGACTGCCAGCTCAAGCGCCCGATGAAGATCGTGGTCGACTCCGGCAACGGCATCCCGGGTGCCTCGGCGCCCGGCATCCTGCGCGCGCTGGGCTGTCAGGTGACCGAGCTGTATTCCGAGGTCGACGGCGACTTCCCCAACCACCACCCCGACCCGAGCAAGCCCGAGAACCTGGCCGACCTGATACACGCAGTGCAGAACAGCGACGCCGAAATCGGCCTCGCGTTCGACGGCGACGGCGACCGGCTGGGCGTGGTCACCAAGGACGGCCAGATCATCTACCCCGACCGGCAGTTGATGCTGTTCGCGGTCGACATCCTCAAGCGCAACCCCGGCGGCACGGTGATCTTCGACGTGAAGTGCACGCAGCGGCTGGCACCCGCCATTCGCAAGGCCGGCGGCAAGCCGCTGATGTGGAAGACCGGCCACTCGCTGATCAAGGCAAAGATGAAGCAACTGAAGGCGCCGATTGCCGGCGAGATGAGTGGCCACATCTTCTTCGGTGAACGTTGGTACGGCTTCGACGACGCCACCTACACGGCGGCGCGCCTGCTTGAAATCCTCAGCCGCAGCAAGGATGCGAGCAAGGTGCTGAACGCGTTGCCCACCAGCTTCAGCACGCCCGAGCTGAACGTGCCCTGCGACGAAGGCGAGGCGCTGCGGCTGGTCGAGCAGTTGCTGAAGACGGCGAAGTTTCCCGGTGCGCTGGAGATCATCACCATCGACGGCCTGCGCGCTGAATACAAAGACGGCTTCGGCCTGATGCGTTCATCGAACACCACGCCGGTGCTGGTGATGCGCTTCGAAGGCCACACGCAAGCCGCGCTGCAGCGCATCGAGCGCGACTTCATGGCCGCGCTGCGGGTGGTCAAACCCGACGCCCGAATTGCCGCCTCGGCGCATTGAGTCTGTCGGCTCTGTCGGCTCTCTCGGCTCATTCGCACCCCGAGCCGCCGCCGTTGCGCGTCTTGCTCGTCAAGCTGTCGTCGCTCGGCGATGTGGTGCATGCGATGCCGGTGGTGCACGACATTCGCAGCGCGCATCCGGGCGCGTTGATCGACTGGGTGGTCGAGCCCGGCTTCGCGCCGTTGGTGCGCCGCGTCGACGGCGTGCACAGCGCCATCGAATGTGCGCTGCGCCGCTGGCGCACGGCGTGGTGGACGGCCGCCGTGCGCCGCGAGTGGCGCGCGTTTCGTGACGCGCTGACGGCCGAGCGCTACGACGCCGTCATCGACCTGCAAGGCCTGACCAAGTCGGCGGTGATTGCCCGACTGGCTAACGGCGTGAGCCACGGCCTGGCGAACCGAACCGAGGGCGCCAGCTTCGAGGCGCCGGCGCGCTGGCTGGTCGACCACGCCATTCGCATCGCGCCGCACACCCACGCGCTTGACCGCTCGCGCCTGCTCGCGGCGAAGGCACTCGGCTACATGCTGCAAGGCCCGCCGCAGTTCGGCCTGCGTGCCGGCGCGCAGCCCGCGGCGCCGCGCACGTTGGTGTTCATTCACGGCACCTCGCGCGACGACAAGCTGTGGCCCGAGGCGAACTGGGTCGCCCTCGGCCGGCAGTTGCTGGCACAGGGCTGGCGGCTGGCGCTGCCGCAAGCCGGCGCCGCCGAACGACTGCGCGCCGAGCGGATCACCGCAGCCCTGGGCGCCGGCTGCGAGGTGTGGCCTGCGATGGACCTGGCGGCGTTGACCGACCGCCTGGCTGCGATGCACGGCGTGATCGGCGTCGACAGCGGACTCAGCCATATCGCCGTGGCGCTGGACCTGCCGCATGTGCAGATCTACAACTTTCGCACCGCCTGGCGCACCGGCCCGCAACCAGCGCACGGCCACCGGCACCAGGTGTCGGTGCAGGGCCAGCCGACACCCGAGGTGGCTGCGGTGTGGAACGCCTGGCAGCAGGTGCAGGCCGTGGCAGCGCCGTGAGTTCATCCGCGTCCCTCGCGCGTGCCGCCTATTCGCTGCTGCTGTGGCTGCTGACGCCGGTCTACCTGTTGCGCCTGGGGTGGCGCGGCCGCGCCGAGCCGCTGTACCGCCACGCGCTTGCCGAGCGGCTGGGCTTTGGCGCGGCGCCGATCAACCCCGGTTCGGTGTGGGTGCATGCGGTGTCGCTCGGTGAAACCCGTGCGGCGGCGGCACTCATCGACGCCTTGCGGCTGCAGCACCCGGGCATGCGCTTGCTGTTGACGCACAGCACCGCCACCGGCCGCGAGGCGGGTGTGGACCTGCTGCGCGAGGGCGACCGGCAGGCTTGGTTGCCTTATGACACAGCGGCTGCGGTGAAGCGTTTTTTCGACCGCTTCAAACCGGCCATTGGTGTGTTGATGGAGACCGAGATCTGGCCCAACCTGCTTCGCGCGGCACATCAACGCGGCGTGCCGATGGTGCTGGCGAATGCGCGCCTCAGCGCCCGCAGCCTGCGCAGCGGACAGCGCCTGGCCGTGCTCATCCGGCCCGCCGTCGAAAGCCTGGCGCTGGTGCTGGCGCAGAGCGAGGCCGACGCGCAGCGATTGCGCTCGTCCGGTGCGGCCACGGTTGTCGTCAGCGGCAACCTCAAGTTCGACATGTCGCCCGACCCCGCGTTGCTGGCCCAAGGCCAGGCCTGGCGTGCCGCGCTGAGGCGCCGCGTGTTGTTGGCGGCCGTCACGCGCGAAGGCGAAGAAGCCCTGCTGCTCGCCGCGTGGCAGCAGCACACCCGCACGATGAAGGCGCGACCGCTGCTGGTGATCGTGCCGCGCCACCCGCAGCGCTTCGACGAAGTTGCCGCCCTCGTCGAGGCGACAGGTCTGAGGCTGGCGCGGCGCAGTCGCTGGATCGACACACCGCCCGCCGATGCCATCGACGCCAACGTCTGGCTCGGCGACTCGATGCACGAGATGCCGCTGTACTACGCGCTGGCGCAGGTCGCCTTGCTCGGCGGCAGCTTCGCACCGCTGGGCGGCCAGAACCTGATCGAAGCCGCCGCCTGTGGTTGCCCGGTGGCGATGGGCCCGCACACCTTCAACTTTGCCGAGGCCGCCGAACTGGCGCTGGCGGCGGGGGCTGCGCAACGCGTGGCCGACATGGACAGCGGCGTGCGCGAAGCGCTGGCTTTGCTGGCTTCACCGGGCTTGGCCGATGCGGCGCAGCGCGCCTTGGCGTTCGCGGCGCAGCATCGCGGCGCGGCTGAGCGCATGGCGGCACAGATCGGAACGCTGATGCCCTCGGATGCAGCGCCCTGAGCTCCTGCGCAGCGTCGGAGCAGGCTCAAATCCCGGAAGCAAACAAACAGCTCGCGGCGGCGTCGTCGCCCAGCATGAGCTGCTTCTCGAAGCGCATGCCGATCTTTTGCAGAACGCGCTGCGACGCGGCGTTGTCGGGTGACGTGATGGCCACGATGCGCCGCAAGCCGAACTCGCCGTGCCCCTGCGCCAGCACGGCCGCAGCGGCTTCGCTCGCATAGCCGGTTGAGGCGAAGCGCCGCAGGAACGCGAAGCCGATATCCACGTCGTCCAGCGTGTCGCGCTTGATGAGTCCGCAAATGCCGATCGGCGTGTCGCTGTCGCTCAGCGTCACGGCGTCGAGCGCGAAGCCGTGTGTCTGGCGTGCGGCGCGCAGGCGCTGCACGTAACCCAGCGCATCGTCCAGCGTTCGGATGCCGCGGTCGCCGATGAAGCGAAGCCAGCCGGGTTCGTTCAGCAGTTCGAAGATGAAGGCCGCATCGCCTGCGTCGACCGGGCGCAGCCGCAGCCGCGCGGTGCGCAGCGTCATCGGTGCACCCCGATTGCCGGGTACGGCAATCGACCCGCCGGGCGGGTCGTGCCTTGCTTGGGGCGGCCCGGCGCGGCGGCCCGTCGAGAGTGGGTTGACACGGAATGTCTCAGGCGCGCAGCAGCGACAGGCCCTTGACGCCTTCGCTGTCGGGGAACACATCGCCGTTCAAGCTGCGGTCGGCCACTTGCAGGTGGTCGGACAGCAGGCCCTTCAGCACCGCGCGGATGTCGGTCGTGATGCGCACGTCGCGGCCCTCGAAGCGGTCTTTCTTGGCCAGGCCGGGCCAGTCGGCAATCAGCTTTCCGCCCTGCACCGCGCCCCCCAGCACGAAGGCCACGCCGCCGGTGCCGTGGTCGGTGCCCTGGGTGCCGTTGACGGCCACTTCGCGACCGAACTCGCTCACCACCACCACCACCGTGCGCTGCCACGCGCCGCCGGGCAGCAGGCCTTCGCGCAGCGCGGCCAGGCCCGCGTCGAGCTGGCGCAGGTTGTTGGCCAGCGGTCCGTTCGGATTTGCCTGGTTCGCGTGCGTGTCCCAGCCGCCCAGCTCCAGCACGGCGGCCTGCGGGCCGTTGGGCTGCGCCAGAAATTCGGCAGCGCGCTGGGCCAGCACCGCGAAGCTGCCGCCGCGCGGCAGCTTGCCGTCGGTGCTGGTGCCCGTGCCGGCGCTGTTCATGTTCGCCATCAGGGCCGGGTCGAAGTGCAAGCTGCGTGCGCGTGCCAGCGCGGTGCCCAGCGCAGCGTCGCTCGCGTACATGCGCTCCAGCCGCGTCACCAGGTCGGCCGACGGGTCGGGCAGGGTCGACGGCGACCAGGTGTCGACCGTGCCGGGTCCGCGCAGCACCAGCGGCACGGTGGTGTTCAGCGCCAGGCCCTTGCTGTGCTTGTGGCCCAGCGCACGGCCCAGCCAGCCGGTGCTCAGCTCGTAGGGCCGGCTGCCGCCGGACTCGAGCAGTTGCTGCGCATCGAAATGCGAACGCTCGTGGTACGGCAGGCCCACTGCCTGCACCACGGCCAGTTCGCCGCGGCCATACAGCGCGTGCAGTTGCGCCAGGTTCGGGTGCAGCGCAAAGCCGGCGTCCAGCGGCAAGGTCGGCAACGCGAACTCGGCCAGCGGCCCGCGGGCTGCCGCGAAGGCCGGGTCGCCGAGGGCCGGCGCGGCCGACAGGCCATCCAGGCCGCCGCGCAGGATCACCATCACGAAGCGCTTGTCGGCAGCGCCTGTGGCCGCTGAGCTGGGGCCGGCAAACGCGAGGCTTGCGAAGGGCAGGGCGGCGCCCGCCGTGAGGGCGGCACGCACGATCAGCCGGCGCTGTGGATTGAAGCGGTTGTTCATGGCGGTCTCGGGTTCAGCGGCGCTGGAATTCGGGGCACATCAACAGCAGCGCCAGGGCTTGCGGGCCGTCGGCGGCACGTTCGATCTGCTGCCGCGAGGCGTCGCCCAGCAGCGGACCCAGGCTGGCGGCAGCGAGCCGGCGCGCGTCGACGTTGCGGCCGTCTTTGCCCACCGCGCGGTCGGCCATGCGCGCCGACCACTCCATGCGTTTCCACACTGCCTCGGGCCCCAGCCAGTCTTCGGCGCGGTCGGGCCAGCCGGCCGGTGACGGCGCGCTGTGTGTGCGCTGGCCCAGCGCGTTCATGCTGCCGGCCAGGCCGTTCGCGCCACCGGCGCCCAACCGTTCGCCCAGCCGTGCATCGGGGCCGAGCACGCGCAGCGCCGAGACGACGAACTCTTCAGGCGTCTTCAGCTTGGCTTGCTGCGGCGTCCAGGCCTCGGGGCTGCGCACCAGCTCGCGGCTGAGTTCGCCGAGTTGGCCGCCGCTGCGCAAGTAGGTTGCGGT
>JANNBZ010000011.1:0-5087 GCA_031386065.1 Burkholderiales bacterium
CGACGACGACGCGCGCAGCAGCCGCTCGAGGTCGCGCTTCAGCTTGGCGGGATCAGGATCGACCGGCGTGCGCATCATCCACTGGCCCATCGGGTCGACGAGGTAGAGCTGCGCATCGAGCGCCTGTCCGGCGCTGGGCGCGAGCCAGGCGCTCAAGGCCGCCGGCGGCACCCGCAGCACGGTGGCCGAGGTGCCGGTCGAGATGGCCTGCAGAACCTCGGGGCGCGGCGTGGCTTCGTCGGTGATCAGCCACAGCTTGTCGACGCGTTCTTTCTCGCGACCCAGCGTTTCGCGCAGCTGTCGCTGCAAGTACAGGAGCTTCTCGCACGTCGCGTTGCACGCCGCGCCGGACACCATCACCAACAGCCACTGGCCGCGCAGACTGCTCGCGGTGACGGGCTGCCCGGCCAAGTCTTTCAGAGGCAAGGTGCTGGGCATCTCGCGCGTCGGAACGATCAACTCGCTGTAGTTGCTGCGCCCTTCCGGACGGATCACGAAATAGGTGAGGTACGACGCGATCACCGGCGCGGCGCAGACCGCCAGCACCGCCAGCATCTTGAGCCGACCGTTCTGGGTCCGGCGCAACGTGCCCACGGCGGCCGGGTTCGGCAGCGAGTGCACGGTGAAACTCAGCGGATCAGGTGCGGCGTCGGAGCCAGGGGCGGATGAGTTGGAACCAGACATACAAACCTGCCATCAGCGCACTCAAGGCGAACCATTGAAAGGCGTAGCCGTAGTGCTTGTGAACATCGACCGCGGGGCGCGGCCATTCGCGAAGCAGGCTGTCCGCCGCCGCATCGTCCTGCATCACGGACAGCGGCTTGAGCGGCACGCCAGCTTCGCGTGAGTAGGAATCGAGATCGAGATTTTGCCGTATCGGCCCCGGGGCCGAGCCGGCGAACTCGTACAGCCGTGCCGGTGGCGGGGCAATGTGCCCGACGAGTTCGACGCTGCCCGCCGGAGTGGCCACGTCCGGCACGTGGCTGCGGTCGGTGAAGTCGCGCGGAGCCCAGCCGCGCTGCACCAGAACGGCCTCGGTGCTCCCGTCCAGCCTGAACGGCGTGACGACGACGAAGCCCGGCTTGCCATTCATCTGGCGGTTGTCCAGGAACAGCGTTGCCGACGGCAGCCACTGGCCGCGCAGGCGCACGCGCCTGAAGTGCTGTGCTGCAGCGTCTGCGGCGGTCGACGCGAGCGACGTGCCTGGCAATTCGGGCAGCGAGCCGCGCGCGTCGAGCATCTGCTGCAGCGCCACTTTCTGGGCCGCACGATTCAGCTGCCAGACCCCCAGCGCCGATGTCAGGGCCACGCCGGCGATCGTCGCGAAGGTGATCGTCAAAGCGGCCTTGCGACTTGGCACGAGCGAGGTCATCGGTGCCGCTCACTCGGGCTTCCAAGCCGCAATGCCATCGCGGGCGGTTGATAATCGAGACTCATGAAAACCATCATCATCCTGGCGCTGATCGCCATCATTGGCGCACTGATTGTCGCGGGCATATCGATGATTCGCGACGGCCGCGACGGCAAGCAGAAAACCAACGCGATGATGCGTGCCCTCGCGCTGCGCGTCGGCATCTCGGTCGCGCTGTTCGTCTGCATCCTCGCCGCGTACAAGCTGGGCTGGATCCGCCCGACGGGGCTGCCGTTGGGAGGTTGAGGTCCACAAAAAACGCCGCGTTACGCGGCGTTTTTCCTTGCTGCAGCCCGATTCAGGCTTGCACGCAGGTGGTTGATCGACGCTGCTGCACGGGCCTTCGCGAGCCGACTTTGCTGGACAGCTTCGCAGGTCCTTCGCGCCGTCGGCTCAGAGCCAGTACACGACGATGTACAGCCCCAGCCAGACGACGTCGACGAAGTGCCAGTACCAGGCCGCTCCCTCGAAGCCGAAGTGGCGCTGCGGGGTGAAGTGGCCCTTCATCAGGCGGATGGTGATGAACAGCAGCATCAGCATACCCACCAACACGTGAAAGCCGTGGAAGCCGGTGAGCATGAAGAAGGTCGAGCCGTAGACGCCGGAGCTGAGCTTGAGATTCAGTTCGCTGTACGCGTGGCTGTACTCGTAGGCCTGCACACCCAGGAAGGTCGCACCGAGGACGACCGTGACCCACATGAAGGCGATGGTCTTGGCACGGTGGCCGGCCAGCAAGGCATGGTGTGCGATGGTCAGCGTGACGCCCGACGACAACAGCAGCGCGGTGTTGATGGTCGGCAGCGGCCACGGCCCCATGGTAGTGAAGGGTTCGACCACACCGGCCGGCGAGGCGGTGATGCCGGCTTGCGCACTCGGCCAGATGGCTTTGAAATCAGGCCACAGCACGGCGTTGTCGAGGCTGCCCAGGTTCGGCACGGCGTGCAGCCGAGTCCAGTACAGGGCACCAAAGAAAGCGCCGAAGAACATCACTTCCGAGAAGATGAACCAGCTCATGCTCCAACGGAACGAAACGTCGATGCGGTCGCTGTACATGCCGCTTTCGCTCTCGCTGATGGCCTGGCGGAACCACAACTGCAGCGTGTAGGCCCACAGCAGCAGGCCGAACATCACGGCATAGGCTCCCCAGCCATGGCCATTGACCCACTGCCCGCCACCAACGATGACGAAGAACAGCCCGAAGGCCGCCATCGCCGGGAAGCGCGACGGTGCGGGGACAAAGTAATAGGGCGTCTGCCCGTGGGTGGTCGCTGCCGACATGGTTTCTCCTGAATCGCCAATTGTTCTTGAATTTCAATCGCCACACCTGGCTCACCGGCCCGGTGTGTCACATCCGTTATTTTGCCAAGCCGCTGGCGAGAACCCAGTTCACCAGCAGCAGCAGCACCGCGATGAAGATCACGGCGCCGATCACGCCTGCGATCACCAGATGCACCGGGTTCAGCTGGCTGACATCTTTCTCGAGATCGGCCGACCGGCGCACGCCGAAGAACGACCAGGCGACCGCGCGCAGGGTCTGAAGGAACGACGCCTTGCGCCGCACCGCCGCCCTGAGGTTGGACAGTGGCTCGTTCACGCGCCGCCGGCCTCAGAGATCAGCGTTGCGCTGGGTGCGGCCGGCACCTTGCCGCCCACCTCGAAGAAGGTGTACGACAAGGTGATGGTGGTCACGTCCTTGGGCAGCTTTGGATCGATGTAGAACACCACCGGCCACTGCTTCACCTCGCCCGCCTTCATCGTGTACTCGTTGAAACAGAAGCACTCGACCTTGTTGAAGTGCGCCATGGCCTGCATCGGCGCATAGCTGGGGATGGCTTGCGCGGCCATGGTGCGGTTCTGGATGTTCTTGAACTCGTACATCACGCTGACCATTTCGCCGGGATGAACCTGCACGCTGCGCTGCGCGGGCTTGAAGTCCCAGACACCGCGCGCATTGGCATCGAACTCGACCGTGATGGTGCGCGAGCGATCGACCTGGGTGTTGCCGCCCGCGCGTGAGTCCGCCTTTCCGGAGGCGCCGGCAGAGAGCCGTTCGGACACCGACAGCACGTTGATGCCCAGCGCCGAACAGATTGCGCGGTACACCGGCACCAAGGCGTAGCCGAAGGCAAACATCAGCGCGGCAACGACCAGCAACTTGCCGACCATGCGGGCGTTGTCGCCACGCAGCGCCACCGCGCTCGCCGACCGGCCATGTTGTTCAGGCATGCGTCACAGGCCGATCAAGGCCGCCTTGGCAACGAAGCCGACGAGGAACACGACCGCCACCGATCCGAGGATCAGTGCCAGGCGCAGGTTCTTCTTTTTCTGCTCAGGTGTCATCACGGGGTGCGGCTTGCGATCAGGCAATGATCTTGGTGGCGTTCGCGTTCAGCTTGGGCGGCGTCTCAAACGTGTGAAACGGAGCCGGTGACGGCACTTCCCACTCCAGCCCTTCGGCAGCTTCCCACGGCCGCTGCGACGCTGGCTGTCCCTTGCCTCGCATGCATGGCAGCACGATGAAGAAGAAGAAGAACACCTGCGCCAGACCAAAGCCGAATGCGCCCACCGACGCGACCATGTTGAAGTCGGTGAACTGCATCGGGTAGTCGGCATAGCGACGCGGCATGCCGGCCAGACCCAGGAAGTGCATCGGGAAGAAGGTCAGGTTGAAGAAGACCAGCGACAGCCAGAAGTGCCACTTGCCGCGCACCTCGTTGTACATGACCCCGGTCCACTTCGGGATCCAGTAGTAGACGCCGGCGAACATCGCGTACAGCGAACCGGCCACCAGCACGTAGTGGAAGTGCGCCACCACGTAGTAGGTGTCCTGCAGCTGGATGTCGACCGGCGCCATGGCCAGGATCAGCCCGGTGAAACCACCCATCGTGAACACGAAGATGAAGCCGACCGCGAACAGCATCGGCGTCTCGAAGGTCATCGAACCGCGCCACATGGTGGCGATCCAGTTGAAGACCTTCACACCGGTGGGCACGGCGATCAGCATCGTCGCGTACATGAAGAACAGCTGGCCCGTGACCGGCATGCCGGTGGTGAACATGTGGTGTGCCCACACGATGAACGACAGGATTGCGATCGACGCCGTGGCGTAGACCATCGAGGTGTAGCCGAACAGGCGCTTGCGGGCGAAGGCCGGGATGATGGCGCTGACGATGCCGAAGGCCGGCAAGATCATGATGTAGACCTCGGGGTGGCCGAAGAACCAGAAGATGTGCTGGTACATCACCGGGTCGCCGCCGCCGGCCGGGTTGAAGAAGTGAGTGCCGAAGTGGCGGTCGGTCAGCGTCATCGTGATCGCGCCGGCGAGCACCGGCATCACGGCGATCAGCAAGTAGGCGGTGATCAGCCAGGTCCAGCAGAACAGCGGCATCTTCATCAGCGTCATGCCCGGAGCGCGCATGTTGAGGATGGTGACGACGATGTTGATCGAACCCATGATCGAGCTCGCGCCGAGGATGTGCATCGCGAAGATGCCGGCGTCCATCGACGGGCCCATCTGCAAGGTGAGCGGCGCGTAGAGCGTCCAGCCGGCCGCCGGTGCACCACCGGGCATGAAGAACGAACCGACCAGCATGCCGCCGGCCGGGATCAGCAGCCAGAAGCTGAAGTTGTTCATGCGCGCGAAGGCCATGTCGGGCGCGCCGATCTGCAGCGGGAT
>JANNBZ010000086.1:0-17688 GCA_031386065.1 Burkholderiales bacterium
CATGAATACATGGCCCAACCGGGGAGCCTCCGGCGGCCCCTGCGGGGGCTGGAATAATGAAAGTTTGAACAGCCAAAAGAAGTCAGACCAAGCCGGTTTGACTCAAGCCAACAGGCCTCCTCGAAACCCGGTGCGGTTCACGCCTATGCGTTCTACATCGAGCGCAAAGAGTCGGCGATTTCCCAACCGAATCACTGGAATCGAATCACGCAGATCCTTAACTACGGATCGGGTGCCTCGTTCCTGATCGCATTGATCCTGACCACCACGTTTATCTCAGTCAACCTCGAAAAAGGAAGTCAAATGAAGCAGGCAAACGCTCAGCAAACAGCACCTCTCGGCGCGCTGGTACCGACAATGCACTCGGTGGCACAGACACCAAACACAAAGGGCTTGCCCGTACCGACAATGCAGCCACTTACGACGTCGACCCCTACAGGTTCACCGGGCGCGCAGAGCCAGACTCCTCCTGTTGTTTACCCTGCGCCAGCGCCCACGAGGTAGTTGATTGCCGGATTTCAGATAGCACGTCAGCTAAGCGGAAAGTAGTTTCTCGGGATTGCTGCGCGTCAAGTGCTCGAATCTTCAAAATCAAGAAGTCGAAAGTGCAAGCACCAGGCCACTTCCCCATCTGTAGGTTTGTCACAGTCACGGCGAACTCCCCTTCGCTGTATTTCATCGTTGTCACTTTTTTTGTCCTCGGTTTGTGGCTGGAGGCGGTTCGCCCCCTTTTCCCAAATCATCACGCAAGGCACGCTGAAGTCAACCCTATGAAAACAGTGGTGCTTGAGGTGCGCTCGCCCGGGGAATCGATGGCCAACTTCGTGCAGTCCTGGAAGACGGGGAAACCGGAGCGGTCGGCGCGAATCAGCTTCGCCACGCCAGAGCTGCTTTGGCAAGTTCTCACGGCGAAGCGTTGGGAACTGCTGAAGGTTCTTTGCGGCGCGGGACCCGTCTCCATCCGCGAAGCGGCTCGCCGTGTTGAACGCGATGTCAAGGCCGTTCATTCCGACATCACAGCCCTGCTGAATGCAGGCGTGCTGGATCGCGCGGAAGGCGGCGGCATCGTCTTTCCATTTGACGCGATCAAGGTTGAGTTTCTGCTCGAAGCGGCATAGTGCTTTCGACCCAGGGCACTTGCACGAGCACCACAGCCCAACCGGTTCTTGTCATGCGAAGCGCTTTGTTTGTTGAACCCACAGCGTGCTGAAACCCCCCCACCGTCTTCCACGTCGACGCCTTCGCCACGCGCGCGTTGACCGGCAACGGCCCGGCCGTTTTTCTGGGAACGGACGGGTGGTCTGCGGCGCTGATGCAGCGGCTGACGCAGGAGATGAATCAGTTCGAGCCCATCTTTCTGTCTGAAGTCAGGCCACACGGCGCGCGTTGCGGGCCGCGCCAGCCGCATCAACATCAGGCGCGACGGCGTGAACCGGCTGCTGGTGAGCGGTGAAGTCTGGCCCGTTCTGCAGGGCGTGCTGGACCTGAATGCAGCGCAATGGAGCGGCTGAATCCGCCGCCGATTCCTGCGGCCGCTGATCCGCATCAACACGACCGGGAGGTGTGAAATGAATGACGTTCATGCGGGTGGCTGTGCCTGCAGTGCCGTGCGATACCGGGCGCATGGAGCGCCGGTGCTGGGCTCGGTGTGCCACTGCACTTTTTGTCAGCGGCGCCTGGCCGGCGGCTTTGCGGTGCTGGTCACGTTTGCGCAAGACGCGGTCGAGGTGACGCAAGGCGAGCTGGTGGAATGCGAGCATCGATCCGACGCCAGCGGGCGCTGGTTGAAGATGAACTTCTGCCCGCAGTGCGGCACCACGATCTATCACACCGCAGAAATTCGACCTGGGGTGCGAACCATTGGCGGCGGCACCTTCGACGATCCCACCTGGTTCACGGTCAGCCGCCACATCTGGGTCCAGTCGAAGCTGCCCTGGGTCACGATTCCTGCGGGTGTCGATGCATTCGAGCAGGGCTTCGTGCCACCGCCATGAGCCGACACTGCCCCGCGTGTTTGGCGTTCTTCGAGTGCCGCGCATGAAGGCGGCCTGCGGCTGAACTGACCGCGGCTTTCGCCGGCGGCTCAACGCGCCGATCCCGCAGTAGACTGAATCCATTCTCAGGAGTCTGACCATGACCGATCTCGTTTCCCAACTTGCGGCTCAGGGGCGATCACTTCCACCAGAGGAGCGAGTGCGTCTTCTCGATCTGCTGCTTGAGTCTCTGCACGAGAAGTCGACGCCTGGTGCCGAAGACGCCTGGGACACTGAAATTGCGCGTCGCGTTACCGCTCACGAGCGCGGTGAAGGCAAGCTTCACTCCGCCGAAGATGTCATGGTTGAAGCAGCAAGAATCGCTCCTTGAAACCGCTTCGCCTCAGTGAAGAAGCCCGCGCTGAACTGCTTCATGAGACGAGTTATTACGAGAAGAAACGTGAGGGCGCGGGCAAGCGGTTTCGTGAGGCTGTCAGCGCTTCCTTTGCTTTGATCCTGCGGTTTCCAGGCGGCGGTGCGCCCGGCCCTGCCGGTACGCGAAAGACCAAGGTTCGTGGGTTCCCGTTTACCGTGGTGTATCGCGAGGAAGAGTTTCAGATCGTTGTCTTTGCGATCTCGCCCGACCGTCAGCAGCCAGGTTACTGGTTGCCAAGGACCGGTGCCGATGGAGCGCGTTTGCAGTCGCTTCAAAACAGTCGTGCGATGAATCGTCGCGCCAGCGTCATCCCTCCTTGGCATCGACGACTAGGCAAGCCGATCCCATCGCTCATCTGAAGTGATGATTCTCGGGGCCTGCACGTCGGCTACCGTTCCGTCTTGATGCCCGGAGGTTCCCATGCGTTTGTTGCTCTCGTTGCTGGTCGCACCGCTGTCTGTCGCTGCGCAGAATTCCATTCCCACCGAGTTTCCGGTCGATGCCGTTGCCTTGGCACCCGCCAGTCTGACCGAACGCATCTCCGGTAAGGTCTTCAAGGTCAAGCCGGCGAATGGACAGACTTGGCGGCTTGAGTACAAGGCAAGCGGATACGCCTTCCTCAACACCAGCAGCGGTTTCAGCGACAGCGGGAAGTGGCGGGTCGAGGGCAGCCAAGTGTGCGCCGACTGGCAGCGCAGCCCGAGCAGTTGCAGCGAGGTTCGGCTCAAAGATGACACCGTCTACGTCAAGCGCGTCAGCAACGGCGAGGTGATAGCCCTGGTGTTGCAGTGATCAGGTCGGTGCACGTCGATGCACGACCCGGGGGCTCAGCCCTTGAACGGATTCGCCGTCGCGAACCACAAGCCCAGACCGGTGGCGATGATGAAGGCGCTGTCGATCACGCCCACGCCGAGGAAAAACTTGGTCTGCAGTTCGGGGATCAGTTCGGGTTGCCGCGCGGCGCTTTCCAGGAACTTCATCGTCGCGAGCCCGACGCCGATGCACGAACCGCAGGCGGGAATGCCGATCAGGATGGCAACGGCAATGGGCAGTACATCGGTGGCGGTCATGGTCGAAGATCCTGTGTTGAAGTTGGGTTGTCGGCTGGCGATGCGTGCCGGCTCAATGCGCGCCCACCGTCTGCGCCGAGGGCGTTGCGGGCGACAGCTGCAGGCCCCTGAACTGAAGGCCGGCGAAGGTCAGCGTCATCGCGGCCTGCAGCAGCAGGAAACCCGTGCCGAGCGCATTCGTCGTCGGCGTGCCCGTCACCGCCATGCCGGCGCACACCAGCGTCCAAGCCACGTTGCCGGCCACCACCGAGCCGACCAGTGCCGACGCCAGCTTGCTCGCGCGCACCAGCAGCATCAGCAGGGCGGCATAGGCCACCATCACCATGCCCGATTCCATCAGCAGCGCGGGTGGCAGTTGCAGCAGGCCGGACACCTCTGCGGTCGGCCCCATCTGCAGCGCGCCGGTGGCGCCGGAGATGCCGGCGTCCAGCAGAAGGGCGGCTTTCAGCAGGCGGGACGGTTGGAGGGTCTTCATGGCGATCTCCTGGGTGGGTTGAAGGGCGTGCGGCCAGTCTGTGCGCGCAGGCGTTGAAAAGCGATGACGTGGCAGGTAGTGGACTCACTCCCCACGCGCGCCAACAATCGGCGCTTGCCGCCTCGCCAGCGACGCCCGCTTGATCGCACGAAGGACGCCCGATGCCTCAGCCATTCCCGCCCGACCGCAATGCCGCTGCCGGCCGCGCGCCCGAACCGCTGGGGCCGATGCTGCGCGACTGGCGCGCACGACGGCGCCTCAGCCAGATGGACCTGGCTCTGGAAGTGGGCGTCTCGCCGCGGCACCTGAGCTTTGTGGAAACCGGGCGCTCGCGGCCAAGCCCGGCGGTGCTGATCGCGCTGGCCGATCACCTGGACGTGCCACTGCGCGAGCGCAACCGCTGGCTGCTCGCGGCCGGCCATGCGCCGCGCTACACCGAGTGCGGGCTCGACGCCGAAGGCATGGCCAGCGTGAAGGCGGCGCTGCAGCGCTTGCTCGATGCGCACGACCCGTACCCCGGCCTGGTGCTGGACCGGCAGTGGAATGTGGTGCTGGCCAACCGCGCCGCCAGCGCGCTGGCCGCACTGGTGCCGGAGGCACTGCGCAGCCCGACGCTGAACGTCTTCAGGGCCAGCCTGCACCCCGATGCGCTGGCCGCGCACACCGCCAAATTCGACGAATGGGCGGTGTGCTTGCTGGCCAGCTTGCAGCGTGCTGTGGCGACCACCGGCGACCCGGCCCTGGCCGCGCTGGAGCGCGAGGTGCTGGCCTACCCGAACCTGCAGGCCATCATCACGCGCGGCGCGGTGCCTGCGGCCGCACAGCCGCCGATGTTGCTGGTGAACTGCGTGCTCGACCTGCCGGTCGGCCGCGTGTCGCTGTTCACCACCTTGACGACCTTCGGCACGCCGCGCGACATCACGCTGGAAGAGTTGTGTATCGAACTGTTCTATCCGGCCGACGACGCGTCGGCGGCGCTGCTGCGGCGCGCGGCTTGAATGCTCGGCCGGCGCGCTGTGTGTGCAACGCGTGCAGCCTGCGCGCGGCGGCCGAATCCGGCATGATGAGGCGTCCCTCCATCGCACCGGAGCCGCCATGCGCCACCTGCTGTCGAAACTGTTGTTCCTGCTCGTGTTCACCGGCGCCGCATTCGCCACCCAGGCCCGCGCAGCCGAGGTGAGCGCGGCGCAGGCCAAGCAGATGCAGGCGGTGATCCAGGCGCAACTCGACGCCTTTGCGGCCGACGACGCGAAACGCGCGTTTTCTTTCGCGGCACGGAAGGTGCGCGATGTGTTCGGCACGCCGGATCGCTTCATCGCGATGGTGCGCACCGGCTACCCGGTGGTGTACCGGCCCGCAGCGGTGGCGTTCTTCAAGCCGCAACTGCTGGACGGCGCGTTCATCCAGCGCGTGCAATTGACCGACGACGACGGCGCTGTCTGGCTGGCCACCTACCAGCTGGAACGGCAGCGCGACCGCTCGTGGCGGATTGCCGGCTGCGAGGTGGTGCCCAGCGAAGGGCTCGTGGCCTGAAGCGGCCGCTCAGCGGGTTGCTCTGATGTCGCCTTACTTCACCGGGATCGGCGTGGCCCGGTCCACCGGCACGGCGGTGACGCTGTTCTTCGGCGAGCCTTCGATCACCCGGTCGGAATAGGTCAGGTAGACCAGGGTGTTGCGCGGCTTGTCGACCATGCGCACCACGCGCAGTTTCTTGAACACCAGCGAGATGCGTTCGCTGAACATTTCTTCCTGCGTCGGCAGCGGTTTGTCGAACGAGATCGGCCCGACCTGCCGGCATGAAATCGACGCCTCGGCCTTGTCTTCGGCAATGCCCATCGCGCCCGTGATGCCGCCGGTGGTGGCGCGCGAGACGTAGCAGGTCACGCCCTTCACCTTCGGGTCGTCGTGCGCGTCGACCACGATCTTGTGATCCGGGCCGATCAGCTTGAAAACCGTGTCGACCGAGCCGATGGACTCAGCCTGCGCGACGGCCGGTGCCAGCAACGCCAGCATCAGCCCGCCGCCTGCGAGCCGAGCTTTCATCGAGCAACCTCCGCGCTTCGCGCTGCGATATTCGCCTTGGGAACGGCCCGGCGGCTCATGCGCTCTGCGAGCCCGGCGCCGCCGCCCCGGCTGCGCTGCGAATTGCGTCGCGCGCAGCCGCCTCGGTGCTCAGCGAACGCTCCAGCGGCGAGCGCACCAGGCCGGCGTGCGCGTAGTGCAGGTTCTCGTACAACTCGGCCGACGCCGGGTGCGCGTTCAGCAGTGCGCGCAAGGCGTCGCTGGGCTGCGCTTGCGCCAGCGAGTCGGACAGGCGGGTGGCAACCAGCCGGTACTGCGCGGCGTCGACAGCGACGGCGCTGTGGTCCAGCCGCTCGAGCAGTTGCGCGAGTGTCAGCACCACAATCAGGTGCTCGGGAACGGTGAGGGTCTTGGTGGCGTTCATGGCACAGCAGCTGGCGCTGTTCGGCGCCATTTCAAGCACCTCCGCGTTCTTCATTTCAAGGAACACCGCGTGAAGAAAATCTATCTGGCCGGCCCTGACGTGTTTTTCCGCAACGCCAATGCGCATTTCGAGGCCCTGCAGGCGCGCTGTACCGCGCTGGGGCTGTTGGGCGTTCGCCCCTCTGACGGCGGGCTGTCGCAAGCTGCGGAAGCTTCGAAAGGCAGCGGCGACGAGATCGCGCAGCGCATCTACACCGCCAACGTGGCGCTGATCCGCGACTGCGACGCCGTGCTGGCCAACCTGATGCCGTTTCGCAACCCGCTCGAGCCCGACAGCGGCACCGTGTTCGAGGTCGGCATGGCCGTGGCGCTGGGCAAGCCAGTGGCGGGCTTCGTGCCCGACCTGGGCCTCGCCTACGAAGACAAGGTGGCCCGCGTCTGCGGCCTGCAGCGCGACGCGGCCGGCCTGGCCTGGGACGTGTCGCACGGCTTCATGGTCGAAGAGTTCTGCCAGCCGATGAACCTGATGCTGTCGCGTTCGACCGCATTGTTCAGCAGCGCCGACGAAGCGATGGCGCATTTGGCGGCGCTGTGGGGCCCGGCCGCGCGCTGATCAAGCGGTCACTTGCCCTTGCCCTTGTCTTTGCGCTGGCGGTCGAACTTGCGCCAGTAGGTGAATTCGTCTTCGTGAACCTCGATGTCGAGTTCCATGATGCGCGGCTGAAGGTTGTTCTGCACGTCGGCCACGGCCTGGTTGTAGACCAGCGGGCCCAGCTCTTCCAGAAAGAAGCCCAGCAGCGCGCCGGCCGCGATGTTGCCGATCCGTTCTTCCATGTTTTCCTGGAAGTAGCGCTCGATGGACGCGATGGCCTGTGCGCGCGCTTCCTTGGGGATTTCGATGGTCATGGTGTGAACGCGGTCGGCGCGAGACCGTCGCAAGGCCTGCGAACTAGGCGGCGATCTCGATGTACTCGACCTGACTCTCCGGTGGCGGCACCGGCAGTCCGTCTACACGCAGGCCTTCGACGTGAAAGACGATGGCCTCGCGAATTTCGGCTTCGACCTCGGCCACCGTGGCGCCGGTGGCCACGCAGCCCGGCAGGTCGGGGACGTAGGCCGAAAAATTGCCCAGGGCTTTTTCAATCACGATGGCGTAGCGCATGCAACCTCACGTCTTCAGACCCGCCTGTTTGACGATGCTGTTCAGGGTGCCCGGCGCGAGGTCGTCGCTGGGCTTGCCGGGAACAGTGACGCGACCAGGCTTGCTCGCGTGCTTGAACTGACGGTGACTTCCTCGCGTTGCGACCAGAAACCATCCATCGGACTGGAGCGCGCACACGATTTCACTGACTTTCACGCTTGCAGAATAGCAGGGACGAACCCGCAGCAAGCGGCCCTCGCCGAGCGAATGTTAGGCTGCATGACAGATTGAAAAGTGACTCTGCTTTTCTGTGCAGCCTGACTTCACCGTGCCACTCCCACCCCCGCGAATCCTCTCCGTCATCCCGCCGATGACGCAGCTGAACACGCCCTATCCTTCGACCGCCTACATCACCGGCTTTCTGCGTTCGCGCGGCTTCCAGGCGGTGCAGGAAGACCTGGCGCTGGCGCTCGTGCTGAAGCTGTTTTCAGTCGCCGGTCTGCACTCTGTGCGCGAGTGCATCGCCGCGACTCCGCCCGAGCGGCGCACGCCGCTGGTGAGCGCGTTCGACGAACAGTTCGACCGCTACGCGGCCACCATCGGCGCAACCATTGCTTTTCTGCAGGGGCGCGACGCCACGCTCGCGCACCGCATCGGCGGGCGTGCCTTCTTGCCCGAAGGGCCGCGCTTCGCGTCGCTCGATGTGTTCATCGACCCCAACGAGGACGACGGCGGCGGCGACCCGCTGGCCTGGGCCTTCGGCGCGCTGGGCGCGCAAGACCGTGCGCGCCACCTGGCCACGCTGTACCTGAACGACCTGGCCGACGTGTTGCGCGACGCCGTCGATCCGCGCTTCGAATTCGTGCGCTACGCCGAGTCGCTGGCGCAGAGCCAGGCCACGTTCGAGCCGCTGGCGCAGGCGCTGGCGGCGCCGCTGAACCTGGTCGACCGCACGCTGATCGAGTTGACGCTGGACGCGGTGCAGCGCCACACACCGAGCGTGGTGCTGGTGTCGGTGCCGTTCCCCGGCTCGGTGTACGCGGCCTTTCGCATCGCGCAGGCCATCAAGGCGCACAACGCGTCCATCGTCACCGTGCTCGGCGGCGGCTTCGTCAACACCGAGCTGCGCGAGCTGTCGGAGCCGCGCGTGTTCGACCACTTCGATTACGTCACGCTCGACGCTGGCGAGCGCCCGCTGCTGGCCTTGCTGGAGCATCTGCAGGGCAAGCGCTCGCAGCAGCGGCTGGTGCGCACGTTCGTGCGCGCGCCGGCCAGTGACGCCGCGCCGGCGCAAGTGCGCTACGTGAACATGGTCGAGTCCGACGTGGCCTTCGCCGAGGTCGGCACGCCGACCTGGGACGGCCTGCCGCTGGGCCGCTACCTGTCGCTGCTGGACATGCTGAACCCGATGCACCGGCTGTGGTCCGACGGGCGCTGGAACAAGCTCACCGTGGCGCACGGCTGCTACTGGAAGAAGTGCAGCTTCTGCGACGTGAGCCTGGACTACATCTCGCGCTACGAGGGCGCGTCGGCTGCCACCCTGGTCGACCGCATCGAGGCCATCGTGCAGGAAACCGGTGAGACCGGCTTCCACTTCGTCGACGAGGCCGCGCCGCCGAAGGCCTTGAAAACGCTGGCCGACGAGCTGGCGCGGCGCCGCTTGTCGATCTCGTGGTGGGGCAACATCCGCTTCGAAAAATCGTTCACCCCTGCCCTGTGCCAGCAGTTGGCCGACAGCGGCTGCATCGCCATTTCAGGCGGCCTGGAAGTGGCGTCGGACCGCTTGCTGACGCTGATGAAAAAAGGTGTCTCGGTGGAGCAGGTGGCGCGCGTGACGCGGGCCTTCTCCAATGCCGGAATCCTGGTGCACGCCTACCTGATGTACGGCTTCCCGACGCAGACGGTGCAAGACACGGTCGACGCGCTCGAATACGTGCGCCAGTTGTTCGAGGCCGGTTGCATCCAGTCGGGTTTTTTCCACCGCTTCGCCTGCACCGTGCATTCGCCGGTGGGGCTGAACCCGAAGGACTACGGCGTCACCCTGCAGCCGCTGCCCAAGGGCTCGTTCGCGCGCAACGACGTCGCCTTCATCGACCCGACCGGCGTCGACCACGATGTGCTGGGCGTGGCGCTGAAGAAGGCGCTCTACAACTACATGCACGGCATCGGGCTGGAAGAAGACGTGCGCAGCTGGTTCGCCGGCAAGGTGCCGCGCACGCTGGTCGCGAAGCATCGCATCGCGCGGGCGCTGGCCGCGCCACACTGATTGACGCGGGCGCTGGCTGCGCCCTTTTGAATCGCGCGGGCGCTGACTCACTCGCCCGACAGGGTCTTGAACATCACCAGGGCATCGACGAGGCCAAGTCGCTGATGCCGGAAGGCACCCGGCAAACGGCCCACCGTCGTGAAGCCGAGTCGTTGCCACAGCCGCACCGCGCGCTCGTTGGTGGTGGCGACCAGGTTGAACTGCATCGCG
Source organism: Burkholderiales bacterium (assembly GCA_031386065.1). Classification (GTDB taxonomy): domain Bacteria; phylum Pseudomonadota; class Gammaproteobacteria; order Burkholderiales; family Burkholderiaceae_C; genus JANYJJ01. The sequence continues at coordinate 10,017 of JANNBZ010000086.1, forward strand.
AGAAAACCCATCGCAACCGCCTGTGCCTGCGAGTGTTGGCACAGCGCGGGGGCGATGCCTTGCCCTTGCGCCGCTGGTGCCACCACGTAGCCGCAGTTGCAGACGTGCGCGCCGAGGCCGGGCTGGTTCGGCTTGATGAAATAGGTGCCCAGCAGGCGCCCATCGGAATCACAGGCCACATGGGTCGCCGCCGGTGCGTCTATCCACGCGCGGTGAATCTCGGCCTCGGAGCTGTTCGGCGAAAAGGCATAGGTGTCACCCGCCTCGAAAGTGGCGTGCAGCAGCGGCCACAACACAGGCCAGTCGCTCGGCTGATAGCTGCGAATCGAGACCATGCGCTGCGCCGAGAATCGGTTCACGGTCGCGACAACCCGCCGGCCTGCGCCCGGTCGAGCGCCTCCTGCTTCGGCACCATCCCCAGCACCCGCGCACGCAGCGCTGCCTCAAACGGACGGGCCGCGCCGGTCACCGCGATGGGCCGCTGCTCTGCGCCGAAATGCGTGGCGATACGGCGCTTCACTTCGGCCGCGATCACCGGCGTGGCCATCGGGTCATCGAGCCATGGCTCGGCAGGCTCGCCGCAACCACGTGCAAAAGCGGCTTCATCGCGGACAACCTCAAGCCGACTTCGCCACCAGCTCGAAGTGCTCGACCGCCGGCGGCTTTGCGAAGAACGGGCCGACGATGGCGCGCCACTGGGGGAACAGCGGGCCTTCGCGGAAGCCGACGGTGTGGTCTTCCAGCGTGTCCCAGTAAATCATCAGCACATAACGCTCGGGCGACTCGACGCCGCGGTTCACCTTGAAGCCGCGAAAGCCCTTGGCCTGCGATGCAACGCTGGCCAGGCCGTGCTGAATGGCAGCCTCGAATGCGACTTGCTGGCCGGGGGCGATGCTGATGTCGACGATTTCGAGAATCATGGCGCGTCCTGTCGTTGAAGGTGTCAAAGCATAGCCAGCTCGGGCGCTGCCTCGATGCGCGCGGCGCAGAACTTCAGCTCCGGAATTTTCGCGAACGGGTCGAGCGCCGCGTTGGTCAGCAGGTTGACGGCGGCCTCGCTGAAACAAAAGGCCATGAAGAGTTGTCCGAGCTGCAGGCCGGCGTCGACACGCGCCACGGCCTGCACCGCGCCGCGCCGGGTCGACAGCCGGATCTGCGCGCCGGCAGCCAGCCCCAGCGCCTGCAGGTCGAGCGGGTTGACGCAGATCACCGCGTCGGGCTCGATGGCGTCGAGCACGCTGGCGCGGCGGGTCATCGAGCCGGTGTGCCAGTGCTCCAGCTGGCGCCCCGTCAGCAACACCATCGGGTAGGCGGCGTTGGGCAGTTCGTTGGCCGCGCTGACCTGCGCCGGCACCAGCCGCGCCTTGTCGCCGGGCAGCGGAAAGTGCTCGGCAAACATCACCGGCTGGCCGGGGTCGGCTGCGTCGGCACACGGATAGATGACGGGCTCGTTGGCTTCCAGCCGGGCCCAGGTGATGCCGGCGATCGACGGCATCAGCGAGCGCATTTCTTCGTACACCTCAGCGACGCTTTGCGCGGGCCAGTGCAGGCCCATTTGCGCTGCCATCTGCTGCACGATCCACAGGTCTTGTCGTGCATCGCCCGGCGGCTGCAAGGCTTGCCGGCCGAGCTGCACGCGGCGGTCGGTGTTGGAAAAACTGCCGGTCTTCTCGGCAAAGCCGCTGGCCGGCAGGAACACGTCTGCAAAGGCCGCCGTCTCGGTCAGGAACAGGTCTTGAACCACCAGGTGCGACAGGCGCGCCAGCCCGGCGCGCGCGTGTGCCAGGTCGGGGTCCGACATGGCCGGGTTCTCGCCCATCACATACAGGCCGGCGATGCGGCCGTCGTAAGCGGCGTCCATGATCTCGACCACGGTCAGGCCGGGCTGCGGGTCCAGCGACTGGCCCCAGGCGGCCTCGAAACGGCCGCGCGCGGCGTCGTCGTCGACGCGCTGGTAGTCAGGCAGCATCATCGGGATCAGGCCCGCGTCGCTGGCGCCTTGCACGTTGTTCTGGCCGCGCAGCGGGTGCAGGCCGGTGCCGGGGCGGCCGATGTGGCCGGTGATGAGCGCCAGCGCAATCAGGCAGCGCGCGTTGTCGGTGCCGTGCACATGCTGGCTGACGCCCATGCCCCACAGGATGATCGCGTTGCCCGCCGTCGCGTAGGTGCGGGCAGCGCGCCGAATGTCTTCCGCCTCGATTCCGCAAATGGCCGCCATCTTCTCGGGCGAGCATTCCGCCACGTTGGCACGAAGCTCGTCGAAGTGGGTCGTGCGGGCCTCGATGAAGGCCGTGTTGTGCAGCCCTTCGTCGATGATGGTGTGCAGCATGGCGTTGAACAGCGCCACGTCGGAACCGGGCGTGAACTGCAGCGTCTGCGCCGCGTGGCGGGTGATCTCGGTGCGCCGCGGATCGACCACGATCAGCGTCTTGCCGGCCTTCACCGCGTTCTTGATGAAGGTGGCCGCCACCGGGTGGTTCACGGTCGGGTTGGCGCCGACGATCAGGATCACGTCGGCGTCCGCCACGTCGGCCACCGGGTTGCTGACGGCCCCCGAGCCAATGCCTTCGAGCAGGGCCGTCACCGACGACGCATGGCACAGCCGTGTGCAGTGGTCGACGTTGTTGGTGCGCATGCCGGTGCGCACCAGCTTCTGGAACAGATAGGCCTCTTCGTTGCTGCCCTTGGCCGAGCCGAAGCCGGCCAGCGCGTTCGGGCCACGCTCATCGCGAATGCGGCGAAGCCCTTCGCCGGCGCGCGCCAGCGCTTCTTCCCAGCTCGCTTCACGGAACATCGCCAGCGGGTTGCCGGGGTCGAAGTTGTCGAGTGATTTCGGCACGCCCTCGCGGCGGATCAGCGGCGTGGTGATGCGCTGCGCGTGGTGAACGTAGTCGAAGCCGTAGCGGCCCTTGACGCACAGGCGCTCGTGATTGGCCGGGCCGTCGCGGCCGACCACTTCGATGATCTTCTCGTCCTTCACTTTGTAGGTGAGCTGGCAGCCGACGCCGCAGTAAGGGCACACCGAATCGACCTCGCGGTCGGGCACCAGCAGTGCCGCACCGTTGGCCGGCGTCAGCGCGCCGGTCGGGCAGGCCTGCACACATTCGCCGCAGCCCACGCAACTGCTGTCGCCCATTGCGTCATCGAAGTCGAAAGCGATGCGTGTGGCCGCGCCAGAACCGGCGATGGCGATCACGTCGTTGACCTGCACCTCGCGGCAGGCGCGCACGCAGCGCATGCATTGAATGCAGGCGTTGAGGTTGACGGCGATGGCCGCGTGCGACAAGTCAGCGCGCGGGCTGATGTTTGTCTCGAAGCGCGACGACTGCACGCCCATCGCGCTGCACCACTGCGTCAGTTCCGACTGCAGCGTGTGCGCAGGTTGTGCGTTGAACTCGGGCGTGTCGGTGGCCAGCAGTTCCAGCACCATGCGCTGCGAACGCAGCACGCGTTCGGTCTGCGTGTGCACCTTCTGCCCGGCCTGCACGCTGCGGCAGCACGACGCGGCCAGCGCGCGTTCGCCGTCGATTTCGACCACGCAGGCGCGGCAGTTGCCGGCCGGGCGCAGGCCGTCCTTGTGGCACAGCGTCGGAATGGAAATGCCGTGGCGGCGAGCCGCGTCGAGAATGCTTTCGCCGACTTGCGCGTCGACTGCGCGGCCGTCGAGTTCGAATGCGAGGCTCATGCAAACTCCTGCGGAAAATACTTGATGGCGCACAGCAGTGGGTTGGGTGCCGCCTGCCCCAGCCCGCAGATCGACGCGTCGGCCATTACCGCGCTCAACTCCTGCAACAGCGGCACATCCCAGCGCGGCTGCTGCATCAACTGGACCGCGCGCTGCGTGCCTTCGCGGCAGGGCGTGCACTGGCCGCAGCTCTCGTGCTCGAAGAAACACATCGTGTTCAGCGCCAACTCGCGCGCGCTGTCGGCCTGCGAAAAAACAATCACCGCGGCCGACCCGATGAAGCAGCCGTGCGGCTGCAAGGTGTCGAAGTCCAGCGGCACGTGGTCCAGCGACGCCGGCAGCATGCCGCCCGAGGCACCGCCAGGAAAGTAGCCGTAAAGCGTGTGGCCCGCCTGCATGCCGCCGCCGTATTCATCCACCAGTTCACGCACGCTGATGCCGGCCGGCGCCAGGTGCATGCCGGGGTTGTTGACGCGGCCCGACAGCGAGTACGAACGCAGGCCGTGCCGGCCATGGCGCCCGTGCTGCGTGAACCAGGCGGCGCCATAACAGGCGATGTCGCGCACCCAGTGCAGGGTTTCCAGGTTGTGTTCCAGCGTGGGCCGCCCGAACAAGCCCACCTCGGCCACGTACGGCGGGCGCAGGCGCGGCCAGCCGCGCTTGCCTTCCAGGCTTTCGATCAGCGCCGACTCCTCACCGCAGATGTAGGCGCCGGCACCGCGCCGCAGGTGGATCGGCGGTAGGTCTTTTCGCGCGGCGCGCAGCGCGGCGAGTTCGCGTTCCAGCAGCGCGCGGCAACCGGCGTATTCGTCGCGCAGGTAGATGTAGATCGCGCTGGCGTCGATGCAATGCGCCGCGATCAACGCGCCTTCGATGAAACGGTGCGGGTCGCGTTCCAAATGCACGCGGTCCTTGAAGGTGCCGGGCTCGCCTTCGTCGATGTTGATCGCGATCAGGCGTGGCGCGGGCTGCTGGCGCAGGATGCCCCACTTGCGCCCGGCCGGAAAACCGGCGCCGCCCAGGCCGCGCAGGCCGGCGTCAGACAGCGCGTCGATCACGCTGGCTATGCTGCGCTGGCCGGACTGCAATTCATCGAGCAGCCGGTAGCCGCCCTCGGCCACATAGCGGTCGAAGGCCATGGCGTCGGGGAGTTGCGCCGAGGTGTGGCCAGACTCGACGGCCTGCGTGATGGCTGCCACCGCGGCGTGGTCCACGCAGTGCTGGCCCACCACGGCGGCAGGTGCGGCGTGGCAGCGGCCGATGCACGGCACCTCGACCACGCGCACGTCGGCGCGCGCGGCCAGTTCTCGCGTCAGCGCCTGGGTCAGCCCACCGCTGCCCGCCATCGCGCAGCTCAGCGAATTGCACACCCGCACAGTGATGCGTGGCCCGGTTTCGCCGTCCTTCAACAGCTCGAAGTGGTGATAGAAAGTGGCCGCTTCGAACACCTCGGCCAGTGACAGGCGCATCTCGGTCGCCAGCGCCACCAGCAGCGCTTCGGGCAGGCCATAGTGCGCGTCGTTGATGCGGTGCAGGTGCTCGATCAGCCGGTCGCGGGCTTTTGGATCGCCCAGTGGTTCGCCGTGCAGCAGGGCGCGCACCTCGGCCTGCGCCTCGGGCGTCGGTTGCCGGCCTTTGGCCTGCGCGCGCGCCTTGCGCGAAGGGCGTTGCGCGTCAACGCGCGCCAGCGGAATTGCCACCGTGTTCATGCGCTTTTTTACAGCCGGATGTTTCAGTGTCACAAGGCTATCCAGCGTACCGCCTCGGGATATGCTTGGGTGAACATATTTGCAGATCACCACCGCATGCTGCGCATTGCCATTCGCCCGCACTGGGAACTGAGCCGCCCTGGCCGCGCCCGCCGCAGCAACGCGCGCGCCGCCGACGCGCCGCCCGCCCCGTTCGACACCGCCACCCTGCTGGCCTTGCTGACGGCCGTGCACGAGACCGGCTCGCTGGCGCAAGCCGCGCGCACGCTGGGCCTGTCGTACCGCCACGCCTGGGGCCAGGTGCAGACGGCGCAGGGCGTGTTCGGCCGTGCATTGCTCGACGCCGGACGCGGCCGTGCATCCACGCTGACCGAGCTGGCGCAAAAGCTGATCTGGGCCGAGCGCCGCATCGCCGCAAGGCTGTCGCCGCTGCTCGAATCGTTGGCGTCCGAACTCGAAGGCGAGCTGGGCCGGTCGCGCAACCGCTCGGCGGCGCCGGCCGCCACACCGCTGCGCCTGAACGCCAGCCATGGCTTCGCGGTGGCGGCGTGGGTCGACCAGATGCATGCCGCCCACGCCCCGGTGGAACTGCGCTACCGCAACAGCCTGGAGTCGGTGGCGGCGCTCGCGAATGGCGAATGCGATCTGGCCGGCTTCCACGTGCCCACCGGCGAATTCGAGGCCGCCGCGATGCTGCGCTACCGCGCCTGGTTGCGCGACGATGCGCACAGCCTGGTGCACCTGGCGGTGCGCACGCAAGGCATTTTCGTGGCGCGCGGGAACCCGAAAAAGATCCGTTCCGTCGACGACCTGGCCCGCGCCGACGTGCGCTTCGTGAACCGGCCCGAAGGCTCGGGCACGCGTGTGCTGACCGAACTGCTGCTGCACCGCCACGGCATCGCGCCGCGCGACGTGCTGGGCTACGGCGACACCGAGTTCACCCACGCAGCTGTGGCCGCCTACATCGCCAGCGGCATGGCCGACGCCGGCATCGGCGTACAGACGGCGGCACACCGCTTCGGCCTGCAGTTCATTCCGCTGCTGCGCGAGCGCTACTTTTTTGCGGTGAACACCGCAGCGTTGCAGCAGCCCAAAGTGCAGGGCGCAGTGAACTTGTTGCAGTCACCGGCGATGCGTGGAGCGATTGCGGCGTTGAAGGGGTATCAGGCCGGCGAGACCGGGCGGGTGCAGGCCTTGGATGAGGCGTTCGAGATGGCGGGTTGAGCGGCGTCACACCCGTTCGATTTGAACCTTGCGACCGACCAAGGCAGCGGCACGCTGCAAGGTCGGCAGCACCACCGTGGGAGCGCGTGCGCAGGGCATGCGTTTAGCGCGAACTTCGGTACCGCCCGGCCTCCAGCGCCGACACCGCCGGCGCGCGGTTGCCCCAGCTGCCGCGAAGGTGCGTCAGCACTTGCGCGAGTTGCTCGTCGCTCAGCTCGGTCGCGAACGGCGGCATGCCGAAGGGGCGCGGGTTGCCGGCGGTGGCCGGTGCGAAGCCGCCTTCCAGCACCACGTGCACCAGGTTGGCCGGCGTGCTCAGCGTGACCGCGCGGTTGCCGGCCAGCGCCGGGTAGATGCCTGCCACGCCTTCGCCCTGCTCGCCGTGGCAGCCCGCGCAATGGCGCGCGTAGAGCTTCGCGCCGGGGCCATCGGCGGGGGCCGGCGTCAGGTCGGCTGCGGCCGCGGCTGCGGAATCGGTGGCCAAGCGCTCGTCGGCGGCCGACGGCGGCAGCGCCTTCAGGTAGTTCGCCATCGCTCGCAGGTCGGCGTCGGACAGGTGCTGCGTGCTGCCCAGCACCACCTCGGTCATCGGACCGGCCACGCTCGCCAGCTTGCCCTGCGGTGACGCGGTGCCGGTCTTCAACAGATCGACGACGTGCTGTGTTTCCCATGCCGCCACGCCGGCTTCTGCGGGCGAGGTGAGCGAGGGCGCGTACCAGTTCTGCACCGGGATCAACCCGCCGGCCAGGTCGAGCGTGCTGACGCTGGCGCCCAGCGCGTTGCGGCTGGCGTGGCAAGCGTTGCAGTGGCCCAGGCCTTCGACCAGGTAGGCGCCGCGGTTCCATTCGGCGCTGCGGCGGGCGTCGGTTTCCGGTGGCGCGGGGCGGAAGTACAGCGCCCGCCACACCGCCAACGCGGCCTGCTGGTCGAACGGAAAACGCAACTCGTGCGGCTGGTTGGCTTGCGACACCGCCGGCACGCTGCGCAGGAAGGCGTGCAGCGCATCGGCGTCTTCGCGCGTGATGCGGGTGTAGTTCGGGTACGGGAAGGCGGG
>JANNBZ010000099.1:0-2965 GCA_031386065.1 Burkholderiales bacterium
CCCGCCTGGCCACCGAGGCGGCCCGCTACGACCCGCGCGTGGCGCTGCGAATCCGCCGCGGCGAAGGCATGAGCGCCGCCGACTACGTCGACCTGCTGAACGCGCGGCGCGAGTGGATTGCGCGCATGCAAATGCAGGCGGCCGGCTTCGATGCCTTGCTGAGCCCGACCGTGCCCATCGTGGCGCCGCGCGTCGACGCGCTGCGCCTTGACGACAGCGCTTTCTTCGCGACCAACGGCCTGCTGCTTCGCAACCCGTCGGTGGTCAACATGCTCGACGGCTGCGCGTTGTCGTTGCCCTGCCAGATGATCGACGAGATGCCGGTCGGGCTGATGGTGTGGAGCACCGCCCTGCGCGACGACGCGGTGCTGGACGCCTCGCTGGCCATCGAATCGACGCTCGCGGCCGACGCCGTGCGGACTTCCTGACCGTGCGCATCGCCGTGATCGGTGCCGGCATCGTCGGCATCACGAGCGCGTATGAACTGGCCGCCGATGGTCACGAGGTCAGCGTGTTCGAGCAACGCGGCAGCGTGGCAGCCGAGACCAGCTTCGCCAATGCCGGCGTGGTCGCGCCTGGCTACGTCACGCCCTGGGCTTCGCCGGGCATGCCGGCCAAGGTGCTGGGCCATTTGCTGAGCCGGCATGCGCCGGTGCGCGTGAACGCCAGGCTCGACGCCGCCACACTGGCGTGGATGTGGAAATGGTGGCGCGCCTGCCGCCGCAAGACCTTCGAGCTGAACCGCGCCCGCATGCAGCGACTGGCCTTGTTCAGCCGCGATCGGCTGCACACGCTGACCCACAACCTGCGGCTCGACTACGAGCGCGCAGAAGGCTACCTGGTGCTGTTGCGCACGGAACGAGAGCACGCGGTGCTGCAGCCCGGCCTGCAGGTGATGACCGAGCTCGGTGTCAAGTTCAACCCGCTCTCGCCGCAGCAATGCCTGGCGGTCGAGCCTGGAATGAACGCGGAGACCGGGCTTTTCGGCGGCATCTACCTGCCCGACGACGAGGTCGGCAACTGCCGACAGTTCGCCCACTTGATTCGCACCGAGGCGCAGAAGTTGGGCGTGCGGTTTCGCTTTCACACACACGTGCAGCGGCTGCATCCCGGCCCGCGCCCGCAGTTGGTTCACCTGTACTCACCGCCAGAAGAGTCGACGATGTTGCTGTCGACTGCGGAGGCGTCGGGTGCCGACCACGCGGCCACCGAACCGATGCCGTTCGAGCCGGTCACCGAGGCTTTCGACGCCATTCTGGTGTGCGCCGCGATGGGGGCCCCGGCGCTGCTGATGCCGCACGGGCTGAAGTTGCCGCTGGCGGCGGTCTACGGCTACTCCATCACGGCGCCGCTGCGCCACGACGAAGCGCACCCCGAACGCGGACCGCGCTCTGCAGTGATGGATGAGAAGTTCAAGGTCGCGATCAGCCGGCTCGGCAACCGCGTGCGCGTGGCCGGCAGCGCGGAGCTGGGCGGCAACCCGAAACGCCACAATGCCGCCGCCGTGCAGACGCTTTACAAAGTGCTGAACGACTGGTTCCCGGGTGCCGCACGCCTGAGCCAGGCACAGCGTTGGAAAGGCGCCCGTCCCATGCTGCCCGACGGCCCGCCGGTGCTGGGTAAAAGTGGCATCGAAGGCGTGTGGGTCAACCTCGGACACGGCTCCAGCGGCTGGGCCTTGGCATGCGGCTCGGCGCGGCTGGTGGCCGAGATGATGGCCGGCCGCGCGACCAGCATCGACATCGACGGGCTCGGGGTCGAACGGCTGACTGGTTGACGATTCAGGCGGGCGCCAGCGCGCGCCCTGCCCGCCACGCGCTCACTTGTCGCGCGAGCATCGGCGACACCAGCACCAGACCGATCAGCGTGCTGATGATTCCAGGGGCCACCATCAACAGCGCGGCGACGAAGCACAGCGCCTGCTCCCAGCCTTTCATCTCGACCAGAAACCAGCGGCTGAAGGCGGCACCGAGGATGGTGATGCCGAGCACGCAGCCGATGAAGGTGACGCTGAACTCCGACCAGCTGAAGCCTTGTGTGACCAGCAACAGCGACGGCGAGAACACGAACACGAACGGCACCAGCACCTTGCCCAGGCCGAGCCGGAACGCGGTGTTGCCGGTCTTGAACGGATCGCTGCCGGCCATGCCCGCTGCCGCATACGCCGCCAGCGCGACCGGCGGCGTGATGTCGGCCAACACGCCGTAGTAGAAAACGAAAAAGTGCGCCACCAGCGGCTGCACGCCGAGCTGCACCAGCGTCGGTGCGGCCACCGTCACCATGATGATGTAGTTGGCCGTGGTCGGGATGCCGCAGCCCATCAGGATACAGACCAGCGCCGTCATCACCAGGGCCGCCAGCAGCGTCAGGCTTTGGGTACTGGCGAACGCCGCCGGCAGCACCGAACTCACGCCACCGGCAATCGCCTGCGCCGCGCTGGTGATGATGAAGCTGATCTTGAAGCCGACCCCGGTCAGCGTGACCACGCCGATCACCAGGCCGACCGTTGCAGCCGCCGCGCCGACCGCCAGCGCGTACTTCGCGCCGGTCTCGAAGCTTTCGACCAGGGCCGTACCGTCGATGCGCCCACGCACCTCGAGCGCCTTCAGCACGAACGGGGTCGCCACCGCGACCACCGCGAAGATGCCGACCTTGACCGCCATGTCCTCGATGCCGCCGAACGTCAGCAGCAGCAGCACCGCGTGCAAGGCCATCATCGCGCCCCAATGCCGCACGCTGTTGCCACGCACCGCGGTGGTCAAACCGACGATGGCGCACGAACTGATGCCGCTGAAGGCAGCCAGGTAAGGCGTCTTGCCGCTGACCAGAATGCCGATCAGGAACAGCAGCGGAATCAAGGTCGGCCAGCGCTGCTTCAGCGACTCGCGCAGGCGTGGCATCTCGGCCTCGGTCAACCCGCGCAGGCCGCGCCGCTTGGCCTCGAAGTGCACCTGCATGAAGACGC
>JANNBZ010000117.1:0-21055 GCA_031386065.1 Burkholderiales bacterium
TGCTGGTGCAGAACACGCAGGGCTATCTGAACCTGTGCGAGTTGCTGTCGCGCGGCTGGCTGACCAATTCCCACAAGGCCCAGGCCTGGCTGAAGTGGGACTGGCTGACCACCTTGGGCGACGGCTTGATTGTGTTGTCAGGCGCCGAAGCGGGTGCCGTGGGCCAGGCCCTGATGGCAGGCGACTCGCAGCGTGCACGCGATGCAGCGCTGCGGCTGAGCGGGCTGTTTCCGAACCGCTTCTACATTGAGTTGCAGCGCGTCGGATTGCCGGGCAACGAGGCGCATCTGCGGGCCGCCGTGCCGCTGGCCGCGGCGTTGAGTTTGCCGGTGGTGGCCACGCATCCGGTGCAGTTTCTGGCGCTGGAAGACTTCGAGGCGCACGAGGCGCGCGTCTGCGTGGCCGATGGTGAAATGCTGACCAACCAGCGCCGCGTAAAACGTTTTTGCGAGCAGCAATATTTCAAGACCCAGGCGCAGATGGAAGCGCTGTTCGCCGACATTCCCAGCGCCATCGCCAACACGCTGGAAATCGCCAAGCGCTGCAACCTGAAACTCACGCTGGGCAAGCCGCAGTTGCCCGACTTCCCCACGCCCGAGGTGAACGGCGAGCGGCTGTCGGCTGAAGCTTATTTTCGGCATGCCTCGCACGAGGGATTGAAGGCGCGCCTGGTCCAGCTTTATCCGATGGAGGCAGAGCGCGAGCGCGAGCGTGCGCGCTATGTCGAGCGGCTGGAGTTCGAGATCAACACCATCCTGAAGATGGGCTTCCCGGGCTACTTCTTGATCGTGGCCGACTTCATTCACTGGGCGCAGAACAACGGCTGCCCGGTGGGGCCGGGGCGCGGCTCGGGCGCTGGGTCACTGGTGGCGTTTTCGCTCAACATCACCGGCCTCGACCCGCTGCGCTACAACCTGCTGTTCGAGCGCTTCCTGAACCCCGACCGCGTGTCGATGCCCGACTTCGACATCGACTTCTGCCAGGCCAACCGCGACCGCGTGATCGACTACGTGAAGCAGAAGTACGGGCGTGACGCGGTGAGCCAGATCGTGACCTTCGGCACCATGGCCGCCAAGGCCGCGCTGCGCGACGTGGGCCGCGTGCTGGGCATGGGTTACGGCCATGTCGACAGCATCGCCAAGCTGGTGCCCGCGCCGCCGGGCAAGAGCGTCACGCTGGCGCGCTTGCCGCAACCCCCGGAGCAGCCGGACTCGGGCCTGATCTATGCGCGCAAGGAGTCGCCCGAGATCAACGAGCGTGAGAAGAACGAAGTCGAAGTGGCCGAGCTGCTGACGCTGGCAATGCGACTGGAAGGCGTGACGCGCAACATCGGCATGCATGCGGGAGGGGTGCTGATTGCGCCGGGCAAGATCACCGACTTCTGCCCGCTCTACATGCAGCCGGGCAGCGACAGCGCGGTGAGCCAGTTCGACAAGGACGACGTGGAAGCCATCGGCCTGGTGAAGTTCGACTTCCTGGGCCTGGCCACGCTGACGATTCTTGAGCTGACGAAAGACTTCATCCGGGCGCGCCACGCCGATCAATCGAACTTCGCGTTCGAGACGATTGCGCTGGACGACCCGGCCGCCTACCGCCTGATGAGCGAAGGCAAGACGGTGGCGGTGTTCCAGCTGGAAAGCTCGGGCATGCAGCGCATGCTGCGCGACGCCAAGCCCAGCGTGTTCGAGGACGTGATCGCACTGGTGGCGCTGTACCGGCCCGGCCCGATGGACCTGATCCCCAGCTTCTGTGCGCGCAAGCACGGGCGCGAAGCGGTGGACTATCCGCACCCGCTGATGGGCGAGGTGCTGGAAGAAACCTACGGGATCATGGTCTACCAGGAGCAGGTGATGCAGGTCGCCCAGCTGGTGGGCGGCTACACGCTGGGCGGTGCCGACCTGCTGCGCCGTGCGATGGGCAAGAAGAAGCTCGAAGAAATGATGACCCACCGCGCGATCTTTGCCGAGGGCGCGGCGAAGAAGGGCATCGACGAGCTGAAGGCGAATGAGATCTTCGACCTGATGGAGAAGTTCGCCGGCTACGGTTTCAACAAGTCGCACGCTGCGGCTTATGCTTTGTTGGCCTATCACACGGCCTGGTTGAAGGTGCACTACCTGTCGGAGTTCACCGCGGCCAACATGAGCGTGGCGCTGGACGACACCGACAAGCAGAAGATTTTTCATGACGACGCAGTGGCGCTGGGCATCAGCTTCGAGCCGCCCAACGTCAACAGCTGCGGCTACCGCTTCGAGCCGGTGTCGAAGCAGGTGGTGCGCTACGGGCTGGGTGCGATCAAGGGCACCGGGCAGAGCGCGATCGAGGCCATCGTCGCGGCGCGCGAAGCCGGCGGTGCGTTCACGAGCCTGTTCGACTTTTGTGCGCGGGCGGACCGCAGCCGCATCAACAAGCGCACGGTCGAAGCGCTGATCAAAGCCGGCGCGTTCGACATGTTCGGCGTCGAGCGCGCCTCGCTGATCGCCAGCATTGCGCTGGCCTTCGACTTCGCAGACACGCAGGCGGCGCATGCCGACCAGGGCGGGCTGTTCGACTTTGGTGATTCTCATGCGGCGTCCACACAGGAACCCGAACTGGTGGCCGCCGAGCCGTGGAGCATTCGCGAGCGGCTGTTGTTCGAGAAGGCAGCGCTGGGCTTTTACCTGTCGGGGCACATGTTCGACCAGAGCGCGGCCGAAGTGCGCCAGTTCGCCCGGCGTTGCAATGCCGACGTGCTGGACAGCCGGGAGCCGCAATTGCTGGCCGGCATCGTCAGCGACCTGCGTGTGATCAACGGCCAGCGCGGCCGGGTGGCGGTCTTCAAGCTCGACGACAAGAGCGAGCCGCTCGAAGCCGTTGCCAACGAAGAGCTGCTGAACGCGAACAAGGATCTGCTGAAGGACGACGAACTGATCATCGTGCAGGGCAAGGTGCAACCCGACCGCTTCTCGGGCGGTCTGCGGCTGACGGTACAAGCGGTGTGGGACCTGCCCGCCGCGCGCTGCCGCTTCGGCAAATACCTGCGGGTCGAAGTCAACGGCAGCGTGCCGCCGGTGGCCGAGGTGCTGCGCAGCCACCCGGCGCGCCGCATCGCCACCGAGCACGGCGACCTGCCGCAGGGCTTGTGCGTGCGCCTGCTGCTGCAACGCGACCACGCCACCGCTGAACTCGACCTCGGCGAAGCAGCGCGCTTCTACCCCAGCGACGCGGCCTTGGAAAGCTGGCGCCAGAGCGCCCACGGCGGACGTGCGAGCGTGGTGTACGAATGAGCGCGATCCGACGTGGTGCTGCGATCAAGGTGGGTCAGGCTGTAACGCCGACGGAACGGATGCTGTCTTTGCGACCGATCCATGAGTGACCCCGTCACCGGCCTGGTGCTGACCGGTGGTGGCGCACGCGCGGCCTACCAGGTGGGTGTGCTGAAGGCCATCGCTGCCATTCGCCTCGAATGTGCAGCGCCCGCAGCCAACCCATTCCCGGTGATCACCGGCACCTCGGCCGGCGCCATCAACGCGGCCGCACTGGCATGTCGAGCCGACGACTTCGATAGTGGCGTGCAAACGCTGGTCGAGGTCTGGGAAAACTTTTCTGCCGAGCAGGTGTACCGGGCCGACTCGATCGGCATGCTGCGCACCGGCGCGCGCTGGCTCACCATGCTGTCGATCGGCTGGGTCATCGCCCGCTGGCGCAAGGCGCGTCCGAAGTCGCTGCTCGACAACTCGCCGCTGGCGTCCTTGCTGGATCGCATGGTGCCGGCGGGCCGGCTGCCCGAGATGATGCGGCAAGGCCATTTGCAGGCGCTGGCAGTCACTGCGTCGAGCTATGGCTCGGGCCTGCACGTGACGTTCTACGAAGCCCTGGCCGACATCCAGCCGTGGCTGCGGTCGCAACGCATCGCGGTGAAGGACAGCATCACTCCAGCGCACCTGCTGGCGTCGTCGGCGATCCCGTTCGTGTTCCCGGCGATCCAGCTGATGCTGGACGGCGAGCTGGAGTATTTCGGTGACGGCTCGATGCGTCAGGCCGCGCCGATTTCCCCGGTCATTCATCTGGGTGCCGAGCGGATTCTGGTGGTCGGCGCCGGCCGCATGCACGAGCCGCCGGGCCGCCGGGTGGTCAGCCACGAGTACCCGAACCTGGCGCAGATCGCCGGGCATGCGCTGTCGAACATTTTTCTGGATGCGCTGGCGGTGGACGTGGAGCGTTTGCAACGCATCAACAACACGTTGGCCTTGTTGCCTGAGCAGGTTCGGGCGACGTCGAACCTGCGGCCGATCGAGGTGCTGGTGATTGCGCCCAGCCAGCGCCTGGACGACATTGCCGCGCGCCACCTCGGCAGCCTGCCGGTGCCGGTGCGCGCGATGTTGCGCGGCGTCGGCGTATCGGGCCGGGGTAGCGACGCGCGCGGGGCCGCGCTGGCCAGCTACCTGCTGTTCGAAGCGCCCTACACCCGCGAGCTGATCGCGCTGGGTGTGGCCGACACGATGAGCCGGCGCGATGAAGTGGTCGGCTTCTTCGGCTGGGAACGACGCGCTCGGTCGCGGTCGGTGCCGACCGACAGCGGTTTCGGGACCACCGAGATCGAATGAAAAACGCCCCGCTCGTGCGGGGCGTTCGACACGACGAAGGTCGGCTTACTTCTTGGCCGGCTTGGCTTCCGAGGCCTTCGCATCGGCGGCCGTGGCCTTGGCGGCGTTCTTGTCTTCCTTGGCCTTCAAGGCGGCAGCCTTCTTCTCTTCCTTCTCTTTCTTGGCCATCGCCTTCTTGTCTTCAGCCGGGGCGGAGGCAGCAGCCGCAGGCTTGGCGTCCTTCTTCATGTCGGCCTTGGCTGCGGGCGCGGCCGGCGTGGCTGGTGTGGCGGGGGTCGCTGGCGCGGCAGCGGGAGCCGCGGTCTTGGCGGCCGGCTTGTCGTCTTTCTTGGCGGCAGCAGCAGGAGCGGCAGACGCAGCAGCGCCCTTGAAGCCCGAACCGTTCACCGTCAGGCCCTCGGCAGAGAACTTGGCTGCGTTGCCGTCGCCCACACCCTTGACGCGCTCGACCATGTCGCCCCAGTCCTTGAACGAACCCTTCTTGCGTTCGTCGAGGATCTTGGTGGCGATCGACGGGCCGATGCCTTTCACGGCTTCCAGCTCGGCCTGTGTGGCCTTGTTGACGTCGACCGCAAAGGCCGCAGCCGCGAAGAGAGCCAGCAGTGTGGCCAGGAACGTTTTGAACATGGGGTTTCCTTTGAAGGTTCGAGTGGCAAATGTTTTGGGTGTCGGCAGCCGCACCGCGCGGCCACCGGTCGGCTGAACAGAGCGATGCGGTTCAACGCGCCGGCACTATAACGGCGGCGTATCGCGCCCCGTTGACGAGCCCGTTCAGGCTTGGCCGGACAACCAGCCCACGTAGCGCTGCACCCCGCTGGCCACATCGGCAAACGCGTGGTCGCAACCGGTCGCGCGCAGCGCGGTGAGGTCGGCCTCCGTGAAGCATTGGTACTTGCCCACCAGCGCCTGCGGAAAGTCAACGTACTCCACCAGGCCTGTTCGCGCCAGCTCCGCCAATGGCAACGCAGGCTCGCCACTCAACGCGCGCACACTGTTCACGGTGGCGCAGGCCACGTCGTTGAAGGGCTGGGCACGCCCGCTGCCGAGGTTGAAGATGCCGCTTTGCGCGGGGTTCTGCAGGAACCACAGGTTGACCGCCACCACGTCGTCGACAAACACGAAGTCGCGCGACTGCTCGCCCGCTGCGTAGCCGCCGTAGTCGCCGAACAGCTTGACCTTGCCGGCGTCCTTGAACTGGTGGTAGTGATGGAATGCGACCGAGGCCATGCGTCCCTTGTGCTGCTCGCGCGGGCCGTACACGTTGAAGTAGCGAAACCCTGCGACCTGGGCGGTGGCGCTGGGCAGCATGCGCCGCACCACGTTGTCGAACAGCAATTTGGAGTAGCCGTAAACGTTCAGCGGCCGCTCGAACTGCGGCTCTTCGCGAAACGACGCGCTGCCGCCGTAGGTGGCGGCCGACGACGCATACAGCAGCCGTGTGCCTTGCTGCTGGCAGGCGTCGAGCAGGTCTTTCGAGCAGCGGTAGTTGGTGTCGAGCATGAAGCGGCCGTTGTGCTCCATCGTGTCGGAGCAGGCGCCCTGGTGCAGCACCGCATCGACCCGGCCGAACTCGCCGCGTGCGAAGCGCGCATAGAAGTCGCTGCGGTCGAAGTAGTCGGAGATGCGGGCGTTGAGGAGGTTGCGGTACTTCGGGCCGTCGGTCAGGTCGTCGACGGCGATCACGTCGTCGATGCCGATGGCGTTCAAGCCGTGCACGATGTTGCTGCCGATCATGCCGGCTGCGCCTGTGACCACCACTTTCATTCGAACAACTCCTTGTAGTCCACGCTGGCGGTGCCGAACTTTCCGACCACGATGCCACCCGCGCGATTGGCGATAGGCATCGCGTCGCGCAGGCTGAGGCCGCAGGCCAGCATCGCCGCGAGCGTGGCTATCACGGTATCGCCGGCACCGGTCACGTCGAACACCTCGCGCGCCTGAGCCGGCACCTGGACGTGACCCGCCGCATCGAACAGCGACATGCCTTCTTCCGACCGGGTGACCATCAGCGCGTCCAGCCGATGCTGCACGCGCAGCGCCTGCGCCCGCTCGTGCAACTGCGCCTCGCTGCTCCACTGCCCCACGACTTGCGCCAGTTCGGCGCGGTTGGGGGTGATCACGGTGGCCCCGGCATAGCGGCTGTAGTCGCTGCCTTTCGGGTCGACGAGCACCGGCTTACCGGCGGCACGCGCCAACTCGATCATGCGGGGAATGTGGGTGAGGCCACCCTTGCCGTAGTCGGAGAACAGCACGGCGTCGTGTTGCGACAGCACGCGCTCGTAGTCGCCCAGCATGCTGGTCAGTATTTCGTGGTCGGGCTGGTTCTCGAAGTCGACGCGAATGAGCTGCTGCGCGCGGCCGATGACGCGCAGTTTGACGATGGTGTAGAGCTGCGGGTCTTCGCCCAGCAGCGTGGCCACGCCCTGCTGCTCCAGCATGTGGCGTAATTTGCGTGCCGGCTCATCGGTGCCCACGACAGTGAGCAAGGTGGCTTGTGCACCGAGCGTCTTGACGTTCAGCGCCACGTTGGCGGCTCCGCCCAACCGTTCCTCTTCGCGCGTGACGCGTACCACCGGCACCGGCGCTTCGGGCGAGATGCGATCCACCGCGCCGAACCAGTAGCGGTCGAGCATGGCATCCCCGACCACGAGCACGCGCGTGCGGGCGAGGTGCTCGCGGCTCGGCACGGGCGCGGCAGACGCCGCCGGGCCGCTCCCAAGGCGGCTGCCGGCCCCCTCGGGGGGCGGGCGTGGTACGCCACGACCAGGGGTTGTCATTTCTAAAGATCCTCCAGCCGTTGCGGCGGGTAAGTGTCCCAATTCAAGCAGCCGGGACACTGCCAGAAATAGCGCTGCGCCTCGAAGCCGCAGGCCGCACAGCGGTACCGCTGCAGCGGCTTCGCGGCCTGCGCGATGACGGCTTCGATGCGCATGAATTCGGCATCGTCCGCCTGGCCGCCTTGGCCCATCTTGAGGTGCAGCAGGTCGCGCGCGGCCGACAGGCTGGGCTGCAGCGCCAGCTGGTCGGCGGTTCGGCGGCGTTGCTGCGAGCCGTCGGGGTCGAGCACCGCGAGGGCTGCCAACAGGTCGAGCGACGGGCTCTTCGCATGCTGCGTCTGCAGCTCGTGCAAGGCCTGCGCCACGTCGTGAGCCGCAACGGCGCACTGCGCGAACTCTTGCGCCACCAAACCGAAGGCAGCCGGGTTCGATGCGAGCAGCGTGCGCCACGCCGTCAGTGCCGCCGCCGGGTCGCCGGCCGCATGGGCGCGCTGGCCGGCAATCACCAACGGCCGAGGAGACTGCGGCGAGGTCTCACGCGCGCGCCGCAGCGCCTCGGTGGCATCGGCAGTCTGGCCTTTGGTGTCGGCCTCAAGCGCCAGCTCGCACCAGTAGTGCGCCATGCGCGACGCATACGAGCCGGTGCCGCTGCGCTCCAGCAGCAGCGCGTCTTCGACCGCAGCGCGCCAGTCGTGTGAGCGCTCGTGCAGGGTCAGCAGCGCCAGCCGGGCTTCGGTGTCGAAGGCCGTGCCGGCGAGTGCGCGCCAGGCCGCTTCGGCGCGGTCGAACAGGCCCGCCTTCATGTAGTCCTGCGCCAGGCCGTGCTGCGCGCGGTCGCGCTCGGAGGTCGGCAGATCGGCGCGGCTCAGCAGGTGTTCGTGGACACGCACTGCGCGCTCGTACTCGCCACGCCGACGGAAGAGGTTGCCCAGTGCGAAATGCAGGTCCGAGGTGTCGGGGTCTTGCTGCACCGCTTCGATGAAAGCGTCGATGGCCTTGTCGTGCTGTTCGTTGAGCAGGAAGTTCAGGCCCTTGAAGTACGCCTTGGGCGAGTCGCGCTGTTCGCGGCGCAGTTGGCGAATGTCGAAGCGCGACGCCAGCCAGCCCAGCGCGAATGCTGCGGGCAGGCCCAGCAGCAACCAGGGCAGGTCAAAGTCCATCGCGCGGTGGGTGCACGGGCAATGCAGGTTCGGCGAAGGCTGCCTTCTCGGGGGCGGGCGCCGGCGGCTGCACGCGTTGGGCGACCCGGCGGTGCTTCCACCAGCTTGGCACCATCGCGATGACGCCGAAGGCGCAACCCAGGCCAAACGCGATCAGCACGATGAACACCATCGGCGCGCGCCATTCGTGTCCGAAGAACAGCCGAACGTTGGCCTCTTGCTGGTTGTTCAGCGCGAAGGCGAACAACGCGAAGAAAACAAAGGCCCGAAACAACCAGACGAAGAACCGCATCACACCTCCAACGGCGATTCTAGTGGGCGGGTCGGGCGTTGCAGCGGATGCCGCTGCAGGTGCTCAGCGGGGGCGCTCTGGGCTCAATGCGGCAGACACGGGCAGCACTTCGTCGGCCGGCAATTGCTCGTCCACCGACTCGCGCAGCGCCTTGCCGGGCTTGAAATGCGGCACCAGCTTTTCGGGAATGACGACTTGCTCGCCCGAGCGCGGGTTGCGGCCCACACGCGGTGGCCGGCGGTTGATCGAGAAACTTCCGAAGCCGCGGATTTCGATGCGGTGCCCGCGCGCCAGCGCGTCGGACATCGCATCCAGGATCGTCTTGACGGCGAACTCGGTGTCTCGGTGGGTGAGCTGGCTGAACCGATCGGCCAGCTCACCCACGAGGTCGGAACGCGTCATGAATCGACCCAGGCTGCCAACACAGAATCGCTCTTACGAGTTGTTGTTCTGGTTGTCCAGCTTGGCGCGCAACAGCGCACCCAGGCTCGTCGTGCCGGCGTTCTCGCGTTCGCTGGTCTGCGACAGGCGCTGCATGGCTTCCTGGTTGTCGGCGTTGTCCTTGGCCTTGATCGACAACTGGATCGAACGCGTCTTGCGGTCGACGTTGATGATCACGGCCGAGACTTCGTCGCCATCTTTCAGCACGTTGCGTGCGTCTTCAACGCGGTCGCGGCTGATTTCAGAGGCGCGCAGGTAGCCGGTCACGTCGTCGTTGAGCTGGATTTCAGCGCCGCGTGCGTCGACCAGCTTGACCTTGCCCGTCACCGTCATGCCGCGGTCGTTGACCGAGGTGTAGCTGGTGAACGGATCGGAGTCGAGCTGCTTGATGCCCAGCGAAATGCGTTCGCGTTCCACGTCGACCGCCAACACGATGGCTTCGACTTCCTGGCCCTTCTTGTAGTTGCGCACCGCCGCTTCGCCGGGCTCGTGCCACGACAGGTCGGACAGGTGCACCAGGCCATCGATGCCAGCCGCCAGGCCCACGAACACGCCGAAGTCGGTGATCGACTTGACGGGGCCCTTGACGCGGTCGCCGCGCTGCACGGTGGTGGAAAACTCTTCCCAAGGGTTGGCCTTGCACTGCTTCATGCCCAGGCTGATGCGGCGCTTGTCTTCGTCGATTTCCAGGACCATGACTTCGACCTCATCGCCGAGGGCGACGATCTTGCTCGGTGCCACGTTCTTGTTTGTCCAGTCCATTTCCGAGACGTGCACCAGGCCTTCGATGCCGGGTTCGATTTCCACGAACGCGCCGTAGTCGGCGATGTTGGTGATCTTGCCGAACAGGCGGGTGCTGTTCGGGTAGCGGCGCGACACGCCGTGCCACGGGTCGTCGCCCAACTGCTTGATGCCCAGCGAGACGCGGTTTTTCTCGGCGTCGAACTTCAGGATCTTGGCCTGCAGTTCCTGGCCGACCGTGACCACCTCGCTCGGGTGGCGCACACGGCGCCATGCCATGTCGGTGATGTGCAGCAAGCCGTCGATGCCGCCCAGGTCGACGAAGGCGCCGTATTCGGTGATGTTCTTGACCACGCCGTTGACGATGGCGCCTTCGCGCAGCGTTTCCATCAGCTTGGCGCGTTCTTCACCCATCGAGGCTTCGACCACAGCGCGGCGTGACAACACGACGTTGTTGCGCTTGCGGTCGAGCTTGATGACCTTGAACTCCATGGTCTTGCCCTCGAACGGGCTCATGTCCTTGACCGGACGCGTGTCGAGCAGCGAGCCGGGCAGGAAGGCGCGGATGCCGTTGACGAGAACCGTCAGGCCACCCTTGACCTTGCCGTTGACGGTGCCGGTCACGAATTCGCCGGATTCCAGCGAGGTTTCCAGCGACAACCACGAGGCCAGGCGCTTGGCCTTGTCGCGCGACAGAATGGTGTCGCCGTAGCCGTTTTCGACGGCGTCGATCGCCACCGATACGAAGTCGCCGACCTGGACTTCCAGTTCGCCGATGTCGTTCTTGAATTCTTCAATTGGAACGTAGGCTTCGGATTTGAGGCCTGCATTCACCACCACGAAGCTGTGCTCGACGCGAACCACCTCGGCGGTGATCACCTCGCCGGTGCGCATTTCAGAGCGCTGCAACGATTCTTCGAACAGGGCGGCAAAAGATTCCATGCCCGGCTCGGTGGCGGCAGTTTGGGTTTGTGACATTGGGTGTTTCCGGTGCAGCGGATGCTGCGGGGTTGGGTTGAAAAACCGACGGTCCAGCGTGCCATGCAGCACAGGAGGGGAACCGGCGGACTGATGCGTCAATACCTTGCCTGACCGCGCCCGGCCGAGGTTTCAGCCGAACGGTCTGCGCTGTTGCCAGGCTTTCAAAACCAGTTTGGTCGAGGCATCGACGGAAAGGTCTGAGTTGTCCAGCAGCACCGCATCTTGCGCCGGTTTCAAAGGCGAAACGCTGCGGGTTTGGTCCCGTGCGTCGCGTGCTTCCAGATCAGCGCGAAGACTGTCGATATTAGCGGAAAACCCGTTTGCAATCAACTGCTTATGCCGTCTCTCGGCCCGGTGAGCGGCACTCGCGGTGAGGAAGATCTTCAGGTCGGCGTCCGGGAAAATCACCGTTCCCATGTCGCGCCCGTCGGCCACCAGCCCCGGCACGCGGCGGAACGACAGTTGCTGCCGCAGCAGCGCGTCGCGCACCTTCGGGAAGGCCGACACCTTGGACGCAAGCGCGCCCACGTCTTCGCCGCGCAAGCGCTCAGCCACTTCTTGCCCGGCCAACTGCACCCCGCCGCGCAGGAAGGTCAGGCGCAGCGAGCCCGCCAGCGTTGCCAGCGCCGCCTCGTCGTCGGCGGCCACGCCGGCCTGCAGCGCGGCCAGCGCGGTGGCGCGGTACAGCGCGCCCGAGTCGAGCAGGTGATAGCCGAGTTGCTGCGCCACCGCACCCGCGAGCGTGCCCTTGCCAGACGCGCTGGGGCCGTCCACGGTCAACACCGGGATCAGCCGAACATCGGCGTCGACCACCGAAAACAAGGTTTCGAAGTAGCCCGGAAAGGTCTTGGCGACACAGCCCGGGTCAAGAATGCGCACTGAAGCGGCCGGGCTCGCGCCGGCAGCGGCATTGAGTGCCGCGAGCGAAAAGCACATCGCGATGCGGTGGTCGTCGTAGGTGTGGATGGCCGCAGACTGCCAACGCGCCGGCGGTGTCACGGCGATGTAGTCGGCGCCTTCGGTGACGGTAGCACCGAGCTTGCGGAGCTCGGCGGCCATCGCCGCGATGCGGTCGGTTTCCTTGACGCGCCAGCTCGCGATGTTGGTCAGCCGGGTGGTGCCTTGCGCGTACAGGGCCATCACCGCGAGCGTCATGGCGGCGTCGGGAATGTGGTTGCAGTCGAGCTCGATGGCGGTCAGCGGCCAGCGCCCGCGCCGCACTTCCAGCCAGTTGGGGCCTTCGACCACAACGGCGCCCATCGCGCGTGCAGCATCGACAAACCGAATGTCGCCCTGGATCGATTGGGCGCCGACGCCTTCGATGCGAATCGACTCCCGGGTCGCCCCGATCGCGCCCAGCGCGATGAAGTACGACGCGGAAGACGCATCGCCTTCGACGTGAATCTCGCCCGGCGAGGTGTAGCGACTTCCCGCAGGAATGACGAAGCGGCGCCAGCCGTCGCGCTGCACCGCGATACCGAACCTGGCCAGTAGCTTGAGTGTGATTTCAACGTAGGGTTTGGAGATCAAGTCGCCGTCGACGTTGATCGTCAGCGCGCCTGCTTCGCTGACCAGCGGCAGCGCCAGCAACAGCGCGGTCAGGAACTGGCTCGACACGTCACCGCGCACGTTGACCGCGCGTGCGGTGTTCAGCCGCTGCGCCGCAGAGCCCAGCCGCAGCGGCGGAAATCCCGGCGTGCCGATGTAGTCGATGTGGCAGCCCAAGCCGCGCAGCGCGTCCACCAGGTCACCGATCGGCCGTTCGTACATCCGCGCCACGCCGGTGAGCTCGAAGTTGCCCTGCTGCGTGGCTGCCAGCAAGGCCAGTGCGGCGGTGAGCGGACGCATGGCGGTGCCTGCGTTGCCGAGGAACAGCCTCGCGTCTTTCGTGACCAGTTTGCCGCCCAGGCCGGTGATACGCGCCGTGCTGCCCTGGACATCGATCTGGCAGCCCAGGTCGCGCAGCGCCGCAAGCATCACGGCGGTGTCATCCGACGCCAGCAGATCGCGAATGACCGTCGTGCCTGCGCTCAACCCAGCCAGCAGCAGGACGCGGTTCGAGATGCTCTTGGAGCCGGGCAGGCGCACCAGACCACCCGCGCTGCGCAGCGGCGGGATGTCGAGAAAGGGTGTTTTGTGCATGAAAGATGTCGACGCCGCGCAGCGCGACGGTCAGCGGGGCGTGGCCGGCTTCGGGGCGCCCATTTGCCAGGCCGATCGCGCTTCGGACGCGACCCGAACCAGGTCTTCCAGCGCTTCGGCGTTGCCCGAGCGAATGACGTGTTCCATGGCTTCCAGCGTGTGACGAAAGCGCTGGGTCTGCTTCAGCAATTCTTCGCGGTTCGACAGCAGGATGTCACGCCACACCGTCGGGTCGCTGGCGGCGATGCGGGTGAAGTCGCGGAAGCCCGGACCCGCCAGCGAGAGAAAGTCTTTGCCGGCGGGTTGGCCGGCCACCGAGTTGAAGTAGGCGAACGCCAGCATGTGCGGCAGGTGGCTGACGGCGGCGAACGCTGCATCATGGTTTTCGGGTGTCATGCGCAACACCTGCGAGCCGATGGCCGACCACACGTCGGTGGCCTTTTGCAGCAGTTCGGGCGGCGTTTGCGAGATCGGCGTCAGGATGACCTGGCGGCCCGCGTACCGGGTGGCGTCGGCGTTGGCGAGGCCAGCCACTTCCTTGCCGGCGATCGGATGCGCCGGCACGAAGCTGGAGATGCGCTCTTTCAGCACGCGGCGCGCCGCATCGACCACATCGCGCTTGGTCGAGCCCACGTCCATCAACAACATGCCCGGCTCCACCAAATGGCGGATGGCCCTGAACGTGGCCTCGCTGGCCGCAACTGGCACCGCGATCAACACGATGTCGGAGCCGGACACGGCGAGCAACGCCGACTCGGCCGCCACGTCGATGATGCCGAGCTGCTTGGCTTTCTCGGTCGTCGAGGGCGACTTGCTGTAGCCGACCACGCGTTTGACCAGGCCGGCGCGCTTCAGCGCCAGCGCGAACGATCCGCCCATCAGGCCGCAGCCGATGACCCCGAGTTGATTGAACATGATCAGCCGGCTAATGAACGTCGATGGGGTAGGTGCCCAACAACTTGAAGAAGGCGCACGCCGAGCGCAGCTCTTTGAGTGCGGCCGCCATTGCCGGCTGGTCGGGGTGGCCTTGCAGGTCGATGTAGAAGTAGTACTCCCACTGGCCGGAACGCGCGGGTCGCGATTCGAACCGGCTCATCGACACGCCGTGCGTCTTCAGCGGCACCAGCATGTCGTGCACCGCACCCGGACGGTTCGCCACCGACACGACCAGGCTGGTGCAATCGTGGCCCGACGCCTGCGGTTGCGGGTGGCGCTGCGGATGGGTCACCACGACGAAGCGGGTGCGGTTGAGCGCGTCGTCCTGGATCGCCGGCGCCACCACGTGCAAACCGTACTCGCTGCCGGCGCGCGTGCTGGCCACGGCAGCCAGCGTGGTGTCGAGCGCAGCAAGGCGCGCGCCCTCGGCATTGCTGGTCACCGGCCGGCGTTCGACGTTCGGCAGGTGGTTGCTCAACCAGGCGTGGCATTGAGCCAGCGCCTGCGGATGGGCGCAGACGGCCTGTATGCCGTCTAGTGAATTGTCGCGGCGCAGCAGGTTGTGCTGCACGAACAGGCTGGTCTCACCGATGATGAACAGCGGTGTAGTGAGGAACAGGTCGAGCGAACGCGCGACCACACCTTCGGTCGAGTTTTCGACCGGCACCACACCGAAATCTGCCGCACCGGTGGCGGTCGCGTGGAACACCTCGTCGAAGCTTGCACAGGGCAGCTTGACGATCGACGAGCCGAAGAATCCCAGCGCGGCTTCTTCGCTGAAGGTGCCGGCGGGGCCCAGAAACGCGACCCGTGTCGGTGACTCCAGCGCTCGGCAAGCGGACATGATCTCGCGCCAGATCGGCGCCACGCTGTCGACCTTCAGAGGGCCGGGATTGGCGGCCTTCAAGCCGTCGATCACCTGCGCTTCGCGCTCGGGCCGGAACGCGACGCTGCCCTCTTTTTTCTTCACCTCGCCGACCTCGAGCGCCAACGACGCGCGCTGGTTCAATAACTGCAGCAACTCGCGGTCGACAGCGTCGATGCGCACGCGCAGCGACAGCAAGGCCGGGTTCGCGGCCACGGGTTCAGGTCGGTCAGCCATGCAGCCTCATTCGATGTCAGCGCCACGAGTCGCAGCCAGTTCCCTGCGTTCCCGCGTGTGCAGCGTGGCGCACCCCATCACTTGCTGGCGGCCTTGGCGGGCCTCGGCGCGGCGCTGGCAGGCTTGGCCACCGGCTTGCCGTTTTCGCCCTTCGCAGCGACGGGTCCCAACGTTGCGCGCACCCGCTCCTGCAGGGCTTGCAACTTCGCATCGAGCAGCGGCCCGGCTTCGGCGATCAGCTTCTGCGAGAAAGTGTTCTGCAACTCCGGCGCGACTTGCTGGTACTTCTTGTTGACGGGCGAATCCAGCCAGGCGATCAACTGCTTTAGTTCGTCTTCCGAAAACTTTTCTTCCAGCACCGGCCCGATCACGGTCGGTGCCAGCTTGACGGCACGTTCGCGCAACACCGGCACCGCCTCTTCGACGAACTTCTTCACGTCGGCCTCGATGCTTCGGCCTGCAGCCTCGCGCTTTTCAGGCGCCACCTGGGTCTGCAAGGCCTGGCCTGCGGCCTGCATCAATTGGCCGGCGGGCCGTTCGACGATGTTGCGCGCGACACTTTCGATGCCGGGCTGCTGAAGCACCAGCAGCCGCTGCACCAGTTCCTTCTTGGCCGGGGTGCTGGCCGTTTGAGCGAATGCGGGCAGCGGCAGCGAGCCCGCCAGCAGCAGACAAAACGAAATCTTTTTCAACATCAAGGGGTCTCCTGCCCCCCGTCGGTGGACGGGTCGGCTTCAGGGGTGGAAGGGGTGTCGCCGTTGGCGTCGTTCTCGACGATTCGTTGCAATCCGCTCAGCGTAGATCCACCGTCGAGCGCGATCAGCGTTACGCCTTGGGTGGCGCGGCCCATCTCGCGAATTTCAGAGACACGGGTGCGCACCAGCACACCCTTGTCGGTGATCAGCATGATCTCGTCATCCGCGCGCACCAGCGTGGCAGCGACCACCTTGCCGTTGCGCTCGGTTTGCTGGATCGCGATCATTCCCTTGGTACCGCGACCGTGGCGTGTGTACTCAAGGATGCTGGTGCGTTTGCCGTAGCCGTTGACGGTGGCGGTCAGCACGCTCTGGGTTTCGTCTTCGGCCACCAACATGGCGATCACGCTCTGACTTTCATCCAACATCATGCCGCGCACGCCGCGAGCGGTGCGCCCCAGCGGACGAACGTCGTTCTCGTCGAAACGAACCGCCTTGCCGCCGTCGCTGAACAGCATCACGTCGTGAGCGCCGTCGGTGAGCGCTGCGCCGATGAGGAAGTCGCCGTCGTCGAGGTCGACCGCGATGATGCCGGCCTTGCGCGGGTTGCTGAATTCATCCAGCGCTGTCTTCTTGACCACGCCTTGCGCGGTGGCCATGAATACATAGTGGTTGGCAGGGAAGCTGCGGAACCCTTCGGTCAGCGGCAGCACCACGTTCACCTTCTCGCCCTGCTGCAGCGGGAACATGTTGACGATCGGGCGCCCGCGCGAATTGCGCGAGCCCGAAGGGACTTCCCAGACCTTCAACCAGTAGACGCGTCCCTTGTTGGTGAAGCACAGGATGTAGTCGTGCGTGTTCGCGATGAACAACTGCTCGATCCAGTCGTCTTCCTTGGTTTGCGTGGCTTGCTTGCCGCGACCGCCGCGCTTCTGCGCCCGGTATTCCGACAACGCCTGGCTCTTGATGTAGCCGGTGTGGCTAAGCGTGACGACCATGTCGGTCGGCGTGATCAAGTCTTCGGTGCCCAGGTCTTGCGCGTTGTGCTCGATCACGCTGCGTCGCGCGCCCAGCTTGGTTTGACCGAACTCGGCCCTGATCGCCGCCAGCTCTTCCGAGATGATGGTTGTCACCCGATTCGGTGTCGACAGGATGTTCAGCAAGTCGGCGATCTCGGACATGACCTCGCGGTACTCACCGATGATCTTGTCCTGCTCCAGGCCGGTCAAACGCTGCAGGCGCATCTGCAGAATTTCGCCTGCCTGGTCTTCGCTGAGGCGGTACAGGCCATCGGCTTGCAAGCCGTAACTCTTGAGCAGACCTTCCGGGCGAAACGCCTCGCGGCCGCCAGGCGCTTCGCCTTCGGCCCGCGCCAGCATCTCGCGCACCATCGACGAATCCCAGCTCTTGCTCATCAACGCGGCCTTGGCCACCGGCGGCGTCGGCGAGGCCTTGATGGTCTCGATGAACTCGTCGATGTTGGCCAGCGCCACCGCCAGACCTTCGAGCACATGGCCGCGTTCGCGGGCCTTGCGAAGCTCGTACACCGTGCGTCGCGTGACGACTTCGCGGCGGTGTTCCAGGAACACCGCGATCAGGTCTTTCAGGTTGCACAGTTTCGGCTGGTTGTCGATCAACGCCACCATGTTGATGCCGAAGGTGTCCTGCAACTGCGTCTGCTTGTACAGGTTGTTCAGCACCACCTCGGGAACTTCGCCGCGCTTCAGTTCGATCACCACCCGCATGCCCGATTTGTCGGACTCGTCCTGGATGTGGCTGATGCCTTCGAGCTTCTTCTCGTGAACCAGCTCGGCCATGCGCTCGAGCAGGTTCTTCTTGTTCACCTGGTACGGAATCTCGTCGACGATGATGGACTGGCGCTGGCCTCGGTCGATGTCCTCGAAGTGGCACTTCGCGCGCATCACCACCCGGCCGCGACCGGTGCGGTAGCCGTCTCGCACACCGCTCAGCCCGTAGATGATTCCAGCCGTCGGAAAGTCAGGCGCAGGAATGATCTCCATCAGCTCGTCGATGGTCGCCTCAGGGTTCTTCAGCAGATGCAAGCAGGCATCGACCACCTCGTTGAGGTTGTGCGGCGGGATGTTCGTGGCCATGCCCACCGCAATGCCGCCGGCCCCGTTCACCAGCAAGTTCGGCAGCCGCGACGGCATGACCAGCGGCTCTTTCTCGCTGCCGTCGTAGTTGGGGCCGAAGTCGACGGTTTCCTTGTCGAGGTCGGCCAGCATTTCGTGGGCGATCTTGGACAGCCGAATTTCCGTGTAGCGCATCGCCGCAGCGTTGTCGCCGTCGACCGAGCCGAAGTTGCCCTGGCCATCGACCAGCATGTGGCGCAGCGAAAAATCCTGCGCCATGCGGACGATCGTGTCGTACACCGACTGGTCACCGTGCGGGTGGTACTTGCCGATCACATCGCCGACGATGCGGGCAGACTTCTTGTACGGCCGATTCCAGTCGTTGTTCAGTTCGTGCATCGCGAACAACACGCGGCGGTGCACTGGCTTGAGGCCATCTCGTGCGTCCGGCAGGGCGCGACCCACGATCACGCTCATCGCGTAGTCGAGATACGACCGCCGCATTTCCTCTTCGAGGCTGATCGGCAGGGTTTCCTTGGCGAACTGGGTCATGGGCTTGGCTGCTGCCTGAAAGAGGTCGAATTACTGCGCAGACGGGCGCAGCAAGGGAGCCGATTCTAAGTGCCGAAGGTTGTCGCAACTGCGCAACAGTGGCCCGCCCATCGGCGCTGCGGAGGCGCAAAAGCCGGCTTCGTGGAAGCCCTATGGCACAATCCGCCGGGTGGTGGGCATTCGCGTAAAGCGGCGGTTCGCCAGTGCTTTCCGATTCAAGTTCGGACGATTTTTGCAGAACCCATTGCAGCTTCCCTCGAGAGGAGAACCATGAAGAAACTCAACAAAGTAGCGTCGCTCTTCGCTTCCGTCGCTTTGACCGCTTCCGTGTCCGGCGCCTTTGCCCAGTCGACCACTGTTGACAATTGGGTCAACAGCACCGGTCTGAACTGGAAGAACGGCACCAACGAACTCTGCTGGCGCGATGCCAACTGGACGCCGGCAACCGCTTCGCCTGATTGCGACGGCGCGTTGAAGAAAGAGGTGGCTCCGCCGCCTGCGCCGGCACCTGCTCCCGCCCCGGCTCCTGCCGCCGCCCCGGCGCCCGCTCCAGCGCCGGCTCCCGTGCCGGCACCGGTGCCAGTCGCACCGGTCAGCGAGAAGGTGACCTTTGCCGCTGACGCATTCTTCGACTTCGACAAGTCGGTGCTCAAGCCTGAAGGCAAAGCCAAGCTCGACGACCTGGTCGGCAAGATGGGCGCGATCAACCTCGAGGTGATCATCGCTGTCGGCCACACCGATGCTGTCGGCTCCGACGCTTACAACCAGAAGCTGTCGGTGAAGCGCTCCGAAGCGGTCAAGGCTTACCTGACCAGCAAGGGCGTTGAAAAGAACCGGGTCTACACCGAAGGCAAGGGCGAGAAGCAGCCTGTCGCCGACAACAAGACCACCGAAGGCCGCGCGAAGAACCGTCGCGTCGAAATCGAAGTGGTGGGTACCCGCACCAAGAAGTAATCAGCCCTGCGCTGACCGCGAAACCCCGCTTCGGCGGGGTTTTCTGTTTCCGAAACCCATCCCCTGAATTCCATTGCGTACCATCGCGCCATGAGCATCAATGCCGATCCCCAGGAGCTTGCGAAATTCAGCGACTTGGCTCACCGATGGTGGGACACCGAGAGCGAGTTCCGCCCGCTGCATCAAATCAATCCGCTGAGGCTGGAGTGGATCGATTCACTCGCGGCAGTCAACGGCAAGCGGGTCCTCGATGTCGGGTGCGGGGGCGGCATTCTGTCGGACGCCATGGCTCGCAAGGGCTCGAATGTGTTGGGTATCGATTTGTCTCCCAAGGCGCTCAAGGTGGCGCAACTGCATGCACTCGAAGCCGACACCCGCTCGGTGGAATACCGCGAGGTCGCGGCCGAAGCATTGGCGACAGAACTGCCCGGGCATTTCGATGTGGTGACCTGCATGGAGATGCTGGAGCATGTTCCTGATCCCGCGTCGGTCGTGCGCGCGTGCGCGGCGCTCGCCAAGCCTGGAGGATGGTTGTTCTTCTCGACGATAAACCGGAATCCGAAGTCGTTCCTGTTCGCCATCGTCGGTGCAGAGCACGTTTTGAAACTACTCCCCAAAGGGACCCACGAGTACGCGAAGTTCATCCGACCCAGTGAATTGGCAAAAGCCTGCCGCGATGCCGAACTGACGCTGGAAGGCAGCCGGGGCATGGAATACAACCCGCTGACCCGTCGCTATTGGCTTTCGGGCGACACCAGCGTGAACTACATGTTTGCCTGTCGAAAGCCCGCATGACCCTGTCGGTGCGGGCGGTGCTATTCGACCTCGACGGCACATTGGTCGACAGTGCGCCCGACCTGGCGGGCGCAGCGAATGACATGCGTTTGTCTCGCGGCCTTCCTGCGTTCCCGTATGAAACGTTCAGACCGCTGGTCGGCTCCGGTGCGCGAGGGATGGTGGGTGCGGCGTTCGACGTCGCTCCCGGCGAACCCGGATTCGCGGACTTGCGTGACGAATTTCTGAACCGCTACGAGCAGCGCATGACGCAGGAGTCACGCGTCTTCACCGACATCTGGGCCTCGCTTGCAGAACTCGACGCGATGGGCTGCCCCTGGGGCATCGTCACCAACAAGGCGATGCGCTTCTCTGATCCGCTGGTTCGGGCGTTGCAGTTGTACGCCCGCGCGTCGGTCCTCATTGCGGGCGACACCACGCCGCACGCCAAGCCGCATCCGGCGCCGTTGATCGAGGCGGCGCGACGAATTGGCGTCGAGCCTCGCGACTGCGCCTACGTCGGCGACGATTTGCGCGATGTGTTGGCAGGCCGCGCGGCCGGCATGACCACTGTCGCCGTCCGCTGGGGCTACCTCGGGCGGGGTGGTCCAATCGAAGCCTGGGGCGCCGACCACATCGCCGACTCGCCTGCCGATGTCTTGAAGCACCTCGCAATGGCCTAAGATAGGAACCTCTGGGGCCGACCTGGTTTCGACGTGGGTGCGGATTTGGAATAGGGCATGCCGAGCACCAGTTCGCTCGTAAAACCACTGGAAACAAAGTAACTGCGAACGACTCTTCGTACGCCCTCGCCGCTTAAAACCGGTGAGCT
>JANNBZ010000144.1:0-2981 GCA_031386065.1 Burkholderiales bacterium
GGCTGCCGTCGACGCGGTGGCCAGCGCCCTCGAACACAAGGGCCTGGGCGAGAAGAAAACCACCTGGCGCCTGCGCGACTGGGGCATCAGCCGCCAGCGCTACTGGGGCACGCCGATCCCCATCATTCACTGCGACGTGCATGGCGCGGTGCCCGTCCCCGAGAAGGACTTGCCGGTGGTGCTGCCGGAGGACCTGATTCCCGATGGCAGCGGCAACCCGCTCAACAAGTGCGCCGCGTTCGTGAACGTGCCGTGTCCGACCTGCGGCAAGCCGGCGCGCCGCGAGACCGACACGATGGACACCTTCGTCGACAGCTCGTGGTACTTCATGCGCTATTGCGACCCGAAACTGGCCACCGCGATGGTCGGCCCGGGCGCCGCCTACTGGATGCCGATGGATCAGTACATCGGTGGCATCGAGCACGCCATCCTTCACTTGCTGTACGCGCGTTTCTGGACCAAGGTGATGCGCGACCTGAAGCTGGTCCACATCGACGAACCGTTCACCCAGTTGCTGACCCAGGGCATGGTGCTCAACCACATCTACTCGCGCAAGACCGAGCAGGGCGGCGTCGATTACTTCTGGCCCGACGATGTGACCGACGCGGTAGACGCGGCCGGCAAGGTGACCGGCAGCACGCTCAAGAGCGACGGCCTGGCGGTGACCTACGAAGGCGTGGGCACCATGAGCAAGAGCAAGAACAACGGCGTCGACCCGCAGGCGCTGATCGACCGCTTCGGTGCCGACACCGCCCGCCTGTTCGTGATGTTCGCGTCGCCGCCGGAGCAGACGCTGGAGTGGAACGACGCCGGCGTCGAAGGCGCGAACCGCTTCCTGAAGCGGCTGTGGAATTTCGGCGTCCGCCAGGCCGACGTGCTGCAGCGCGGCGCCACCGCAGGCGGCGCGCCCGACAACGACGCGCGCGCGCTGCGCCGCGAGGTTCACAGCGTGCTGCGTCAGATCAACTACGACTACGAGCGCATGCAATACAACACCGTCGCCTCGGGTGCGATGAAGTTGCTGAATGCGCTGGAAGCCTTCAAGGGCGACGTCGGCGCGGCCGGCTCCGCCGCGCTGCGCGAAGGTTTCGGCATCCTGCTGCGCACGCTCTACCCGGCCTGCCCGCACACTACCTGGGCGCTTTGGCACGAACTCGGCTACCCCGCGCAGCACGGCGACCTGCTCGACGCGCCGTGGCCGCAGGTCGACGAGTCCGCGCTGGTTCAGGACCAGATCGAACTGATGCTGCAGGTCAACGGCAAGCTGCGCGGTTCCATCACGGTGCCGGCAGCGGCCAGCAAGTCGTTCATCGAGCACGCTGCACTCGCCCACCCCGACTGCATCAAGTTCGTCAACGGCCAGGCCGTCAAGCGCGTCATCGTGGTGCCTGGCCGGCTGGTCAACGTGGTCGCCTGAACGCGGCATGCCGACTCGCCGCGCGCTGATCGCCCTGCCCGCCGTTGCCTGGTTGGGCGGCTGCGGATTCGAGCTGCGCCGCGCGCCCGAACTGCGCTTTCGCAGCATCCAGCTGACCGGCTTCAAGCCGCGTTCGCCGCTGGCCGCCGAGCTGATGGCCAGCATCAATGCCAGCCAGACCACGCTGGTGGTCGAGACCGCCGCGCAGGCGCAGGTGGTGCTCGAAGCGCTGAGCGACGTGCGTGAGAAAAGCGTCGTCGCCAGCACCGCCGCCGGCCAGGTGCGCGAGCTGCAACTGCGCGCGCGGCTGGCCTTTCGTCTGCGCACCGCCGCCGGCAAGGAGCTGATTCCCGCCACCGAAATTTTGCTCAAGCGCGACCTCAGCTACACCGAGAGTGCCGCGCTGGCCAAAGAGCAGGAAGAAGCGCTACTCTATCGCGCGATGCAGGCCGACATCGTTGCGCAAGTGATGCGCCGGCTGGCTGCGGTGCAGGCCCTCTGACGCACCAAGAATCGGCGGACGACGGATGCAACTGCGCGCTGACCAGCTGACGGCCGACCTGCGCAAGGGCCTGCGCCCGCTGTACACGGTCTGGGGCGACGAACCGCTGCTGGCGCAGGAAGCGGCCGACGCGATTCGCGCTGCCGCGCGCGCCGCCGGCCACACCGAACGCCAGGTGCACACCGTCAGCGGCGCGCACTACAACTGGAGCGAGCTGCTCGGCGCGTCGCAGGCCATGAGCCTGTTCGCCGACAAGCAGGTGGTCGAGATCCGCATTCCCTCGGGCAAGCCCGGCAAGCAGGGCTCCGAGGCCTTGCAGCGCTACTGCGAGCGCCTGTCGGACGACGTGGTCACCCTGGTGCAGTTGCCGCAGGTCGAGTGGGCGCAGCAAAGCAGCGGCTGGTTCACCGCGCTCGACCGGGCCGGCGTGACGGTCCGCGTCGAGGCCATCGCCCGCACGGCGCTGCCGGCGTGGATCGCGCAGCGGCTGGCCGCACAAGGTCAGCGGGTGCAGGGCGGCGAGGCCGGCCAGGAGGCGCTGGCGTTCTTCGCCGACCGGATCGAAGGCAACCTGTTGGCCGCCCACCAGGAAATCCAGAAGCTCGGCCTGCTGTACTCCGCCGGCGAACTGAGCCTCGACCAGATCGAGGGTGCCGTGCTCAACGTGGCGCGCTACGACGTGTTCAAACTCGGCGCCGCCGTGCTGGCCGGCCAGGTGGCCCGCGCTCTGCGCATGCTCGACGGCCTGCGGGCCGAAGGCGAAGCGGCGGTGCTGGTGCACTGGACGCTGGCCGAGGACATCCGCAGCCTGAAGCGGCTGCAGGACGCCACCCAAGCCGGCAAGCCGCTGCCGCTGGCGCTGCGCGAAGCGCGCGTGCGGCGCGACAAGGAACGCCTGTTCGAACGCGCGCTGCCCCTGTTGCCCGAGCACGCCGTCGGCGCGCTGCTGGAGGCCGCACAGGTCTGCGACGGCCTGGTCAAAGGCCTGAAGCACCCCGACTGGCCCAGCGAGCCGTGGGACGGCCTGAAGCGGCTGGCGCTGATGCTGCTGCAGCACACCTC
>JANNBZ010000152.1:0-4900 GCA_031386065.1 Burkholderiales bacterium
CGGTTGCGTGCTGTACGCCGAGATCAAGAAGCGGGTCGAGAACCCCGACATGAAGGAACTGTTCGGGCTGATGGCGCGCGACGAGTCGCGCCACGCCGGCTTCATCAACCAGTGGCTGAAAGACTTCGGCATCGGCGTCGATCTGGGCTTCCTGGCGCGCGCCAAGAAGTACACCTACTTCCGGCCGAAGTTCATTTTCTACGCGACCTACCTGTCCGAAAAGATCGGCTACGCGCGCTACATCGCGATCTACCGCCAGGTCGAAAAACACCCCGAGATGTGCTTCCACCCGATCTTCAAATGGTTCGAGCTGTGGTGCAACGACGAATTTCGCCACGGCGAAGCCTTCGCGCTGTTGATGCGCGCCAACCCGCAGCTGCTGCGCGGCGTCAACAAGCTGTGGATTCGCTTCTTCGTGCTGGCCGTGTTCGCCACCATGTACGTGCGCGACCACCAGCGCCCCGAAATGCACAAGGCGATGGGGCTCGACCCCACCGCCTACGACTTCACCGTCTTTCGCATCACCTCCGAGATCACCAAGCAGGTGTTCCCGCTGACGCTGAACCTGGACGACCCGCGCTTTGCGGCCGGCCTGGAGAAGCTGCGCAAGATCTCGGTAGCAACCGCCGCCGCGCGCGAGCGTGGCGGCGTGCTGGGCGCGTGCCAGCGGCTGGGCCTGGGCGTGTCGGCGGGCCTGACCTTCGTGCGGCTGTTCTGCCTTCCCGCGAAAGCCAACCCGCTGCCGGCAAACGTGCGCCTGGCGCCGACCTGGTGACGCGGCGGCGTTCCGCAGTCTGTCACGACCTCGCTGATGTCGCTTTACCTGCAAGCCGTCGCCTACACGGTGTTCGTGTGGTGGTTCAGCACCGGCGTGATCCTGTACCTGAACGGCCTGCCCCGCTGGACGCACCGCTGGACCATGCTGGCGACCAGCCTGCTGCTGGGCGTGGCCCTGGTGGGCCTGGTGGCCACGCGCGACGACGTGCGGGTCACCGGTGCCTACATCGCCTTCACCTGCACGTTGTTAGTGTGGGCCTGGCAGGAGGTGGCTTTCCTGCTCGGCTACGTCACCGGCCCGCGCCGCGCGCCCTGCCCGCCGCACGCCGCAGGTTGGCGGCGCTTCGGCCTGGCCTTGCAAACCCTGCTGCACCACGAGACGGCGCTGATCGTGCTGGGGGCCGCGGTGCTGGCGCTGACCTGGGGCGGCGCGAACACCACGGCGGTGTCGACCTTCGCCGTGCTGTGGGTGATGCGGCAAAGCGCGAAGTTGAATATCTTCCTGGGCGTGCGCAACCTGAGCGAAAGCTTCTTGCCACATCACTTGAAGTACCTGCAAACCTACTTCCGCCGCGCGCCGATGAACGGGCTGTTCCCGCTGTCGGTCACGCTGTCGAGTTGGCTCGCGTGCCTGCTGTGGCAGGCCGCCACCGCGCAGGGCGTGAGCGCCTTCCAGGCCACCTCGCTGACGTTCACCGCGGCGCTGTTGTCGCTGGCGATTCTGGAGCACTGGTTCATGGTGCTGCCGCTGCCGTCACAGGCGCTGTGGAACTGGGGACTTCGCTCGCGCGCGGCCGAGCCACCGGCTTAGAATCGCGCGTCCGGTTCAGTCCTGCCGGGTGAATGATCGAGCTGCGCTGCGAACCCGCACTTCGCCGCCAGCTCACGCACCGAAGGGAAGCCGAAGCGTGAGATCCGCCGCCGACATCGTCGACACCGACGACACAACCTCCACCGCCACGAGTGCGACCACCAGCGCTCCCGACCTGGCCGCCCTGGCGGTCTGGGCCCCGCAACTCGCGAAGACCTTCGTATCGCTGGCCAGCGACATCGCCTTGGTGATCGACGCCAGCGGCGTGATCCGCAACGTGGCGCAAAGCGGCCAGGAACCGATTGCTCCAGCCGCCTATGGATGGGTCGGCCGCGCCTGGGTCGACACCGTCAGCGGCGACACCCGCCCGAAGATCGAGAACCTGCTGAAGGAAGTGGCTGCCACCGGCATTGCACGGCGGCGCGAAGTCAACCATCCACTCAGCGCCGACCTCAGCATTCCGGTGGCGTACACCGCCATCCGCCTGGGCGTGGACGGACCGGTGCTGGCGGTCGGGCGCGACCTGCGAGCCATCGCCGCGATCCAGCAGCGCTTCGTCGAATCGCAGCAAGAGATGGAACGCGGCTACTGGAAGGTGCGGCAGGCCGCGTCGCGCGATCAGGTGCTGCAACAGGTGGCCACCGACGCAGTGTTCGTGGTCGACGCGATGAGCCTGCAGATCATCGACGCGAATCCCTGCGCCGTGCAGTTGTTCGACGTGTCCGCCGAGCAGATGCGCGGTCGGCACGCCAGCTTCGCCTTCGAACATCACTCGCGCGGCGCCGTCAACGAGTTGCTCAACGGCGCACGAGCCATCGGCCAGACCGCTGAAATTCGGGCGCGCCTGCTGGGCAGCAACATCGGCACCCAGGTCGCGGCCACGCCGTTTCGATGCGACAACGCAATGCAGTTGCTGGTGCGCGTTCGGGTGGTCGACGGCGCCCCGTCGTCAGCCCCGATCAACAAGCCCGCGTCGTTGTCCGGCCCCACGCGCGACGGCGTGGTGGTCACCGATTCGAGCGGTCGCGTGCTGCTCACCAACCCCGCCTTCGTCGCGCTGCTTCGCGCGAGCAACGAGGCCGACGTGAAGGGCCAGTTGCTGCTCGGCTGGCTGGACGCGCTTTACGAACCCACCGCGACCTTGCTGGCCACGGTTCGACGGCACGGCATTGCGCGCCTGCTCGGCGCGTGGCTGAAGCCGTCGACCGGACCGATCACGCGGGTCGATGTGTCTGCGTCCTTGCTGACCGAAGGCGACCAGGAGTGCATCGGCTTCACCATCCACCCGGCACCGCCGATCGGCTTGGCGCTGCACGCTGCCGGGCCGGCGGCAGTGCCCGCCGATGACGCACAAGAGCCCGCCGCTCTGGCACACGATCTGCGCTATGGCCTGGAACAACTCGTCAACCAGCTCGGCTCGCAGACGCTGCCCGAGATGCTTCGCGCAGCCACTGCGCTGGCCGAGCGGCATTTCATGCAGCAGGCGCTGCAACGCACCAGCGGCGACCTGGCCGCTGCCGCCGACCTGCTGGGCGTCAGCCGTGATCGCCTGGCGGGCTTGCAGCCACCGCCGCACGGCCACACGGAACGAGACCCCGCCGCAGGCAAACACTAGTGCTTGCCAGTCCTGCCTTCGGCCAGGCCGACCTCACGAACTGCGAACGTGAGCTGATCCACCTTGCCGGTTCGGTGCAGCCGCACGGCGTGCTGTTGGTGCTGCGTGAACCGGGCCTGCGCATCCTGCAGGTCAGTGCGAACGTCGACGTCCTGCTCGGCGTGCCCGCCGAAAACCTGCTGGACCAGGCGGCGGTCGAACTCGGCGGCGACTTCGATGCTGCGGTGCGCGCCGTTTGTACTCCGCAAGGTGCTCTCGGCCACGACCTGACCGAGCCGGCGCCATTGCGTTGCAAGCTGCCGGTGCGGGGCGGCCTGCGGCCGTTCGAGGGCACGCTGCACCGTCTGGGCGGCGCGCGCGGCGTAGTCACGCCAGACAGCCCCGAGGCGAGCGTGCTGCTGGTCGAGATCGAGCCGGCCGAACCCGACCCGGCCACCACGCCAACCGTCCACATTGCCGACCTGCCGCTGCGCGAGTTGATCGGCGAAGCAGTGCAGCGCTTCAGTGCCGCGTCGACCATCGGCACGCTGGCCGATGGCGTGGTGCGCAGCTTCCGCGACATGCTGGGCTACGACCGCGTGATGGTCTACAAGTTCGATCCCGACGGTCACGGCAAGATCATTGCCGAGGCCCGCGACCCGCGACTCGAATCGCTGCTCGGCCACCACTACCCGGCCTCCGACATTCCGCAGCGCGCGCGCGAGCTGTACCTGCGCAACCGCCTGCGCGTGCTGGTCGACGTGCACTACGTGCCCGCACCGCTGGTGCCGGTTCAACTGGCGCTGTCGCGCCAGCCGGGTGCGCCGAGTGAAGAGCTCGACATGTCGATGTGCCACCTGCGCAGCATGTCGCCGCTGCACTTGCAGTACCTGAAAAACATGGGCGTGACGGCCACGCTGGTGGTGTCGCTGGTGCGTGAAGGCCGCCTGTGGGGCCTGATCGCCTGCCACCACTATTCGGCGCTGAACCTGCGGTTCGCGGTGCGCGCGGCGGCCGACCTGCTGGGCGAGGTGGTGTCGACCCGCATTGCCGCCATCGAGAACTACGCGCACGCGCAAGTCGCGATCCAGGTGCGGCGTCTGGAACAACGGCTGGTCGAGGCCACCTCGACCGAAGGCGACTGGCGGCTGGCCTTGTTTCGCAACCCGCGCACCGTGCTGCAGCCACTCGAAGCCACCGGCGCCGCGCTGTTCCACGAAGGCGAGTTGCTGACGGCGGGAGAGGCACCGTCGACGGCCGAGTTGCGCGCCCTGCTGGAATGGATCGACGGCCGTCCCGGCGACGGCGTCTTCAGTTGCTCGTCGGTCGCGCGCGACAACCCCTCGCTCGACTCGCTCACCCCCACCGCCAGCGGCGTGCTCGCGGTCAAGTTGTCGGCATCCAAACCCGACTACCTGATGTGGTTCCGCAAGGAACAGTTGCT
This sequence comes from Burkholderiales bacterium, assembly GCA_031386065.1. GTDB lineage: Bacteria > Pseudomonadota > Gammaproteobacteria > Burkholderiales > Burkholderiaceae_C > JANYJJ01. Next base: position 4,627 of record JANNBZ010000152.1, read on the forward strand.
GACCGTCACCTGGGGCGGCGACCCGACCAAGCCGGTGGTCGGCAACGACCCGCTGCAGTTGTCGCCGCGCCGTTCGTTCGCGGCCTGGTCCGAGATCGTTCGCGGCACGGCCCTGCCCTGGTCGGCCAGCGAGCTGGCGTTGGCGCGCGCATTCGGGGCCTCGCTGATCGACATCATTGTGCAGATCAACGCCGTGCGGCTGCTGATTGCCGAACACCAGCTTGCTCACATCCGCAGCACGGTGGGCAGCGCCAATGAGCCGGTGGTGATCGCC
>JANNBZ010000153.1:0-4000 GCA_031386065.1 Burkholderiales bacterium
GTTGATGTCGACCTCGAACGAGTCGTCCACCTCGGGGTAGACGAACAGGCTGGCGAAGCTGGTGTGGCGGCCGCCGGCGGAGTCGAACGGGCTCTTGCGCACCAGCCGGTGCACACCGGTCTCGGTGCGCAGCAGGCCGAATGCGTAGTCGCCCTCGACCTTGATGGTGGCGCTTTTGATGCCGGCGATGTCGCCGTCGCTCATCTCCATCACCTCGGTCTTGAAGCCCTTGCGCTCGCAGTACTTCAGGTACTGGCGCAGCAGCATGCCGGCCCAGTCGCAGGCCTCGGTGCCGCCGGCACCGGCCTGGATGTCGACGAAGCAGTTGCTCGGGTCGGCCGGGTTGTTGAACATGCGGCGGAATTCGAGCTGGGCGACCGTGGCCTCCAGCTTGGCCGCGTCGGCCTCGATCGCCAACAGGCCGTCGAAGTCGGCGTCGGCCTTCGACATGTCGTACAGCTCGGTGTTGTCGGCCAGGTTGGTGGTCAGGTGGTCGATGGTCTCGACCACGTTGTCCAGCGTGCGCTTTTCGCGCCCCAGTTCCTGCGCGCGCTTGGGCTCGTTCCAGACGTTCGGGTTCTCGAGCGCGGCGTTGACTTCGTTCAGGCGGAGGGCTTTCCGATCGTAGTCAAAGATACCCCCGGAGGGCTTGCGTGCGCTGGCTCAGGTCGGCCAGGTGGTTGCCGATGGCATTGATGTGTTCGACGTCCATGATGTGGTCCTGCGTGGGTGTGGGCAATCGGTGATTTTCGCATGGGCCGCACCCGGCCGGCGGTGTGCGAAAGTCCGGCCATGCTGCTGTTGATCACCTCGCTCAAACTGCTGGCCGAGATCGCGCTGATAGCCTTGCTGGGCCAGTTGGTGCTGGGCCTGCTGGCGGGTGCGCGGCGCCACACCAACCTGTTCTACCGGTTGCTCGGCGTGGTCACGCGGCCGGTGCTCAGGCTGTCGCGCTGGGTTACGCCGCGCGTGGTGCTCGACAGGCACCTGCCGCTGGTGGCGTTTCTGTGGCTGGCTGCGCTGTGGCTGCTGGCAACGTGGCTGAAAATCAGCGTCTGCCTGCGCCTGGGCCTGCAAGCCTGCCGCTGAAAATCGACCGAACACCATGCAAACCACCGACGCACAGGCCCGCCACTGGGCCGCGAACCTCAGGCTCACCGCCGTGCTGCTCGGCGTTTGGTTTGTCGTTAGCTTCGTGCTGATCTTCTTTGCCCGCGACCTGAACTTCAGTTTCTTCGGCTGGCCCTTCAGCTTCTGGGTCGCGGCGCAGGGCGCGCTGCTGGTCTACGGGTTCATCACCTGGTTCTATGCGCGCCGCATGAGCCGGCTGGACGATCAGCTCGGCACCGAGTCTGATTCCGAGGCTTGACGTCGCTTCAGCGCAAGAACGCTTCCAGCCGGGCCGCCAGCGCCTCGGGCTGGTCGTGGTGCAGCATGTGGCCGGCCGGCGACAGCGTGTGTTTTTCCACCTGCGCCACGACACTCAGGCGCTCGTGAAACTCGGCCTTGGTGAAGCGGTTGCCCCACCACTTGGCCACGTCGGTCTGGTCGCCTTCCACCCACAGCACCGGCGCCTGGATGAGCTTCCAGCACTCCAGCACCTCGGCCTTCTGGTACAGCAGCGGCGTGGCGCGCTTGTGCGCCGGGTCGCCCAGAATTTCCCACTGCCCGTCGGTGTTCTGGCGCGACCAGTGCGGCGCCAGCCACGCGGCGCGCTCCGGCGGCAGCAGCGGGTTGGTCTTGCGCAGGCGCTCGGCCACGGCGGCCACGCTGTCGTAGCGGCGCAGTTGCGCCGGCTGCTTCAGTTCGTCAAGCCATTGCACGTAGCGCTTGGGTGCTTGCTGCGGGCGGGTTTCGGGCATGCCGAAGCCTTCCAGGTTGACCAGCCGACGCACGCGCTCGGGCCGCAGGCCGGCGTACAGCATGGCCACGTTGCCGCCCATGCTGTGGCCCAGCAGATCGATCGTCGGGACCGGCGCGTCGGCTTGGAAAAGCAGTGCGTCCAGCACCGCGTCCAGGTCGCCCAGGTAGTCGGGGAACCAGTAGGTGTCGACCGGTGGCGACTCACTCAGCCCGAAGCCGCGCCAGTCGAGCGCCAGCACGAAGCGGTCGGCGGCCAGCGCGTCAACCACGAACTGAAACGACGCGGCCACGTCCATCCAGCCGTGCAGCATCAGCAGCGGCGGGCGCTGCGGTGTGACCGCGTTCGCGTCGCCCCACTGCAGCACATGGTGGCTCAGGCCGCGCGCGGTGACGAAGAGGCTGCGGCTGTCGCGGCGCACGGAGTAGGGCAGGGCAGTCATGCGACGACTATAGGTGCGCGGCGTTGATGCTGCTGTCCGGCCAGCGACAACGGCGCTGCCGCAAAATGCCGGCATGACACCCATCACCGATTTCATTCTGAGACCCGCTGCGCCCACTGACGTGCCGGCCATCGTCGACCTGATCCACGAACTGGCGGCGTTCGAACACCTCGCGCACCTGGCGCACGCCACGCCCGACACATTGCTGCCGCATCTGTTCGGCCCGCGTCCGGTGGTCGAGGCCTGGGTCGCGCAGGTGCCGGCCGGTGACGCCGCCGAAGTGGTCGGCTTCGCGCTGTTCTTCACCAACTTTTCCACCTTCCTGTCGCAGCCCGGCCTCTACCTGGAAGACCTGTTCGTCAGACCTGCGCATCGCAGTGCGGGCATCGGCCGCGCACTGCTGACGCGGCTGGCGCAACTGGCGGTCGAGCGCGGGTACGGCCGCTTCGAATGGAGCGTGCTCGACTGGAACGAGAACGCGATCCGCTTCTACGAAAAGATGGGCGCCACCGTGATGCCCGACTGGCGCATCTGCCGCATCAGTGGCGACGCGCTGGCGGCGTTCAAACCGCACTGATGCGCACCGACCTGCCGGACCGCTACGCGGACATCCACCGCGCCTTTCGCTGGCAGGTGCCGGCGCAGTTCAACATCGCCGAGGCCTGCTGTGCGCGCTGGGCGCGCGAGACGCCCACGGCGGTGGCCATTCGCTTCGAGCATGAAGACGGCCCCCGTGCCGACCACAGCTATGCCGACTTGCAGCGAGACGCGAACCGGCTTTCGCACGCGCTGCGGCGCCTGGGTGTGCAGCGCGGCGACCGCGTGGCGGTGGTGATGCCGCAGCGTTTCGAAACGGCGGTCGCGCACATCGCGCTCTACCAACTGGGTGCGGTGGCGATGCCGTTGTCGATGCTGTTCGGGCCCGACGCGCTGGAATACCGCATCAACCACAGCGAGGCCGTGCTGGCCATCGTTGACGAGAGCGCCATCGCCAACCTGCACGCCGCGCGCGCGCTGTGCCCGGGCCTGCGCACGCTGCTGGCGGTGGGCGCAGCGCAGGGTCAGGGTGATGTGGATTGGAGCGCGGCGCTGGCGGCCGAGCCGTATGGTTTCTCTGCGGTGGCAACCGGCTCCGACGACGCGGCCATCCTGATCTACACCAGTGGCACCACCGGCCCACCGAAAGGCGCGCTGCTGGCGCACCGCGCCTTGATTGGCAACCTGCCGGGCTTCATCGCCAGCCAGAACTGGTTCGGCTTCGATCCGCTCAGGCCTGCCGGGCCGCAGGTTGAACGTGGGCTCACCGTTTTCTGGTCGCCTGCCGACTGGGCGTGGACCGGCGGGCTGATGGACGCGCTGCTGCCCACGCTGTACTTCGGCGGCGAGATCGTCGCCTACCAAGGCCGCTTCGCACCCGAGTTGGCGTTCGAGCTGATGCAGCGGCACCGCGTGACGCACACCTTCCTGTTCCCGACCGCGCTGAAAGCCATGATGAAGGCGGTGCCGCTGCCGCGCGAGCACTACACGCTGCATCTGCAGGCCGTGATGAGCGCCGGTGAATCGGTGGGCGACGCGGTGTTCGGCTACTGCGAACGGCAGCTCGGCGTGACGGTGAACGAGATGTTCGGCCAGACCGAGATCAACTACATCGTCGGCAACTGCGCGCGCCTGTGGCCGGCGCGGCCGGGCAGCATGGG
>JANNBZ010000157.1:0-9564 GCA_031386065.1 Burkholderiales bacterium
TGCACGTTCAGGTTGAGGATCAACTCACTCACCTTCTGCACCCAGGTTGCCATCACCAGGTCCACGCCGAGCAGCCTGCCGACCTTCTCGGCGCAGTCGTCGCAGCGGTACAGAAACTCCTGCTGCTCGCGCAATTGACGCTGCAAGGCCTGGGATGGTGCCGGGTCGACCACCCGGTACAGCTGCCGCTGCGCCAGCTCCTGCTGCAGCTGCAGCGTGACGTTGCGCAGGCGCACTTCCTGCGCCGCTTTGGTGAGCGGGTTGTTTTGGTCGTCGACCAGTTCGAAGTCGAGTACCGCCAGGCTGCTCTGGGCGCTGGCTGCCGCGTTGCCCGTCTGCGCATGAACCGACCACCCACCCGTGCTGAGCGCGGCAGCGCAGGCGACTCTCAACCATGTTCTTCGGTGCATACCGGCTCCCGCCTTGAAAGCCCGCAGCCGAGGGCAGCGTCACGGCTTCACGCAGTCGGGTTGCAATACTCATGCCCTTCGGTGCGCGGCTAAAATGCGACGTTGTACGCGCACTTGGGATCCACGCTGACAAGCATCTGTGAAACGCTTGCAGAATCCCGCACGACCGGCTCCGAAAGTGCGGAGCCGGATTCATTTCCGCAGCCACTGGAAGACACCATGTACCGCTGTGTTCCCGCCCAATCTCCTTCGCCTTTCGCCGTCGCCTTTGCGCTGGCCACCACGCTGTGGTGCCTGCCCGTTGCGGCGCAGGTGCAACGCAACTTTCCACCGACCGCACTGCGCGGTGAACTGGTGGTGGGTACGCCGCCGCTGGTCAGCCTGAATGGCGATGCGTCACAGCTCGCACCCGGTGCGCGCATTCGCGGGCAGAACAACATGCTGCAGATGTCGGGCAGCCTGGAAGGCAGCAAGCTGCTCGTCAACTACACGCTGGACATGTCGGGCCAGATCCGCGATGTGTGGATCCTGACGCCCGAAGAGGCGAGCAAGCGGCCGTGGCCGAAGACGATGCTGGACGCGCAGACCTGGCTGTTCGACTTCGGCGCGCAGACCTGGAGCAAGCCATGACCGCCGCCGTGTCGGGCAAGAAGGTGTTCATCAAGACCTTCGGCTGCCAGATGAACGAGTACGACTCGGACAAGATGGTCGACGTGCTGCGAGCGGCCCAGGGTTACGAAAAAACCACCGACGTCGAGCAGGCCGACCTGATTCTGTTCAACACCTGCTCGGTGCGCGAGAAGGCACAAGAGAAAGTCTTCAGTGACCTGGGCCGCGTCAAGCACCTGAAAGCCAAGGGCGTGCTGATCGGCGTGGGCGGCTGCGTGGCCAGCCAGGAAGGCGCGGCCATCATCGACCGCGCGCCGTATGTGGATCTGGTGTTCGGCCCGCAAACGCTGCACCGCTTGCCGCAGTTGCTGGACCGCCGCCGCGACGAAGCACGTCCGCAGGTAGACATCAGCTTCCCCGAGATTGAGAAGTTCGACCACCTGCCGCCGGCGCGAGTGGAAGGCGCCAGCGCCTTCGTGTCGATCATGGAAGGCTGCTCGAAATACTGCAGCTACTGCGTCGTCCCGTACACCCGCGGTGAAGAGGTGTCGCGCCCGTTCGACGACGTGTTGATTGAAGTCGCCGGGCTGGCTGCACAGGGTGTGAAAGAAGTGACGCTGCTGGGACAGAACGTGAACGCGTACCGCGGCGCCATGGGCCACACCAGCGAGGTGGCCGACCTGGCGTTGCTGATCGAACGGGTGGCGCAGGTTCCCGGCGTGCAGCGCATCCGCTACATCACCAGCCACCCGAACGAATTCACGCAGCGGCTGATCGACGTGTACGCCCGCGTACCGCAATTGGTGAGCCACCTGCACCTTCCGGTGCAGCACGGCAGCGACCGCATCCTGATGGCGATGAAGCGCGGCTACACCGCGATGGAATACAAGAGCACGGTGCGCAAGCTGCGCGCGGTGCGGCCCGACATCAGCCTGTCCAGCGACTTCATCGTCGGCTTCCCCGGCGAGACCGAAGACGACTTCGCCCGCATGATGAAGCTGATCACCGACGTGGGCTTCGACTTCAGCTTCAGCTTCGTCTACAGCGCGCGGCCCGGCACGCCAGCCGCCAACCTGGCCGACGACACACCGCAGGCGGTGAAGCTGAAGCGACTGCAGCACCTGCAGGCGGTGATCGAGGACAACGCCAAATGCATCAGCGATTCACGCGTGGGCACGCTGCAGCGCATCGTGGTGGAAGGCGTGTCGCGCAAGGACGCCAGCGAGCTGACCGGGCGCACCGAGTGCAATCGCATCGTCAACTTCAAAGGCCCGGCGCGGCTGATCGGGCACATGCTGGACGTGACGATCACCGAGTCACGTGCGCATTCGCTGCGCGGCGAAGTTCGCTTGGTGGAACCTTTGCCAAGCCTCAGCGGCGAGCCACAAACCCTTGCCACCACAGGCTGAGCGCGCAGGCCGCCAGCATCGCGCCGTAGCTGGCCATTTTTCCGTCGCGGCCGAAGACCACCAGTCCGCCCAGTAGCGCGAGCGCCGACATGCTGCAGGCCCACACGGTCAGCCGCACCCAGGCAATTGTCTTCAGGTCGCGCCGCCACAGCAGCTTGGCCGCGGCCGACGCGATCAGGCCCACGCCCAGCGCCGGGGCCAGCAGGTTCAGCAGGTGCCACAGTGCGTCGAGCGGGCCCATCGTGGTCGGTTCTCGGTGAAGTTCAGCCGAAATTTTATAATCTGACGATGAGCGTCTTCACCCTGGGCTTGAACCACACCACGGCGCCGCTGGATTTGCGCTCGCGGTTTGCGTTCGCGCCCGACCAACTCGGGCCGGCGCTGCAGGCGTTTCGCCAGCGGCTCGACCGCTCGCCCGAGGCCGCCATCGTCTCCACCTGCAACCGCACCGAACTGTACGTCGGGGCCGACCCGGCCCTGGTCGCGCCGGCAATGGAGTGGCTGGCCGGCGTGGGCGGCGTGGGCCACGGCACGCTGCGGGGCCACACCTACGTGCTGCACGGCGAGGCGGCGGCGCGCCATGCGTTTCGCGTGGCCAGCGGGCTCGATTCCATGGTGCTGGGCGAGCCGCAGATCCTCGGCCAGATGAAGCAGGCCGTGCGCGAGGCCGACTCGGCCGGCACCCTGGGTTCCACGCTGCACCAGATGTTCCAGCGCTCGTTTGCGGTGGCCAAGGAAGTGCGCACCTCGACCGAGATCGGCTCGCATTCCATCAGCATGGCCGCGGCCTCGGTTCGGCTGGCCGGGCAGTTGTTCGAAGACCTGAGCGAGCTGAACGTGCTGTTCGTCGGCGCAGGCGAAATGATCGAGCTGGTCGCGACGCACTTCGCGGCGCGCCACCCGCGCCAACTGGTCATCGCCAACCGCACGCTGGAGCGCGGTGAGGCGCTGGCGGCGCGCCTGAAAGGCGACACCATGCGCCTGACCGATCTGCCCGAGCGCCTGCACGAATTCGACGTGGTCATTTCGTGCACTGCCAGCGCCTTGCCGCTGATCGGCCTGGGCGCGGTCGACCGGGCCTTGAAGGCGCGCAGGCGGCGACCGATCTTCATGGTCGACCTGGCGGTGCCGCGCGACATCGAGCCCGAAGTGGCGCGCCTGTCCGACGTCTACCTGTACACCGTCGACGACCTGTCGGCGCTGGTGCAGACGGCCGGCGACAAGCGGCAGGCGGCGGTGCAGCAGGCCGAAGCCATCATCGAAACCGGTGTCCAGGGCTTCGTGAGCTGGCTCGACCAGCGCGGCTCGGTGCCACTGATTCAGGCGTTGAACGCGCAGGCCGACGACTGGCGCGCCACCGAACTGGCGCGCGCTCGCAAGCTGTTGGCCAAGGGCGAGAACGTCGACGCGGTGCTGGAAGCGCTGTCGCGCGGGCTGACCCAGAAAATGCTGCACGGCACGCTGGCCGAACTGAACGCCACCGACGGCGAGCAACGCGCCGAGCTGGCACAGACGGTGTCGCGCCTGTTCCTGCGCGGCAGCGGCCGCGGCAGCGACGGCCGGCGTTAGCGCTGCTGCACTCGCGCAGGCCGCAGCGCCGCACGTGGGGGTTTGACGCCCTCGCGCATCGCCCGATTTTCCTGGCCGAGTCACTTCGCCGATTGTCCAGAGTTCCCCGATGAAAGATTCCTTGCGACAACAGTTCGAGCGGCTCGCCATGCGGCTGGTCGAACTGGACGCGACCCTGGCCGACGGCAGCATCGCCTCGGACATGAAGCGCTTTCGTGCGCTGACGCGCGAGCATGCTGACGTGGCCTGGGTCGTCGACCGCTATCGTCGCTTCACGCAGCGCGAAGCTGACGCCGAGTCGGCGCGCGAGATGCTGACCGACCCCGACATGCGCGAGATGGCGCGCGAAGAAATTGCTGCCGCACAAGACGACATGGCGAGCCTGCATGCCGAGCTGCAGGCGTCGCTGCTGCCGCGCGACCCGGACGATGCGCGCAACGCGTTTGTCGAAATCCGCGCCGGCACCGGGGGCGATGAATCGGCGCTGTTCGCAGCCGATTTGGCGCGCATGTACCTGCGCCATGCCGAGCGCCGCGGCTGGCGCACCGAGGTGATGTCGCAGAGCCTGTCCGACCTGGGCGGCTACAAGGAACTGGTGCTGCGTGTCGAGGGTGACGACGTCTACGCCAAGCTGAAGTTCGAATCGGGCGGCCACCGCGTGCAGCGGGTGCCGACCACCGAGGCGCAGGGCCGCATCCACACCAGCGCCTGCACGGTGGCGGTGCTGCCCGAGCCCGACGAAACCGAAGAGATTCAACTCAACCCGGCCGACCTGCGGATCGACACCTTTCGCGCCAGCGGGGCCGGTGGCCAGCACGTGAACAAGACCGACAGCGCCATCCGCATCACCCACCTGCCCACCGGCACCGTGGCTGAGTGCCAGGACGACCGGTCGCAGCACCGCAACAAGGCGAAGGCGATGTCCGTGCTGGTGGCGCGCATTCGCGAAAAAGACCGCAGCGAACGAGCCTCGAAAGAAGCTGCCACGCGCAAGGGACTGATCGGCAGCGGTGACCGCAGCGACCGCATTCGCACCTACAACTTCCCGCAGGGCCGGCTGACCGACCACCGCATCAACCTGACGCTGTACAAGCTGCAGGCGATCCTGGACGGCGACCTGAACGAGGTGACATCGGCCTTGCAGGCGGCGCAGTCGGCCGAGCAGTTGGCGGCGCTGGAAAGCGGGACAGGATGAACCCGCTGTCGGTCCGCGAGGCCCTGGCGACGGCACGCGCCTCGGGCGTGGACGGGCTCGACGCGCAACTGCTGCTGGCGAGTTGCCTGGACCGGCCCCGAAGCTGGTTGATCGCACACGACGACACCCTGCTGACGCCGTTGCAGGCGGAGCGCTACCGTGCCTGGCTGGCGCGACGCGCTGCGGGCGAGCCGCTGGCCTATCTGTTCGGCGAGAAGGAGTTCCACGGCCTGCGGCTGCAAGTCGACCCGCGGGTGCTGGTGCCACGGCCCGACACCGAAACCCTGGTCGAGTGGGCGCTCGAATTGCTGGCCCTCCGCGCCGACAGCGCGCCGCGGGTGATCGACCTGGGCACCGGCAGTGGCGCGATCGCGCTGGCCCTCAAGCAAGCAGCTCCGCACGCCGACGTGACCGCGCTCGACGCCAGCGAGGACGCGCTGGCGGTCGCGCGCGCCAATGCGGACCGGCTGGCGCTCGACCTCCGTCTGCGCTGCGGAAACTGGTGGTCGGCGGTGCCCGGCGAGCACTTCGACATCGCCGTCAGCAACCCACCGTACATCGCGCTGGGTGATCCGCACCTGGCCGCGCTGAGCCACGAGCCCGCGCTGGCCCTGGCTTCGGGGGCCGACGGGCTGGACGCGCTTCGCCGCATCATCGAACTCGCGCCCGCCCACCTGCGGTCGGGTGGCTGGCTGCTGCTCGAACACGGGCACGACCAGGGTGAAGCCGTGCACACCTTGTTGCGGCAACGCGGCTTCGCGCAGCTTGAGGCCCGGCACGACTTGGCCGGACACTGGCGCTGCACGGGCGCCCAGGTGTAAGCAGGCGTGACTTGGTGAAGCTCGCGGCGTGGCGGGCGCGCCGCAGCCTGTTCGTGTCAAACCACATGACTCCCTCGAACAGAGGTGCTGTCGCCGGTCAAATGTTCTGCACAAGCACGGGCCCCGGGCGTAGCATGAAAGCGAGGGTCGGTCACCCGCCGGCCCTTGCCCAGCCTTCCCGTCAGATCTAGGAGCACACCATGCGAACCGCCCTGTGGACAGCGATTGCGCTCATCACCAGCGCACCCGCCTGCTTTGCCGCCACCACCGGTGGCGACGGTCTGAGGCCGTGGCCGCAGTGGCAGGGGCGGCTCTCGCTCAGCACCTCGGGGCCGGCGCTGGGCAACAACGGCCTCGACCTGCGCAGTCTCAGCCTGATGGGCGACTACTACTTCGTGGGTCCGGCGCTCGGCGGCCAGGCGGCAGGGGGCTTTCGCGCCACCAGCGGGCTGATCGTCGGCGCTCGCTCGTCGAGTGCCTTGGCGAGCAACACCAGCAGTCTTGCGGGTCGTGCCTTCAGCTTCGATCACCGCGCGGCGTGGGTCAGCCCGCTGGCCGCCGTCGACGCGCCTGCGGGGCCGGAACTTGCCACCCTGCCGTATGTCGGCGTCGGCTACACCGGCTTGTCGAACAAGGGGGGTTGGGGCTTCAGCGCCGATGTCGGGCTGGTCGCGCTGAGTCCGCGCTCTGCCGTCAAGCTGGGCCGCATGCTGGGCGGGGGCCAGAGCCTGGACGAGGTGTTGCGCGACATGCGGCTGTCGCCGCTGGTACAGCTCGGCGTCAGCTATTCCTTCTGAGCGCCCCGGGGTTGGCCGCTGAAGTGGGCGCTGCAGCGCCGCGATGCCGTATAACCGAGGGTGTTTCAATTTGTCCGCCCGAGGCCCGACCATGAGTGATGCTCAGCAACGAATCGACGAACTCGTCAAATCCAATCGCGTGGTGCTTTTCATGAAGGGCACCTCCCAGTTTCCGCAATGCGGCTTCTCGGGTCGCGCCATCCAGATTCTGAAGGCCTGCCAGGTGAGCGACCTGAGAACCTTCAACGTGCTGGAAGACGAAGGCGTTCGCCAGGGCATCAAGGACTACGCCAACTGGCCGACCATTCCGCAGCTGTATGTGAACGGTGAATTCGTTGGCGGCTCGGACATCATGACCGAGATGTACCAGGCCGGCGAACTGCAACAAGTGCTGGGAACACCCGCCTGAATTCCTTGAACCCGATGCACACCGCCCGGCCCGTTCGCGTGGTGGTGGGTGTCACCGGCGCAACCGGCGCGGTGTACGCGGTTCGGTTGCTGCAACGCTTGAACGACTGCGGCTGCGAAACCCATCTGGTGGCCAGCCCGGCCGGCGTCCTGAACGTGCACCACGAGCTGGGGCTGGATCGCAAGGCGCTGGAGGCCCTGGCCACCCACGCCTACAGCCCGGCCGACGTTGGCGCAGCCATCGCCAGCGGCTCGTTCGCCACCTCGGCAATGGTGGTGGCGCCGTGCTCGATGAAGACGCTGGCCGCGGTGGCACACGGGCTGTCGGACAACCTGTTGACGCGCGCTGCCGATGTGACGCTAAAAGAACGGCGCCGGCTGATCCTGATGGTGCGTGAGACGCCGTTCAACCTGGCGCACCTTCGCAACATGGTGGCCGTCGCCGAGATGGGCGGCGTGATCTTCCCGCCCTTGCCCGCCTTCTACCACCGGCCGCAGAGCATCGACGAGCTGGTCAACGACACCGTGGAACGCGTGATGTCGATGCTGGGGGTCGACGAAGCGCAACCCAAGTCCTGGGCGGGGTTGTGACGCGCGGGCGTCAAGCCACCGCTTTGTAGTCCCAGGCCCGGCGCGCCCCGAACACCAGCGTGGGGTACTCGGCGCGGCCGCGGCTGCCGTTGTAGCGACCGAGCGCCATGAACAGGTCGCCGCGTTCCAGGTCCAGGTAGTGACGCAGGATGACGCAGCCGAAGCGCAGGTTGGTCTGCATGTGGAACAGCCGGCTCGCGTCGCCGTCGCCGATCAGCCGGGCCCAGAACGGCATCACCTGCATGTAGCCGCGCGCCCCCGCCGAGCTGATGGCGTACTTGCGAAAGCCGCTTTCGACCTGGATCAAACCCAGCACCAGCGCCGGCTCCAGTCCCTTGCGCTTGCTCTCATACCAAACGGCTTCGAGAAATTCGACGCGGGTCAGGTGTTCGGTCTTGCGCTTCTTCAGCCGCTCGCTCACCGAGCCCAGCCAGCGCAAATACTTCAGTCGTTCGTCCATGCTGTCGAACGACGGCTTGGGTGGCGCGCCGTCGACCACGGCGGCATACAGCGCAGAGCGCACCGCGTTGGCCAGCGGCTCTTCCACCTGGGCGCCGGCCCGCGCTTCACGCGTCGGGGCGACGGCCGCCAGGCTCGCGATCAGCAGCGCGCGGCGGCGCAGGCTCATCAGGCGAGCTTCCCCTTCAGCCACGCCACCACATCGACCACCGGCACCGGTGTCGGCTGCGCATCGGTGCGGCCCTGGTATTCGAGCTGCCCCTCTTTCAAACCCCGGTCGGAGACGACCACGCGGTGCGGCACGCCCACCAGTTCCCAGTCGGCGAACATCGCGCCGGGTCGCTCGCCGCGGTCGTCGAGCATCACGTCGATGCCCACCGCTTGCAGTTCGTCGTGCAGGCGGTCGGCAGCCGCGCGCACATCGGCCGAGCGGTCGTAGCCGATCGGGCACAGCACCACCGCGAACGGCGCCAGCGAGGCCGGCCAGACGATGCCCCGGTCGTCGTGGTTCTGTTCGATGGCCGCGCCCATGATGCGGGTGATGCCGATGCCGTAGCAGCCCATCTGCATCAGCTGCGGCTTGCCGGTCTCGTCGAGGTAGGTGGCCTTCATGTCCTCGCTGTAGCGCGTGCCGAGCAGGAACACATGGCCGACTTCGATGCCGCGTTGGATCGCCAGCGTGCCTTTGCCGTCGGGCGCGGGGTCGCCCTCGACCGCGTTGCGAATGTCGGCCACCAGATCGGGCTCGGGCACGTCGCGGCCCCAGTTGACACCGGTGAAGTGAGCGTCTTCCTGGTTCGCGCCGCAAATGAAGTCGGCCATGTTGGCAACGGTGCGGTCGGCCACCACCTTGACCGGCTGCTTCACGCCGATCGGACCCAGGTATCCCGGCTTGCAGCCGAAATGCGCCTCGATCTCGGCGGCGGTGGCGAAACGAAATCCGTTCTTCAGTCCCGGCAGCTTGCTCGCCTTGACTTCATTCAGCGAGTGGTCGCCGCGCACCAGCAACAGCCAGATCGTGGTTTGCGAGATGTCGCCTGCATCGTTCTTTTCCTCGGTGGCCAGCACCAGCGACTTCACCGTGCTTTGCAACGGCACGGCCAGCAGCGCGGCAACGTCCTCGCAGGTGCTCTTGCCGGGGGTTGGCGTGTTCGTCAGCGGCTGCGTGGCCGCAGCGCGCGCGGCCAGCAGCGGCACCGCTTCGGCCAGTTCGATGTTGGCGGCGTAGTCGGAATCGGGGCAATAGACGATGGCGTCTTCACCGGTGTCGGCGATCACCTGGAACTCGTGCGAGCG
>JANNBZ010000189.1:0-18297 GCA_031386065.1 Burkholderiales bacterium
AGGTTGCCGTAGCGAATGGAGAACGCCGCCGTCCAGTCCAGGTGCGGGAAGATGCCGAACGGCACCGCCTCGCCCCACGAGCCCATCAGCAAGGGCCGGATGAAGCCCAGCACCAGGTAGAGCCAGATCGCCGCCGCAAAGGCCCACGCCACGTGCGTGCCCATGCCGAGGGCACGCGCCCTGCGGTACATGCGCACCCACCACAGCAGGATGGCAGCGGTCAGAAAGAAGCCCGCCATCAACCACCAGCCGCCCTGGTTCAACGGCGGAAACAGCTTGATGCCCATGCTGGGCGGCGGCGGCTCCAGCGCCAGCCAGAAGAACTGGCGCACGAACTCGACCGGGCTCCAGTTGACCGAGGCCAGCATGTTCAAACCGATGATCTCGATCGCGATGAAGCCGCAGATCAGCGAGGCCAGGCCCAGCCAGCCGAGGTAGATCGGACCCAGCTGTGCATCGCCCAGCTTGCCCAGCCAGTACACATGGATCGGTGGGCCTTCGCGCTCGTTGTTGCCGCGCGGCAGCGGCACACCGGCGTAGGCAGGCGCCATCGCCTGCACGCGGGTGAAGATGTTCTGGTACTCAGCCATCAGGTTCTCCTCGGCCTGTCTTGTCGGGTCGTGGTGGTTGCGGTCATCTGGGCTGGCGGCTCACCAGATCGGCAGGTTCAACCACCAGGTCCACCATTCGGGCCAGCCACGGGTCCAGAACGGTCCGCTGATGACGATGCACACAGCGCTCCAGAAGCCGGCCGACAGCGCCAGGAACAGGCCCAGCCGGTGGATGCCCAGGGTGCCGATGGAATAGCCGATGGTGTCGCGGAAGAAGGTGTTTTCGTGCTCTGCGGTCTTCACCGTTTCGCCTTTTGGCGGGCTGGTGGCCGACAGGATCAGGCCACCGTGCAGCGACAGCGCGAACGTGGTCGCGAAGAAGAAGCTCACCCCCAGCATGTGCGCCGGGTTGTAGTGGAAGTGCAGGTACTGGTAGCCGGTGTTCGACACCCAGTCGAGGTGGCTCATGATCCCGTACGGGAAGCCGTGGCCCCAGGCGCCGAGCAGCACCGGGCGCACGACTACCAGCGTCACGTACGCGAGGATCGCCACCGAGAACGCGAACGGCACGTGGTAGCCGATGCCGAGCTTTCGGCAGATTTCCACCTCGCGCAGCGCCCACGACACGAACGCGCCAATGGCGCAGAAGGTGATCAGCTGCCACAGCCCGCCCTCCATCAACGGCGCCATGCCCAGCCCGTATTTCAGGTCGGGCGGCGCGATGGAGATCTGCCACAGGTTCCAGGTCGGCCCCTGCGACGCGCCCCAGACGATGAGCAAGGTGCCCACCGCGCTGAAGAAAAGCGTGGTCACGCCGAAGAAGCCGACATAGAACGGGCCGACCCAGAAGTCGAACAGATCGCCCCCGGTCAACGTGCCTCCGCGGACACGGTACTTGCGCTCGAAACTCAGCATGGCCATGGTCTATCCCCGAGTCGGGAGGCGGCCCGCCAGAGGCCGCACCCCATCAATTCTTGGCAGCGAACAGGGGCTGGTGCGATTCCAGCCCCGTTCGTGCTCGTCAAACGCGCTGCCGCTACTTGGCGGCCGGCGCCGTGGCCGGCGCCGGCATCGGCGACATCTGGTTGGCCACCGGCATCGCCTTGCGTGGTCCTTCGAGCCAGTTGAAGCGGTCGGTGCTGAGCAGGATGAAGTGAATCACCAGGGCCAGCACGAACAGGAAAGTGAACAGGGCGATCAGTGTCCTGCGCGGATCGAAAAGTGTCCAAACACGCCACATGGTGGGTTCCTCCTAGACGTTGAAAGCGAGTGCGATGGTGGCCATCGCAACATCCTTGGCGTCGTGCACGATGGCCGCGTAGCCGCTCGCGCCGGGCAGCCACGGGCGCCACTGCCACGCCAGAAAGTGGGCGACGACCGCAATCAGCGTGAAGATGATGAAGCTCGTCATGAAGATGCCGTGGAATTCCTTGGCTTCCTGGTCCGAGAGTCCGGACAAGGAGCCTTGCCTGTTGTCAGCCATGGTCTCTACTCCTTCTGGGTCGTTCGACCCCTTGTGGCCTTGCGGCCAACACCGCGCACATCCCCCGCGGCGGGGCTTGCCGCAGCGCGCGCTGCGGCAATTTCGTCATCCGCACCGTGCGGACAATTTCCTGATTCATGTCGGGCGCCCAATTCATGCAGGCTCTCCCTGGCGCAGCGCATCGCGCGAGCGCGAGACGCGTTGTGCGGTGACGCGTTCCTCGCCGGCCACCTTGGCATCGCGCTCGGCGCGGTCGCGCAGGCGCTTGGCGGCCGATATCTGCACCAGCACCGGCTCGGTGTCGACGAACTCGCCGAGCAGTTGTTGGGCTTCGATGTCCCAAGGGCGCGCCGGTTCGTCGCCCAGGCGGGCCGGCGTAGGGTCGACGCGGTCGAGGTCGGTGCCCAACGGCAGGATGTGGAACAGCGCATCGAACAGCGCGTTGCACAGCTCCTGGATCAGGTAGGTGGCGCCCGAGTAGCCCATGAACGGCGTGCCGGTGTGGCGGCGGATGATGGGCAGCGGGAACGACGCGGGAATGAAGCTCGTTTTCATCATGCCGCCACCGCCGCACTCGGCCAGGTACATGCGCTCGTTGTAGCTGCCGTACAGCACCAGCGGCGTCTTCTCTTTCACAAGGCGGCGCACTTCTTCGTTGTCGGTCTTGGCGCCCGGCTTGCGCGCAATCGCGAAGTGGCAGGGCAAGCCCATCTCGTCTTCGAGGAAGTGGCGAATGCCACGCGTATAGGTTTCATTCGCCACCACGGCGAAGCTGGCGGTGCCGAAAAAGTCTTGTGTGACCGAGCGCCACAGGTCCCAGATCGGCTTGATGGTGCTATGCTTTTCGCGCTCGATGAAGGGCTCGGGGTCGAGGCCCAGCAACTCGCCCAGCGAGCGCAGGAACTTGGTCGTGCTGTGCAGTCCGATGGGCGCTTGCAGGTAAGGCCGCTCCAGCGCCTCGCAGAGCATGCGGCCGAACTCGCGGTACATGCAGATGTTCACATCGGCCTCGACCAACCGCGACACATCGGCCAGGTGGCTGCCCAGCGGGAACACCATGTTGATGTCGGCGCCGATGCCTTGCACCAGGCGGCGAATTTCGGCCAGGTCGCTGGGCGAGTTGAAGGTGCCGTAGCTCGGGCCGATGATGTTGACGCGCGGCTTTTCACCGACAGGGCGCTCGGCAAAAGGCTTGCGCGCTGGCACCTTCTTCAATCCGTACTCCGACCACAGCCAGAACATCGCGCGGTTCGCGCACTGCCACTGGTCTTCGTCGATGGTGCGCGGCAGAAAGCGCTGGATGTTGGTGCCCGACGGCGTGACGCCGCCGCCGATCATCTCGGCGATCGAGCCGGTGACCACCACCGACGGCAGGTCGGGGTCGAGCGCGGCGTGCGCGCGGCGCATCGAGCCTTCGGTGCCTTCGCGGCCGAGCTGCTCTTCGGCCAGGCCCGTGACAACGATGGGCAGTTCGTGCGGCGGCAATGCGTCGGTGTAATGCAGCACCGACGTGACGGGCAGGTTCTCGCAGCCCACCGGGCCGTCGATGACGACTTGCAGGCCTTTGATGGCCGTGAAAACGTACACCGCGCCCCAGTAGCCGCCCGCGCGATCGTGGTCGAGGACCAGCATCTCAATGCCCGCCCGGCCGCCCGAAGGGCATTGAACGCCCCCTCGGGGGGCAGTGAACGAAGTGAGCGTGGGGGCTCATATCATCTCCTCGGCCTTGCGCTTCTTCGCCGCCTTGACCGCCTGGCGGCGCTGCTCGGCCTTGAACTCGGGACGGTCTTGCGGCACGCCGTGCGAGGCTTCCCAGACACCCGACGCATGCGCGGTGCCGGTGCTGCCGAAGAACGCCTTCATGGCTTCGAAGCGCGGCTTGTTGCCGATGGCCGCGTTGATCACGGTGGCCAACGATCCGGCACCGGCCGGGCCCATCAGCGGACGCGCGGAAATCAGGTTGGTGAAGTACAGCGCTGGCGTGCACTGCTCTTTCGCGGCCTGCACGACGGGCGTGGTACCGATGGCCAGGTCGGGCTGCCATTCGCGCATGGCGGCCAGGTCGTGTTCCAGCGAGGCGCGAAACTGCACATGCACGCCCTTGGCTTCCAGCCATTGCCGATCGGCGTCGCTCCACACGGTGCGCGGGCAGGCGGTGCGGACGATGCGCAGATCGGCGCCGCTCTCGACCAGCAGCCGGCCCACCAGCAGCTCAGACCCTTCGTAGCCGCTGAGCGTGATGCGGCCGGTGATGGGTGTTTTGGCGAGGGCCCCCTTGATGGCAGGCAGAAAGCGATTCTTGGCGGCGTCGATCTTGTCCTGTGCGATGTTGGTGGCGTTGCCGATGGCCTGCAGCCAGGCCTCGGTGCCGTCGTGGCCGACCGGCGCCGAGCCCACCACCGCGCGGCCGGCGGCTTCGAATTCGCGCACGCTGGCGGTGTAGAACGGGTGGATGGCAGCGACCGCAGCGCAGTCGAGCGCGGCGTACAGCTCGCGCCATTCGCGGGTGGGCACCACCGGCCCGGCAGCCAGGCCCAGCGGCTCCAGCAGCATGCCGATGATCATCGGGTCGGCCGGGAACATCTCGCCCAACAAAGTGATGGTCGGCTTGGAAGAGCGGCCCGATTTGTTCCAGCCCTGCGGTGCCTGTACCGGCCCGGCCAACACTTCGGAGCGCGCGTATTTCAGCATCGCACCGGCCAGCACGTCTTTCGCTTCGGCATGCGTGGGTACGCCGAAACCCGGCACGTCGATGCCGATGATGCGCACGCCGTTGATCTCGCGCGGCAGGATCTGCAGCGGCACACCGCTGGCGGTGGGCACGCACAGGTTGATGATGACGATGGCGTCGAACAGCGCCGGGTCTGCCTGTTTGTGAACCGCGTCGCGAATGTCTTCGAACAGCTTGCCGGTGACCAGCGATTCACTGTTGAACGGAACGTAGCCGACGCTGCGCTTGGCGCCGTAGAAATGCGAGGTGAAGGTCAGGCCGTAAACGCAGCACGCCGAGCCCGACAGGATGGTCGAGGTGCGCCGCATGCGCAGGCCCACGCGCAGCGAGCCGAATGCCGGGCACATGCTTTGCGGTTGGTCGTGCGGGCCGGCCTTCGGGTCCTTCGGGTAGTCCTTCGCGTACTGGTCGAGCACGTCGGACTTGCCGGCCGACTTGGCCGCAGCCAGCATTGCCTCGCCGCCCGAGTGACAGCCCATGCCGTCGCCTTCGAGGGCGGTCGCCACCTTTAGCGGAACGATGGGAATGGTGGTTCCGTTCACGGCTCAGACCTCGTCGTACACCACTTCGAGCGTCTCGTGCTTGACCTCGGTCTTGCCGCACATGTCGAACTGCGTGGCGGGTTCGAGCACCACGTTGCGGCCGACGGTGTCGGCCGAGAACAGCCCCAACAGCGCGTCTTGCGTCATCGGCTTCGGGCGAATCGGCTGCGAGGTGCCGACGTTCTCGGCCAGCTCGGCGAACATCGGGCCCCACACCGAATCGGGCCGGCCGATGATTTCGTAGCTGGCGCTCTTGCGGCGGATGTCGTCGTTGGCCGGAATGACCGACAGCACCGGGATGCCGACCTGTTCGGCGAAGGCCTTGGCCTCGCCGGTGCCGTCGTCGCGGTTGATCACCATGCCGGCCACACCGACGTTGCCGCCGAGCTTGCGGAAGTACTCGACCGCACTGCACACGTTGTTCGCGACGTACAGGCTTTGCAGGTCGTTGCTGGCGACGACGATGACCTTCTGGCACATGTCGCGCGCAATCGGCAGGCCGAAGCCGCCGCACACCACGTCGCCCAGGAAGTCGAGCAGCACGTAGTCGAAACCCCACTCGTGGAAGCCGAGTTTTTCAAGCAGCTCGAAGCCGTGGATGATGCCGCGCCCGCCGCAGCCGCGACCGACCTCGGGGCCGCCGAGTTCCATCGCGTAGACGCCGTCGCGCTTGAAGCAGACATCGCCGATGGCTACCGCCTCACCGGCGAGCTTTTTCTTCGACGAGGTCTCGATGATGGTCGGGCAGGCACGGCCGCCGAACAGCAGGCTGGTGGTGTCGCTCTTCGGGTCGCAGCCGATCAGCAGCACCTTCTTGCCCTGCTGCGCCATCATGTAGCTGAGGTTGGCCAGCGTGAAGCTCTTGCCGATGCCGCCCTTGCCGTAGATCGCGATGATCTGCGTTTCTTTGGTGACGGGCGCGGTGGAGACTGGCGCCGGCTGCACTGCGGCTTCGCTGCGCAGGTCGCGCATCATGATCGTCATCGGCGTGGCGCTGGTTGCGTTGGTGCCGGCGGACGCGGCAGTTGCGGTGGTCATGAGCACGCTCTCCAATCGAGGGTCATCTTCAAACAGGCCGGGTCGCCGAAGGCGGTGCGGTAGGCCGCGTCGGCGCTCAGCGCGTCGTGCCGGTGGGTAATCAGACCCTCCAGCGACAGGCGGCCGGATTCGGCCATGTCGCGCACGGCGGTCAGGTCGCTCGGCTGCCACTGCGCAGCAACGCGGATGCGCGCCTCGCGCATGAAGGCGGGGGCGAACAAGAAGGAAAGCGGCGTGTCGTAGAAGCCCGCCAGCACCACCTCGCCGCCCGGCGCCAGGCGCGAGATCAGCGTATCGAGCAAGGCGGAATCGCCGCTCACGTCGCAGATGCAGCGGTAGTCGCGACGCGTGTCGGCGGTCGGGTCGACCACCCTGTAGCCGTGGGCGCTGTCGCGCCGCGCCGGGTTGGTTTCCCACACGACGGGAGAGGCGCCCGCCGCCACGGCGAGGCGCGCGATCATGCGGCCCAGCACGCCGTGTCCGATGATGAGGTCGGGTTGCTCCAGCGCCGGGCCGGAACTGACGTGATAAGCGGTGGCGGCCAGCGCCAGCAACACGCCTTGTTCGCCGAGTTGTTCGGAAATGCGCAGCGTGCGCGAACCCGGCAGCACCACGCGCGAAGCCGCGCCGCCGAACAGCCCGCGCACATCGCCGAAGCACTTGGCGCCCGGCACGAACACCCGGTCGCCCACCGTGGCGCCAGAACGCGGGCCGGCCTGCGTGACACGGCCCACCGATTCATAGCCCGGCACCAGCGGGTAGCCCATGCCGGGAAACTGCGGCATGCGGCCGCTCCACAGCAGGCGTTCGGTGCCGGTGCTGATGCCGCTCCATTCCACGTCGACCACCACGTCTTCGTCGGTGGCGGGTGTCAGGTCGAGGCGACACAGCGCGAGCTGCTCAGGCTTCTGCAACACCACGGCCAGCGCGTTCATGCGGTGTAACTCGGCTGGCGCCTGAAACCGGGCGCCAGGCGCTGGTTTGGCCGGTGGCTGGAAGTGTCAAGTTTCGCTGTCATCTTGAGTGTCATCCTAACCTTACTCATCGTTGTGTCAACTATGATTTACAGCGAATCACACAGGGTTTACGCCAGCGCAGCGAGCGACCAGCAGTTGGGTTTGCAGCGGCATGCGGGTCGGCAGCAAGCGAACCGCCTCGAAGCCGGCGGCCTGCAGCATCTGCGTCAACTCGGCCGACGTGCGCGGCCGGCCGCGGCCCATCGCCAGCAGATAGAAGCCGAAGTAGGCATCGCCCATCGCTTCGGCGCCCGGCGTGCCCGACATCGGTTCGGCCAGCAGCAGCGTGCCGCCCGGCGGCAAGGCCTGCCGCACGGCGCGCAGGATGGTCATCGCGGCGGCGTCGTCGTGGTCGTGGATCACGCGCACCAGCGAGGCCACGTCGGCGCCCTGCGGCAAGGCATCAGTCAGGAAGCTGCCGCCGACCGCGCGGGCGCGTGTCGACAGCCCCTGCGCTGCGAACCGCTCGCGGGCCCGATCGGCCACTGCCGGCAGATCGAACAACAGCAATTGCAAGCCGGGCAGGCGCGCCGCCGCGCTGCACAGAAAGCTGCCTTCGCCACCGCCCACGTCGAGCAGGCAGCGGTGCCCGCGCCACGCATAGGCGTCCAGAATTTCATCGGCCACCAGCGGCTGCGAGGCCGACATCAGCGCCGAATACGTGGCCACGCCGTCGTTCGACAAGCCGCCGGGCGAGGCCGCGTCGGCATACGGCCAGTAGCGGGCCAGTGCACCCTCACGGGCGTCGCCGGAACCACCGCGCAGCAGCGCCACCGGGTCGGCCAGATCGGCATACAGCGAGGCATGGTGCTCGACCATCGCCGCGACCGCCCGGTTGCCCACCATCGGCGCGCCCAGTTCGCCGAGGCCGTAGCGGCCCCCGCTGCGCTGCTCGACCAGGCGAAGCGACACGGCGGCGGCCAGCAGGCGCTGCGCGGCGTCGACCGGCAATGCCAGGCGCACGGCCAGTTGGTCCAGCGACTGCGGCCGCTCGGCCAGGATGTCGAACAGCCGCAGTTGCACGCAGGCCAGCAGCACCTGCGAGTAGACGAAGCCTGCCACCAGGTCGAACAGCTCGCGCGCATGGCGGCGCGCCACCGGACGCGTCAACGCAAAGGCCGCAGCACGGCGCTGGAAGCGCGGGCTGGCCAGCGTGCGGTCGCGCCAGGCCAGGCAGCGGTCAACCCAACCCGACCAGCGCGACACCGTCACCGGCGCGGTGGTGGTAGAGGCGGCCGGGACGGCAGACATGCAGTGCAGGGCACGACTGAGTGCCGGCGATGAACGATCAGACGCTGACCCGGGCCAGGTCTTCGCACATCGTGCGCGGCACCAGCCGCTCGGCTTCGTGGCGCACCAGGGCGCGCAACTGGTCGGCACCGCGGCAGGCGGGAACCGCGTCGATCGCGCCCGCCACCAGCCGGTCGAAGTGGGCGATGGCGCCCTCCAGCCCGTGCTCACTGGCGGCGCTGGGCCGCAGCAGCGCCACGTCGCGGCCGATGGGCTTGCCCATCACGCGCGGGTCGCCGGCCACGTCACGAATGTCGTCGGCCGCCTGGTACGCGTCGCCCAGCCATTCGCCCAGTGCGCGCCACGGGTCGGCGGGGGCGCCGGCTGCTTGCGCGCCGGCCATGGTCGCGGCGGCGAACAGCGCGCCGGTCTTGGCGCGCTGGTAGTCGGCCAGCGACACCTTCGGCTCGCACTCCCAGGCCTGGCCCGCCACGATGCCGAACGGCATGCCGACGCCGGCAGAAATAGTGGCCATCAGCGGCGCCAGCCGCTGCGGCGAGGCACCTGCACTGGCGCCCAGGGTCTGGTAGGCGAGCACGATCAACGCGTCGCCGGCCAGCACCGCCAGGCTCTCGCCGTAGGCATAGTGAACCGAGGCGCGGCCGCGGCGCAGCGGAGAATCGTCGAAGCACGGCAGGTCGTCGTGAACCAGGGAGGCGCAGTGCAGCAGTTCGATCGCCGAGGCCGCCGCCTCGGACAGCACCGGATCGTCGTCGCCGCAGGCCTGCGCCACCGCCAGGCAGAGCTGCGGGCGGATGCGCGCACCGCCGGGAAACACCGCATGCCGAATCGCGCCGGCCAGCTTGGGCGGGCAACCGTAGGCCTCGCCGGTGGAGATGGCCGAAGCCAGGGCCTGTTCGATGCGCGTCATGGATTTCATGCGGGTCCGCCCTTTCAGGCGTGGGAGCTGCGGGTGGGTGTAACTTTGCTCTGTCACCTTTGACTGTCACGTAGCATAGACACATGAACATCGGGCGTCAACAAATCAGGCGCGGCCTTTTGCAACCGGATTCAAGTACCGCGGCGGGCGCGTGACAGCCCAGCGCGTGATCGTCGTCGGGGCCGGCATCGGCGGGCTCGCGAGCGCACTGGAACTGGCGGCGAACGGCGTCGAGGTGCTGCTGCTAGAGCGTGCCGCCGCGCCGGGCGGCAAGATGCGCCAGGTCGTCGTCGGCGGCGCCGCGATGGACGCCGGCCCCACCGTGTTCACGATGCGCTGGGTGTTCGAGGAGCTGTTCGAAGCGGTCGGCGCGCGATTGTCTGACCACTTGTCGCTGCAGCCGGTCAGCGTGCTGGCGCGACACGCCTGGAGCGCCGACGAACGGCTCGACCTGTTCGCCGACATGGCGCGGTCGGCCGACGCCATCGGCAGCTTCGCCGGTGCGCCCGCAGCGCGCGGCTACCTCGACTTCTGCGCGCGGGCGCGGCGCATTTACGGCGCGCTGGAAACGCCCTTCCTGCGCGGCTCGCGGCCGACGCCGCTGTCGCTGGCTGCGCGCGCCGGCTGGCGCGGCCTGCCCGACCTGCTGCGCATCTCGCCGCTGGCCACGCTGTGGCAGCAGCTGGGCACACACTTCAGCGACCCGCGCCTGCGCCAGCTGTTCGGTCGCTACGCCACCTATTGCGGATCGTCGCCCTTCATGGCGCCGGCCACGCTGATGCTGGTGGCGCATGTCGAGCAAGACGGCGTCTGGCTGGTCGACGGCGGCATGCACCGCGTGGCGCAGGCGCTGGCGCGGCTGGCCGAAGCGCG
This sequence comes from Burkholderiales bacterium, assembly GCA_031386065.1. Taxonomy (GTDB): domain Bacteria; phylum Pseudomonadota; class Gammaproteobacteria; order Burkholderiales; family Burkholderiaceae_C; genus JANYJJ01. Next base: position 10,405 of record JANNBZ010000189.1, read on the forward strand.
GGGCGCGGTGTTGCGCTGCGGCGCGCAGGTCGAGCAAATTTTGGTGCGCGACGGCCGCGCCTGCGGTGTGCGGCTGGCCGGCGGCGAAGCACTGGCGGCGCAGGCGGTGGTGTTCAACGGCGACGTGGCGGCCTTGTCGGGCGGGCTGCTCGGCGACGCAGCAGGCGTTGCCGTGTCTCGAACCGCAGCCGCACGCCGCTCGCTGTCGGCGCTGACCTGGAACCTGCGCGCACCGACGCGCGGCTTCCCGCTGTCGCGCCACACGGTGTTCTTCTCGGCCGACTACCGGCGCGAGTTCGACGACATCTTTAAACACGGCCGGCTGCCGTCTGCACCCACGGTGTACGTCTGTGCGCAAGATCGGTCGGACGCCAGGACTGACGCAAACGCCAACTCAACCGCCGACGCAAACGCCGACGCACCGGGCGACCCCGAGCGCCTGCTGCTGATCGTCAACGCGCCGGCGCGCGGCGACACCCATTCCTTCACGCACGAGGAGCTTGCGTCATGCGAAGCACAGACCTTTCGGTTGATGCAGAACTGCGGCCTGCAGGTGCAACGCGACCCGCAGCAGTCGGTGCTGACCACGCCGCAGGACTTCGAGCGCCTGTTCCCGGCGACCGGCGGCGCGCTGTATGGCCAGGCGTCGCACGGATGGATGGCGTCGTTCAGCCGGCCGGGCGCGCGCAGCCGGCTGCCGGGCCTGTACCTGGCGGGCGGGTCGACGCACCCGGGGCCGGGCGTGCCGATGGCGGCTCTGTCGGGCCGGCAGGCGGCGGCCAGCCTGCTGGCCGACATGGCCCCGCGTTCGACAGCGCGGTGGCCCCGGGCGGCTATCTCTGGTGGTACCTCGACGCGCTGAGCGACGACGGCGAACACGGCATCACCGTCATCGCCTTCATCGGCAGCGTGTTCTCGCCCTACTACGCCTGGGCCCGGCGGCGCGACGGGCCAGGCGCGGCCGACCCGCTGAACCACTGCGCGGTCAACGTGGCGCTGTACGGCCGCAGCGGGCCGCGCTGGGCCATGACAGAACGCGGGCGCGGCCAGGTGCAGCGCGAGGCGCGCGCATTGCAGATCGGCCCCAGTTCGCTGCAGTGGCAGGGCGACACGCTGAGCATCGCCATCGACGAAGTGACCGTGCCGTGGCCGTCGCGGTTGCGCGGCACGGTGCGCCTGCACGCGCCGCAGCGCTTCGACCACCCGGTGGCGTTGTCGACCGCGGGGCAAGGCCATCACCGCTGGACACCCATCGCGCCGAGTGCGCGCGTCGAGGTCGACCTGCAGCGGCCGGGGCTGCACTGGTCGGGCCCAGGCTACCTCGACTCGAACCAGGGCGACGCGCCGCTGGAGCGCGCCTTCAAACGCTGGGACTGGTCGCGCGTGCACCTGTCGGGCAGCCGCAGCGTGGTGCTGTACGACGTCGACCGCATCGGCGCCGATGCGCTCAGCGTCGGCCTGCAGTTCCACCCCGACGGTTCGGTGCGCGACATCGAAGCGCCGCCGAAGGCCGCGCTGCCGGCCACGCTGTGGCGCGTGGCCCGTGGCACGCGCAGCGATGCCGGTGCGTCGCTGCATGTGCTGCGCACCCTGACCGACGCGCCCTTCTACGCACGTTCGCTGCTCAACACGCAACTGTTCGGCGAACGCGCCACCGGCATGCACGAGAGCCTGTCGCTGACCCGCTTCGACACGCGCTGGGTGCAAGCGATGCTGCCGTTTCGCATGCCGCGCAGCACACGCCGTGCTTGACAACGACCCGAGCCGGGCGAAAGACAAGATCCCAGGATGTTCAGCGCGCGGCTGTGAACGGCGCCCGGTACAGCCACACGATGCGCCCGTCGGCACACGCATGCACCGCCTGCGGCTGCAGCGCCGTGGCTTCGAATTCCAGGCTGGCCAGCCAGGTGCCGGGGCGCAATTCGCGGCCGGCTTTCTCAGCGGCGCGCAGCATGCTTTCGGGCCGTTGGAACAGGTACACCATGTCGAAGCCCGACCAGTCGGCGGCCCAGATGTCGGCCCGCTTCACGCTGGCAAACGGCGCGCGCCAGGCACAGGCAATGCGCAGCGGCCAGCTCCACTCCAGCCCGACCAGGGTCGCCTGCGGATACTCGCGTTGCAGCTCGCGCAGGCCGTCGCCGAGGCCGCAGCCGGCGTCGAGCAGACGGGCCGACGCGCGCAGCGGCACGGCCTGCGCCAGGCCGCTCAGCGCGCCGCGCGGCGTGGGGAACATCGGCGCGTCGCGCCAGGTGTGCACCGGGTACAGAAACGCCAGCAGCGCCAGCGGCAGCAGCCAGGCCCAGGCCGGCATGGCGCCGGCCGGGCCGGCCAATCCACTGCACAGCAGCGACAGCGGAAAGCCAGCCGCCAGCAGCCCGCGCCGCCACGGCGTGCGGCCCCACAGGCTGCCGGCCGCGCCGAGCGCCGAGGCCAGCAGCAAGGCCAGCCACGGCGGCACGCCGAGCCGGCGCAACGCCGCGAACAGCAGCCAGGCCGAAGCCCAGACGAACAGCGCCGGCAGCGGCCACAGGCCCAGCGCGCGGGACGCGCGCCACAGGCTCACCCTGCGGGCCGCGCGCCGCAGGCCAGCGGGCTCGTCGAGCGCCGCCGCTTCAGAAGTGGAACGCAAGGCGCAACCCGCCCCAGTGCTGGCCGTTGACGCTGATCGGCACCGCCGCTTCCTTCATGACCACGAACTGGCCGCCACCCATGTCGCGCCGGTAGGTCTGCAGCAGGAAGGGCCGCCGGTTGCGCGCCGAAGCCAGACCGGTGCGGTCGTTGAAGATGCGCCGGTAGCGGCTGTTGGCGGTGTCCCAGGGCAGGTCGCCGCGCTGCGGATGGCAGTAGGTCTTGTTGTGGGTGGCCACGTAGCCGTTGCGGTCGACCGCAATGCAGAAGACGATTTTCGAGTGGCTGGACAGCACCCGTTCCTGCACCTGCGGGAACAGGCGGTCGGCCAGACCGACGAAGCGGGTCGTGTGCTGCTGCGGCAGGGTGCCGGCGATGGGCCGGTAGGCGGCGTCGAACAAGTCGGCCATTGAAATGGTGGCGGTGCGCACCGCGTCTTCCAGCAGCTTGGCGATCTGCGCTGCCGCATCGGAGGCGGCGGCGATGAAGGGCGTGTCTTCGGTTTCGATGCCGCAGCCGGCCACCAGGTCGATCAGGTTCTCGGACACTGTCAGGAACGATTCGCTGCGCTGGATGGCGGCGTCCAGCGAGCGGCCGGTCTGGTGAATTTCGCCTTCGATGCTGCCCATCTGCTGGTTCAGGCCGGCGCAGATGGCGCGGCTCTGCTCGGCGGCGCCGGTCATGCTTTGCACGCCGTGCTGCACGTCGGCCAGCGCGCTGTGAAAGGCGCCTTGCTTGGCCGCGTCGTCCTGCACGCGAATGCCGCGCGCCAGCGCCTCGATGCGCGCATCGAGCTCGCCCACCGTGCCCATGATTTCTTTCGACGACTGCTCTACCTTGGCCGCGAGGTCTTTCACCGCGTCGGCCACCACGCCGAAGCCGCGGCCCGCCTCGCCGGCGCGCTTGGCCTCGACCGAGGCGTTGAACGCCACCAGCCGGGTCTGCAGGGCGATCTGCGTTATGGTGCCGGCGGCCTGCGAGACCTGGCGCAGCGTGGCCACGATGGCGCCGACTTCGTCGCCAACCACCTCGACCGCCTTGCGCGCTCGGTCGACGGCGTTCAGGCTTCCGAGGGAGATGCCGCCGATGCCGTCTTGCGCGCGGGTGACTTCCTGCACTTGCGTGGCCAGCGCGGCCAGCGCCTTCGCCTGGCCGGCCGACACCCGTTGCGTGTCCTGCATCATGCCGCGCACCTCGGCCGCCTCGCGTCCCATGTTCGACGCCTGGCGCGCGATGGACTGCACGGCGCCGCGCAGGTCCACCGCGGGGGCGGCGGGCGCGGCAGCCTCGGCGTCAGCGGCTGCAGCCCGTTTGAACACAGCGAACATGGGTGTCTCCGATGGGGTGGTTCAGCCAGCGCTTTTCGGGCGTCTGTTCGGCCAAGGCAGGGCGGTCAGTAGGCTCGCAGCTTCACGCGCAAGCGGGCAATCGACTGGCTGTGCAACTGGCAGATGCGCGACTCGGTCACCTTCAGCACGGCCGCAATTTCCTTCAGGTTCATGTCGTGCTCGTAGTACATGCTCATCACGTACTGCTCGCGTTCGGGCAGGTGCTTGATGGCTTCGACCAGGGCCTCGCGCATGCGGTGGTCCTGCAACTGCGCCAGCGGGTTCAGCGCGTCGTCGGCCACGTGGCGGTCGAGAAAGTCGTTGTCGCCGTCGTCGCCCGACATGTCTTCCAGGTACACGAGCTGGGTGCCGCGCACCTTGCCCAGCAGTTCCTGGTATTCGAGCAGGCTGACGCCCATTTCACGGGCGATCTCGCTCTCGGCCGGGGCGCGGCCCAGCCGTTGCTGAAGCTTGTGCACCGCCGACTCGATGCTGCGCTGCTGCTTGCGGGTGCCGCGCGACAGGTAGTCGTTGCCACGCAGTTCGTCCAGCATGGCGCCGCGGATGCGCTGGGTGGCGAAGGTCTCGAATTGCACGCCCTGCGCCGCGTCGAAGCGGCTCAGGGCGTCGGTCAGGCCGATCATGCCGACCTGGATCAGGTCGTCCAGTTCCACGTTGGCGGGCAGCTTGGCGATCATCTGGTGGGCGAGTCGGCGCACCAGCGGGCTGTACTGCTTCAGCATGGTGTTCACGTCGAGTTGGCCCTTGGCGGTGTACATCGTCGGCTCCATCAGTTCAGCAGTTGCAAGCGGCTGTCGGCGACGCCGAAGCCGGCGTCCAGCGCCGCGCCGAACGGCGCGCGCAGCACCTCGCCGACCCAGCGCGACAGCCCGGCCGTGGCGGCCTCGCCCACATCGGTGGCCGGGTCGATCTGCATCCAGTCGCGCAGCACCGCCCCCAGAAAATCGTCGGCGCAGGTCGAAAGCTGCATCGCGATGCGTTCGGTGCGCGGCGAGGTCGGCGCAGCGCACAGCAGCAGGTCGTAGACCACCAGGCCGGCGCGCTGCGTCAGCAGCTTCATCGCGGCGTAGGCATGCGTCACGCTGCTGGGCCGGTCGTCGGCCAGCAGCAGCGGCCGCGCTTCGCTGCGCATGAACAGTCGGCACAACTCGGAGGCCGGCGCATGCACCAGCACCACGTTGGCTTCGGGCACGGCGTCGGCCGCCGCGCGCAAGAAGCCGGCGGTCGAGCCGCGCGCATCGACATGCCGCAGCGGCGCACCGCGCGCGGCCAGGTACGAGACCTGCGACGACAGCGTCTCAACGCAATCGGCCAGGTCGACATCGATCAGTTCGTGGGCGGCGGGTGCGCTTTCGCCGGCGTCGATAACCAGCGTGTGGCGGCCCTGCTCACCGAAGGCCGAACACAGCCGCTCCAGCATCACGCCGCCAAAGGCCACGTGGGGGTTCGACACCACCGGGATGAAGCGGGTGCCGGCCGAAGCAAAGCGCTGGCGCAGGCCGTGGGCCTGGTCGAGCGGACGGGAGCGTGAAGCGAGTTCAGGGGTCATGAAGGCGTGGGGGTCGAAGATCGAGGCGAGCATGTCGGGGTCGAACCGCTCCGGCGTCATGCGTGGGCCACCGCACGTGCGGTGTGCGCGCTGTGGGCCGTGTGCGAGGCGCTGGCGGTGTGCGGCGTGCAGAACACCAGGTTCACGTCGCTCGCGTCCATTCGGTAGGCGGTGCCCGAGAGCGGGCGCAGCGCGCGGTGGATCAGCGCGTGGGCCGACAGGCGGTGCCAGTCTTCGGGCACGCGCTGGCCGTTCGCCACCGCAGCGACCGGCAGCTTGTGGCGGATCAGCGCGTCGAGTGCCGGCCCGAGCTTCACGGCCTCGTCGAGCTTGGACAACACGATGCCCTTGGCCTGGCTGGCGCGGTACGACAGCAGCACGTCTTCGGTGGTTTCGCCCTGCGCGGCGGCGTTGACGACCACCAGTTTCTGGATCGCGCGGTGGCCTAGCATGTCGAGCAGTTCGCGGGTGCGGCTGTCGCGCTGGGCCATGCCGGCGGTGTCGATCAGCACCATCTTCTTGGCGCTCAGCAGGTCGAGCAGGTCTTCCAGCGACGCGCGGTCGTGCGCGGTGTGCACCGGCGTGCCCAGAATGCGGCCGTAGGTGCGCAGTTGTTCGTGGGCGGCCACGCGGTAGGCGTCGAGCGTGACCAGGCCGAGGTTGGAGGCGCCGTACTTGGCTGCGAACGCCGCCGCGAGCTTGGCGGTGCTGGTGGTCTTGCCGACGCCGGTGGAGCCGATCATCGCGAACACGCCGCCCTGGTCTTCGAGCGCGGGCTCGGCCTCGGCCGTGAGCAAGTTGCGTTGCAGTACCGTGGCGACCCAGGCGGTCTCGTCGACCACCTCGCTGCCCATGCCGTCGGTGAGCTTGCGGATCAACGCCGGCGAGAAGCCGCAGTCCAGCAGCTTTTGCGCCAGACGCGCCTGCGCCGGCTGGCGTTGCAGGCGGTCCATGAAGGCCAGCGCATCGAAGCGATCTTCGATCAGGCCCTTCATCGAGCGCAGCTCGCTCATCATGTCCTGCTGGTCGCGGCGGGCCAGCGCGTGGTCGGCGGCCGAGAAGGCGGGCGCCATCGTCGCCACCGGTGGCGGTGGCGGCGCGTCGTGCTCGTAGCGGATTTCGTCGCGCAGCACGGGCGGCTCACGCATCGGCTTCGGCGCGTTCCCCGTCACCCCGGCCCTCACCCCACCCCTCTCCCCAAAGGGGCGAGGGAGCAATGGCTGCGGCGCTGGCTCGGGCGCGGCAACGGCGACCACCGCAACCGCCTCCTGCGTTTCGGCCTGCATCGCCGCAGCGCGTCGCTTCAACATGCGTTCACGCACATAGTCCTGGAACGACAGCGTGCTCATCGCGAGCTGCGCAACGTCGCTGGCCACCGAGCTGGCCGCAGGCGCGGGCTGCGTCGGCATGACCGCAGGCCGTGCCGGGGCGGCGGCTTGCGCGGCGGCCTCCTGGGCCGAGTAGCGCTGGATTTTTTCGATGCCACCGGCCGACATGGCCAGCACCTCGACGCCCTCGGCGCAGGGTTGGGTGGACAGCACCACGGCGTCCTCGCCCAGGGCCTTGCGAACCAGGGCCAGCGCATCGCGCGAGTTGCGCGCGGTGAAGCGTTTGACGTTCATGGGTGGGCTCCGGTTGAGCGGTGGAAGTCAGGGGTGGAACAACTCATCAGGCAGCCTGTGCTCCGCACGGCGGTATTCGCCTTGGGAACGGCCCGGCGGCTCATGCAGCCGCTCCGATGATCGAAGCGATGCGGATCGAATGCGTCTCGGGAATCTCGCTGTGGCCGAGCACGCGCAACCTCGGCGCGGCGCGCTTGAGCAGCCGTGCCATCGGGGCGCGAATGCTGTCGGGCACCAGCAGGCAGGCGGGCAGGCCCAGGTCTTCCTGGCGCTTGGCCGAATTGGCGGCGCTGCGGGTCAGCGTGTCGGCCACGCCGGGGTCGAGCGCGGCGCCGTGCGGCGAGTTGAGCGCCTGGCTGACGATGCGCTCCAGCTCGGGCTCGAGTGCAATCACGTCCAGCTCTTTGGCGGGCCCGTAGATTTGCTGAACGATGGCCGGGGCCAGGTGAATGCGGATGCGGCGGGCCAGTTCGCCGGGGTCGGTGATGGCCGCAGCGTGCTCGGCCAGGCTTTCGACGATGGAGCGCATGTCGCGGATGTGCACGCCTTCTTCCAGCAGCAGCTGGAGCACCTTTTGCAGAGCGGCGATACCGACCATTTTGGGAACCACGTCTTCGATCAGCTTGGGGGCCAGCTTCGTCACATGCTCGACGAGCTGCTGGGTCTCGACACGGCCCAACAACTTGGCGGCGTGCAGTTGCATCAAGTGTGAAAGGTGGGTCGCCACCACAGTCGAGCAATCAAC
>JANNBZ010000235.1:0-2856 GCA_031386065.1 Burkholderiales bacterium
AAAAACCCCGGCCGCCGCCGGTTTCTCCACCCAATACCCCGCCTCAACCGGGGCCCCGGCGGGGGCGCGGGCCCGGCGGCCGGCCGTTGCGAGCGCAACGGCCGGCCTCCTGAGTTCAGGGCTTGCTGCCCGTCGGGAAAGGCCACGCTGCCTGAGGGCTCAGCGCGGTTTTCGGTGCCGGAGCGGCAGGCTTGGCGGCAGGGGCAGCTGGCGCTGGGGGCGCCTTCTTCGCAGCAGCCTTCTTGGCCGGAGCTTTCTTGGCAGCGGCTTTCTTGGCCGGGGCCTTTTTGGCAGCAGCCTTCTTCGCCGGCGCTTTCTTGGCAGCGACCTTCTTCGCCGGAGCCTTCTTGGCAGCAGCCTTCTTCGCTGGCGCCTTCTTGGCAGCGGCCTTCTTCGCCGGTGCAGCCTTCTTCGCCGGCGCCTTCTTGGCAGCAGCCTTCTTCGCCGGTGCAGCCTTCTTCGCCGCGACCTTCTTCACAGCGGCTTTCTTGGCCGGTGCAGCCTTCTTGGCCGGTGCAGCTTTCTTCGCTGCAACCTTCTTCACAGCGGCCTTCTTCGCCGGGGCAGACTTTTTGCTCACCGGACCTTTTTTCGCAGTTGCCATAACACTTCTCCTTGATCAAGTTGAAAAAGCACTGACCGGCGTTGGACGCGTCCGCTGCCGATCAGTTATTCATCGCCCACAGAGCCCCAAGTTGGCCGCTGCAGTACGGTGAATCGGGTTGCGGTTCGCGTGCGCCGTTGTGGTGACATCTGTGTGTCGGCGCATCGCGATCCGCGAATCTTGATCTCTCACTTCTGACCTGGAGCAGTACGGCTCACGGTGAACTTCATTCCCACGAGAGCGCACCACCGGATTGGTATTCGGTGACGCGCACTTCGAAGAAATTGCTCTCCTTCTTCAGGTCAATCATTTCGCTCATCCACGGAAAAGGGTTTTCCTCGTTCGGGAAGAGCTCTGCCAAACCAATCTGCGTGGCTCGCCGGTTGGCGATGTAGCGCAGGTAACCTTTGAACATGGAAGCATTCATGCCGAGCACGCCGCGCGGCATGGTGTCTTCGGCGTAGCGGTACTCGAGCTCGACCGCCTGGTGGAACAGCGCGTTGAGCTCGGCCTTGAATTCGGGCGTCCAGAGGTGCGGATTTTCGAGCTTGATCTGGTTGATCAGGTCGATACCGAAGTTGCAGTGCATGGACTCGTCGCGCAGGATGTACTGGTACTGCGTGGAAGCGCCGGTCATCTTGTTCTGGCGGCCCAGCGCCAGGATTTGCGTGAAGCCGACGTAGAAGAACAGGCCTTCCATCAGGCAGGCGAAAACCACCAGCGACTTCAGCAGCGTCTGGTCGTTCTCGGGCGTGCCAGTGTGGAAGTGCGGGTCCATGATCGCGCCGATGAAGGGGATCAGGAACTCGTCCTTGTCGCGGATCGACTTGACCTCGTTGTAGGCGTTGAAGATCTCGCTTTCGTCGAGCCCGAGCGACTCGACGATGTACTGGTAGGCGTGCGTATGGATCGCTTCTTCGAAGGCCTGGCGCAGCAAGAACTGGCGGCACTCGGGCGCCGTGATGTGGCGGTAGGTGCCCAGCACGATGTTGTTGGCGGCGAGCGAGTCGGCGGTGACGAAGAAGCCGAGGTTGCGCTTGATGATGCGGCGCTCGTCGTCGGTCAGGCCGTTCGGGTCTTTCCAGGTCGCGATGTCGCGCGACATGTTCACCTCTTGCGGCATCCAGTGGTTGGCGCAGGTGGCAAGGTACTTTTCCCAGGCCCATTTGTACTTGAACGGCACCAGCTGATTGACGTCGGTGCGGCCGTTGATGATGCGTTTGTCGGCCGCGTTGACACGGCGTGTGACTGGCGCATCGGCTCGCGATTCGTTCGCGGCGGTCATCACGGGAACCGGCTTGCCGCTGTCTGCCATGACGGCGGTCATGGCCGCAGCGAGTGCGGGCGACGACTGAACGGCGCGCGATTGACTCAGGTGAGCCGAGGCTGCGTGCGCGATGCTCGATGGGCTCAATGTCGAGGGGCTGATTTCTTCTTCCCAAACCAACATGTTCAAATTTCCAGTGCTTCTAAATTATCGGAGTGTTGCGTTCAAACACCAAGCAATTCTTGACATGAATGCTTGTTCGCGCTTGGTCGTTGTTGCTCTATTGCATCGACGTGATCGCAGGTCGTGAGGTGTGTGAGCGTTGATCGCAAAGTCGTTCGCAAAGTCATTCACAAATTCATTTGCAAGCGCGTGCGTTCATCGCTTCACACGAGGCCGCTCACTGACACGCTTCGCAGTCGGGGTTGTCGATTGCGCAGTACTTGATGTCGGTCGCGGGTTCGCTGCTCAGGATGCTGTTCGCCGCGCTGAGGCTGGAAGCCATCGGTGCCTTCGCAGACAGGGCTGCCGCATCGACACCACCCGCCGACGAGCCACTCGACACCGAGTTCATCTGGCCCGCTTTCACCGTGGACTTCTCGGCGTGCGTGGCGCCGACGGTGCGCAGGTAGTAGGTGGTCTTGAGGCCGCGCAACCAGGCGAGCTTGTAGGTCTCGTCGAGCTTCTTTCCCGACGCGCCGGCCATGTAGATGTTCAGCGACTGCGCCTGGTCGATCCACTTCTGGCGACGCGCCGCCGCCTCGACCAGCCACTGCGTCTCGACCTCGAACGCGGTGGCGTAGAGCGCCTTCAGGTCTTCGGGCACGCGGTCGATGCGGCGCAGCGAACCGTCGAAGTGCTTCAGGTCCATCACCATCACGTCGTCCCACAGGCCGAGCTTCTTCAGGTCGCGCACCAGGTACTCGTTGACGATGGTGAATTCGCCCGACAGGTTCGACTTCACCGACAGGTTGCCGAACGACGG
>JANNBZ010000290.1:0-5530 GCA_031386065.1 Burkholderiales bacterium
CTTGTCTTTCAACGTGCCTCGGGCCTGCTCGTAGTCGGGCACCACCGAGCGCACCACGTCCCAGAAGCGCGGGCTATGGTTCATTTCGCGCAGGTGTGCCAGCTCGTGCGCCACCACGTAGTCGATGGTGGGCATGGCGAAGTGGATCAGCCGCCAGTTCAGGCGAATCGTGCCGTCGGCGGTGGCGCTGCCCCAGCGCGTTTGCGCCGACGACAGGCTCAGCCGCGTGTAGCGCACACCCAGTTGCTGGGTGAAGTGGCGGCAGCGTTCTTCGAAGACGCGCTTGGCCTGGCGCTGCAGCCAGCTTTGCACCGCGTCGCGAATCTGCTCGGCGCTGGCGGTGTGCGGCAGCCCGATGTGCAGCGTGAGCCGCGGCACACCGGCAAGCTGGCCTTGAACGGCGGTGGTCGCAGCAGCGTCGGTGTTCAGCACCGCGCCGGTGGTGCGCGGGTCCAGCACCACGATCACCGCCTCGCCGAGGAAGGGAATCGAGGTGCCGTCGCGCCAGTCGACCTTGGCGGCGTGCAGACGTTGCTGGCGCTCCTGCTGCTCGCCGAGCTTGCGCAGGATCCAGCCGGCTTTCTCGCGCAGCGCAGTTTCGATGTCGCCTACGCCGACCCACTTCGGCGCGTTCACGCTGAGGCCGTCGAGGCCGACGATGAAGCCGATGCTGCGGCGGCGCGCGCGCTTCAGCGCATACGCGACCACAATCTCGTTCAGGCGAATTTCGCGGTCCGCCTGCGGGTGGCGAAAGACGGCCGGGGCCAACACGCTGGCCAGCGAGACGGCCCGCACCGGCTCGACCGAGGCCACCGATGGCGGTGCCGACACCAGGGCAACGCACGCGACTGGCAGCAGCGGCACATCGGCCACTTCAGGCAAGGTCGGCGGCACATCGAACAGCGAAAGCTGCGTGGAGTCTTCGCCGCAGCGGGGCCCGGTGAACTTGCGCGTCATGGGCGCCGAGTTTAAGGGCGCGGAGCGGTGTCGGCTTGGGTGTCGGCTTGGGCGTTGGCGCGGGTGTCGGCGCCGGTGTCGTTGTACGCCGTCGGATCCAGTCGGCGCATCTCGGCTTCGATCCAGGCCTGCACCTCGCGCATCAACTCGTCGGACTGGCGTCCGGCCGCCGGCATCACCGGGCCGATCGACACATCGATCACGCCTGGCCGCAGCATCAGCGACTTGCGCGGCCAGCACACCGCCGACGTAACCGCGATCGGCATCACCGGCGTGCCGGTGGCCACCGCCAGCCGCGTGCCGCCGACCTTGTACACGCCCTGCTGGCCGCGCGCGATGCGCGTGCCTTCGGGGAACATGATGACCCAGGTGCCGTGCGCCATGTGCTTGCGGCCCTGCTCGGCCACGCGGTTCCAGGCGTCGGCGCGCTTGCTGCGGTCGATGTGGATCATGTCCATGCGCGACATCGCCCAGCCGAAGAACGGTATGTAGAGCAGCTCGCGCTTGAACACATCGGCCAGCGGGTGCGGCATCAGGCCCGGGAAAGCGAAGGTCTCCCAGGTGCTTTGGTGCTTGGGCAGCACGATCACCGCGCCCGCCCGATGCGCTGCCTGCAAGTTCTCGAGTCCTGTCATGCGGTGGCGCACACCGCAGATCACGCGCGCGCCCCAGATGGCGGTGCGCAACCAGCCCACGCACATCCAGTACACCGGGTCGCCGCGTTTGAAGATAGAGAACACCAGCACCGCCATCGCCCAAGGCATCACCGTGATGGCCATGAACAGAAAGAACAGCGCAGAGCGCATGCCCCAGAAGAATCGTTGCATCAGTTCAATCTTCCAAAGCCGGAATCGGATTCGCCCGTCAAGCCGCGCAGCCGGCGCTCGCGAATAATGAAGGCGTCGGCGAACGCGGCCAGGTCGGCGTGCACTTGCGTGCCGGGCGCCTGCGCCAGCACATGCGCCAGTTGCTCTTCGCTGTACTGCGCCGCCTTGCCGGTGCGCAGCAGATGGGTCGGGCAACCGGCGGCGACGCCGGCCAGCAGGTCGCGCAGTGAATCGCCCACCACCGCCACGTCTTTCAGGTGCAGGCCGTAACGCTCGCCCACCTGCAGCATCAGCCCGGGCAGCGGCTTGCGGCATTCGCAGTTCTCCTCGGGCGTGTGCGGGCAGAAGAACACCGCATCGATGCGCCCACCGTGCTTGGCCAGCGCCTGGTTCATCTTCAAGTGCATCGCGTTCAACGTGGCCATGTCGAACAGCCCACGCCCCAGCCCCGACTGGTTGGTGACCACCACGGTGTGCCAGCCGGCGTGGTTGAGCCGTGCAATGGCTTCCAGCGCGCCCGGGATCGGCACCCATTCATCTGGCGTCTTGACGAAGTCGTCACGGTCCTCGTTGATGGTGCCGTCGCGGTCGAGGATGATGAGTTTCAGCGGGGTCATGCGGTGGCCTCTTGCGCTGGGCAGGCGGTTCGCGCTGCCCCTGCATCGGACGAGTGTGCGCTCATGACGCCAGCTTCGACAGGTCGGCAACGCGGTTCATCTCAATGTGCAGGTCCTTCAGCAACCACAAGCGATTGTTTCGCAGCGCGGGCTCATCGGCGTTCACCATCACTGCTTCAAAGAAGCCGTCGACTGCGGATCGAAGCCCGGCCAGTTCACGCAGTGCCCGGGCATAGTCTCCGCGTGCGAAGTGCGTTCGGGCCAAGGCGCTGACCTTGTCCATTGCCGCGTGCAGTTCCTTCTCGGCCGGCTCAACCATCTGGCCTGCAGAGAACGCACCCACGGGCGCATCCGACTTCTTCAGGATGTTCGTGATCCGTTTATTAGCTGCCGCAAGGGAGGCGGCTTCCGGTAGCGCGGCGAACTCGCGGACGGCCGCCAGCCGTTGCGCCACATCGGCAAGTTTTGGCGGGCGCAGTGACAACACGGCATCGACCTCTTGAACGCTGTAACCCTCGTCGCGCAAACTGCCTGCGAACCGCTCGTACATGAAGACCACGAGCGCGTCGAAGCCTTGACCTTCCATGTCTTTGAATGGCGCCTCGGCAACGCAGATCGCTTCACTCAACGACAAATCGAGCTTCTTCTCTACCAGCATTCGAATCACGCCCAGCGCTTGCCGCCTGAGAGCAAACGGATCCTTGTCCCCCGTCGGCACCTGCCCGATGCCGAACATCCCGACCAAGGTCTCCAACTTGTCCGCCAAGGCCACCACCACGCCCGTCATGTTGCGCGGCAAGGCGTCGCCCGCGAATCGTGGCTTGTAGTGATCCTCGATCGCCAAGGCCACCTCGTCGCTCAGCCCGTCGTGCTGCGCGTAGTAGCGGCCCATCGTGCCTTGCAGCTCAGGGAACTCGCCGACCATGTCGGTCAGCAAATCGGCCTTGGCCAGCATCGCGGCATCGTCGGCTTGCTTGGCCAGCACCTCCCCACCCAACTGCAATCCGATGGCGCGCGCGATGGCTCGCACGCGCAAGACGCGCTCGCCTTGCGTCCCCAATTTCCCGTGATAGACCACCTTGTCCAGCCCCGCCACGCGCGACGCCAGTGTCTTCTTGCGGTCCTGGTCGAAGAAGAACTTCGCATCCGCCAGCCGCGGCCGCACGACGCGCTCGTTGCCTTCGATCACGCGGCTCGGGTCTTCCGGGCGGATGTTGCTGACGATCAGGAACTGGTTCGTCAGCGTGCCGGCTGCGTCCAGCAGCGGAAAGTATTTCTGGTTCGCCTTCATCGTCAGGATCAGGCATTCCTGCGGCACCGCCAGGAACTCGGGCTCGAAGCGGCACAGCAGCACGTTCGGCCGCTCGACCAGCGCGGTCACTTCGTCGAGCAAAGCGTCGTCGTCGATCACGCTCAGGCCTTGCTTCGCGGCAGCGGAGTTCAACTGCCGCACGATGTCGCCGTGCCGCGCGGCAAAGCTGGCCACCACCGCGCCTTGCTCTTCCATCTGCTGCGCGTAGTGGTCGGCGTGCTGCAGCATCACCGGCGACATGGCCGCCTCGAACCGGTGGCCCTGGGTTTCGCGGCCCGCCGTCAGGCCGAGCGCCTGCACGCTCACCACTTCGGCGCCGAGCAGTGCCACCAGCCCGTGCGCGGGGCGCACGAAGTGGACGCTGGTCCAGCCGTCGGCCAATTGGTACTGCATCAGCTTCGGGATCGGCAGGTTGCTCAGCGCGTGGGTCAGCGCTTTCTGCAGGCCTTCATGCAGGGTCGCGCCCTTGACCGTGCTGTCGTAGTACAGCGCCTCGGCCTTGCCGTCCAGTTGCCGCCTCAACTGCGGCACCGCCGATGCATCGGCGCCCAGCGCGGCCAGCTTCTTCAACAGCGCCGGCGTGGCCTGGCCTTCGGCGGTCAGGCCGACGCTGACCGGCATCAGTTTTTGCGACACCGCCTGGTCGTCGGCGAAGGCATGCACCGCGCTGATGTGCGCTGCCAGCCGCCGCGGCGTGGCGAACGGTGTGGTGGCCGAGTGGGCGCTGGCGAGACCTTGCGATTTCAGACTGTCGGTCAACGCAGCGGCGAACGCTTCGCCCAGCTTCTTCAATGCTTTGGGCGGCAACTCTTCGACGAGCAATTCGACGAGCAAATTCTGCGTGGTCATCAGGCGGCTTTCTTCTCGGCGTTTTTCGCCATCAGCGCCATCTGCGCCAGCACTTCGTCGGCCCGCTCGCGTGTGGCCAGCGGGAAGCCCAGCCGCGCGCGACTCTCGAAGTAGCTCTGCGCCACGCTGCGTGAAATGTTGCGGATGCGGCCGATGTAAGCGGCGCGCTCGGTCACGCTGATGGCACCTCGCGCGTCGAGCAGGTTGAAGCTGTGGGCGGCTTTCAGCACCTGTTCATAGGCCGGCAGCGCCAGCGACAGCGACATCAGGTTCTTCGCCTGCTTTTCGTGCGCGGTGAACGCGCCGAGCAGGAAGTCCACATCGCTGTGCTCGAAGTTGTAAGTGCTCTGCTCGACCTCGTTCTGGTGAAACACGTCGCCGTACTTCAGGTCGGCCGCGCCGTCGTGGCCGCTGGTGTAGACCAGGTCGTAGACGCTTTCGACGCCCTGCAGGTACATCGCCAACCGCTCCAGCCCGTAGGTTATCTCGCCGGTGATCGGCTTGCAGTCGATGCCACCGACCTGCTGGAAGTAGGTGAACTGCGTCACCTCCATGCCGTTCAGCCAGACCTCCCAGCCCAGGCCCCAGGCACCGAGCGTGGGGTTCTCCCAGTCGTCTTCGACGAAGCGGATGTCGTTCACCTTCAGGTCGAAGCCCAGCGCCTCCAGCGAGCCGAGGTACAGGTCGAGGATGTCGGCCGGCGCCGGCTTCAGCACCACCTGGTACTGGTAGTAGTGCTGCAGGCGGTTCGGGTTGTTGCCGTAGCGGCCGTCCTTGGGTCGGCGGCTGGGCTGCACGTAGGCGGCCTTCCAGGGTTCGGGCCCCAACGCGCGCAGAAACGTGGCGGTGTGGCTGGTGCCGGCGCCGACTTCCATGTCGTACGGCTGGAGCAGGGCGCAGCCTTGCGCGTCCCAGTATTGCTGGAGGCGCAGGATGATTTGCTGGAAGGTCAGCATGGGCAGTCTTTG
>JANNBZ010000257.1:0-1749 GCA_031386065.1 Burkholderiales bacterium
CGGGTGGCTGCGCTTCAGGTCGTGCAGCGCGATGGTGGTGGTGACAACGGCGTCGAGGATGCCTTCCGGGATTTCCCGGTCGTGCTCGCCCCACAAGATGGCGGGGTTCGTCATCAGGTGGCCGACGTTGCGCACGAACAGTAGCGAGCGGCCGTGCAGCGTCACATCCTGCCCGTTGGCACCGGTGCGCGCGTTTGTGTAGGCGCGGTCGGCGTTCAAGCCGCGCGTGAAGGTGGTGCCGCCCTTTTCAACCTGTTCGGTCAGCGTGCCTTTCAAGATGCCGAGCCAGTTGGCGTAGGCCTGCACCTTGTCTTGCGCGTCGACCACGGCCACCGAGTCTTCCAAGTCGAGGATGGTCGACAGCGCCGACTCGAGCACCAGGTCGCTGACGCCGGCGGGGTCGCTGGCGCCGATGGCGGTGCTGCGGTCGATGCGAATGTCCAGGTGCAGGCCGTGGTGCACCAGCAGCACGGCCGATGGCGCCGCCGCGTCGCCCTGAAAGCCGACGAATTGCGCCGGTTGGGCCAGGCCGGTGGTCTTACCGCCCGCCAGCGCGACGATCAACTGCCCGCCCTCGACGCGGTAGCCGGTGGAGTCGACGTGCGATCCTTTTTTGAGCGGCGCAGTGCGGTCGAGCACGTGCCGCGCATACGCAATCACCTTGGCGCCGCGCAGCGGGTTGTAGCTGCGGCCCTTCTCGGCACCGCCCTCTTCGCTGAGCGCATCGGTGCCGTAGAGCGCGTCGTACAGCGAGCCCCAGCGCGCGTTGGCGGCGTTCAGGGCGTAGCGCGCATTGGTGATCGGCACCACCAGTTGCGGGCCGGCCTGCAGCGCCAGTTCGGCGTCGACGTTCTTCGTCGTGACCTTCGCCTTGGCGGGCACCGGCACCAGGTAGCCGATCTTCTGCAGGAACGCGCGGTAGGCGCGTATTTTCTTGATCGGACCGGGGTTCGCGCGGTGCCAGGCATCGAGCTCGGTTTGCAGCCGCTCGCGCTCGGCCAACAGCGCGGCGTTCTGCGGCGCCAGGTCGCGCACCAGCGCGTCGAAGCCCTGCCAAAAGGCTGCACTGTCAACGCCTGTGCCGGGCAGCACCTGCTGGTCGATGAAGGCCTTGAGGGACGTGTCGACCTTCAGGCCGTGGATGGAGGTGCGTGAAGTCATGGGGCGGTGGACGTGGGAAAGAAATCGAGCACATCGCGCAGGCTGCTGCCGATGCGGGTGGGGGCGGTGTTCAGTTGCTCCAACGGCAGGCCGGCGCGGTTGACCCACAGCGTGGTGTAGCCGAACCAGGTGGCGCCGATGGCGTCCCAGCCGTTGCTGGAGACGAACAGAATCTCGCGCGCCGGCAGGTTGAAGGCGGCCGTGCCCAGCGCGTAGGCCGCCGGGTCGGTCTTGTACTTTCGAATCGGGTGCACGCTGATCACATGCGCCAGCAAGCCGCTGAAGCCGGCGCTTTTCACGGCCACGCCCAGCATCTCCGGGTCGCCGTTGCTGAGGATGCCGGCCGGCACGTTGCGGGCGCGCAGCTCGGCCAGCACGTCGCGGTTTTCGGGGAACGCGCTGAGGTGCCGGTACTGATTCATCAACTGGTCTTCGGCCTGCGCCGAGAGGTCCAGCCCGAGGCGCTGCGCGGCAAAGCGCAGGCCGGCGCGGGTCAAGTCCCAGAACGGCTTGTACTGGCCGCTCATCGAGGTCAGCCGCGTGTAGTCGATCTGCTTGTCGCGCCACAGGATGCTCAGGCGCTCGCCG